>JBAWYM010000014.1:0-33256 GCA_037143575.1 Candidatus Peregrinibacteria bacterium | reverse complement strand
GGGAGCACTTATTAAGTGCTGCCCAAAGTGGTAACATTCATCTGCTCCCTAACCCGTAGTTGGTAGTGGGTAGATCGTCAGGCAAATTCTCTGCGCTACTCACTATTCACTACACACTATTCACTCGCCAATCGACGCCCCGAGCCTTCGCTCCTTCACGTCATCCATCGTCCGCGCAATGAACTCATCCAACGGAACCGTCACCTGCTTCTTCGTCACCACATTCCGCACAGCCACCGCCTTATCCGCCACCTCTTTATCTCCCATCACCAGAAGGTACGGGATGCGCTGCTTCTCTCCTTCCCGGATACGTTTGCCGAGCGACTCCGATGAATCCATGAAGACGGCGCGGATGCCTTTGGCCTTCAGTTCCTTCATCACTTCCTGTGCATACTCCTCATGCGGACCGGCCACCGGGATGATCGCAACCTGCACCGGAGCGAGCCACAGCGGGAAGTGCCCGGCGCAGTGTTCGATGAAGATACTGAGGAAACGCTCGATGGCGCCCATGATCGCCGCGTGGATCATGACGATGCGCTCCTTCTCGCCCTTCTCATTGATGCACGTGAGATCGAACCGTTCCGGCAGATTGATATCGAGCTGGATCGTCGCCACCTGCCACTCTCTCCCGATGGCGTCCTTGGCCATGAAGTCCACTTTGGGACCGTAGAACGCCGCTTCGCCAGGAACCTCCGTGAACGCAATCCCGCGCTCTTTGGCGATCGACCGGATGTCCTCTTCGGCGCTCTTCCACACTTCCGGTGTCCCCAGATACTTCTCGAAGTGCTCCGGATCGTGCAGCGAGAGACGAACGCGAAGATTCGGAAATCCCATCGCTGGATAGAACGTATCGATGATGTCCCAAATTCGCAGGAATTCCTCTTTGACCTGACCGCTGCGGCAGAAGACGTGTGCATCATCCTGCGTGAACGCACGGAGCCGCGAGAGTCCGTGGAGTTCACCCGTCTGCTCATCGCGGTAACACATCGTCGTCTCCGCGTAGCGCTGCGGCAGATCCTTGTAGCTGCGTGCCTGCGAAGAATAAATCTGCGTGTGGTGCGGACAGTTCATCGGCTTCATCGCAAAGGTATGACCCTCACGTGTAACGATTTTGAAGAGATCATTCTGGAATTTCTGCCAGTGACCGCTCGTCTCGTACAGATCCTTCTTCGTAATATGAGGAATGGTGACCTTCTCGTACCCGCGCGCACGCCGAAGCTCCCAGACGAAGTCATCCAGCAAATTTCGTAAGATCGTTCCCTTGGGTGTCCAGAGCGGTAATCCCGGCCCCACGAGCTCGGAGAACGTGAAGAGATCCATCTCCTTGCCGAGCTTGCGATGATCACGCTTCTTCGCCTCCTCCATCAGTGTCAAATACGCATCCAATTCCACCTTCGAAGCAAACGCCGCGACGTAGATGCGGGTGAGCTGTTCGCGCTTCTCATCTCCGCGCCAGTACGAACCGGCCAGACTCATGATCTTGAATCCATCCTGTGCTATGTCGCGGAGATTGCCGACGTGTCCGCCGCGGCAGAGGTCCACGAACATCTCCTGTCCTTTGGGATCGAGATTGCGGTAGTGCGTCACCTCCGTCTCCCCCTCCTTCGCCAGATCCTCGATGAGCTCCACCTTGAAGTGCTGTCCGCGCTTCTTCCAGAAAGCAACGGCATCCGCGATGGAGTACGCCTGCATCTCGAAGCTCTGACATGAACCGATAATCTTGCGCATCTCCTTCTCGATCTTCGGCAAATCCTCATCCGTGATAGGAGTCACAAAGAGAAAATCGTAGTAGCAGCCGGTATCGATCGGCGGGCCGATGGTCACCTGCGTATCGGGCCAGAGCTTGAGCACGGCCTGAGCCAGGACATGCGCGACGGAGTGGCGGAGCTGGTAGAGCGCATCGACGACGGGTTCCTTCTTCTGGGACTTTACAACTACAGCAGCGGGCGCCGCGGTTCCCTGGACGATCGATTCGTACCGTGCCTGAGCGATCTCCTTGTAGTCACTCGCCTTCAGGGCAATCGAACGATCCAGACGAGCAGCGTTGAAGAAGATTTCCTCATTCTCGAGGAGCGAAGGATCCACGATGAGCTCCAGCTCTTCGCTGAAGGAAAACGGCAAAACCGTACCCATCACGCTGCCGGCCAATCTCTCGGCAATGTCGGGCGATGCGAAGGACACGTACGTTCCCTGGAAGAGCGCCTTCACGGCGTTGAGATCGAGCTTCACGTCAGCGGGATAGACGGCCAGCACAAACTTCGTCGTTTTCTTGCCGATCTTCACCATCACCACAATGCAGTTCGCCGCCTGCGAAAGCGTATTCCCGCGCATCTTGCTCACGAGTTCCGACCGTCCCTCCGGCGCATGGTCGATGAGGCGGTAGTGCGCCTTGTGCTCATCGAGGAGTGTGATGAGCTTGTCGTAGAGATTTCCCGCGGGAGAACTTTCGGAGGAGTGGGAGTGTGCCATAGTGGATGGGAGTATAGAGGAAGAACACGAAAGCCGCAGGCCAATATTGCCTGAACGGCAATCTATGACGGCCAATTTCGCGACTCAGTGTGGGTCTTCGACCCGCTGACCAGAAGCCCGGCTACAAGGCAAACGATGAACCGTTACATCCACACCCCTGAAATTGTAATACAAAGTTCATGGTGCTACCGCAGGTCGAAGACCTGCTCTGCTCAATATCTTTTCGATCCTCACACAAACCCCAGCTCCTGCTCCAGCGAATGCACTTCGCGAAGCATCTGCGCATCACTCACCATCTTCTCTTCGATCTTCGTCACGGAATTCATCACCGTCGTGTGATCACGGCCCGAGAAGATTTCGCCGAGGCGAACGTGGCTCATGCCCAGCCGGTGCTTGCCGATGTACATCGCGATCTGGCGCGGAAGGAGAATCTCGCGAACGCGGGAAGCACCGAGCATCTCCTGCTGCGAAATGGAATAGTAACGGCTGACCGACTCCATCACATCCTGGAAGGTCGAACGCTGCTCGGGAGCCTTGGAGAATCCCACATCTTCCGGCTTCTCATGCGGATCGCGGTTGAGCTTGTGCATGATCTCGGCGATGGATTTCACCGTGGGCATGCGCTGCTCCAGATCGTACTGCGCCACGGCCTGCATGAGGATGCCCTCGAGTTCGCGGACATTGCGCGTGGTGTGCTCCGCGATGAACTGCAGAACCGCCATGTCGATGAAGAGCTGATACTCGCGCGCCTTGTCCACGAGGATCGCGAGGCGCGTTTCGTAATCGGGAAGAGAAACATCGGCGATCATACCGCGGGCGAAGCGGGAGATGAGGCGCTCCTCAAGCTGCAATTCCTGTGGAGGACGGTCTGCCGAGAGGATCACCTGGCGGCGCTCCTCGAAGAGCGCATTGTAGGTATGGAAGAACTCCTCCTGCGTGCGATCTTTGTTCGCGAGGAACTGGACGTCATCGACGATGAGCACGTCCACAGGGCGGTAGCGACGGCGGAACTGCTCCATCTTCTGCGTGCGGATCGCCTCCACCACCTGATTGGTGAAATCCTCAGTCGTGGTGTAGACGACGGTAGCGCGCGGCATCTCCCGAAGGATCGCGTTGCCAGTCGCCTGGAGGAGGTGCGTTTTGCCAAGCCCCACACCGCCGTAGAGGAAGAGTGGATTGTACTTCGCGCCGGGATTGGCGGCGACGGACTGGCATGCGGCATGCGCAAGGCGATTATTGGCACCAACGACGAAATTCTCCAGCGTGTACTTGGGCGAAAGAAGCTTGCTCGTGATCCCCTCCGCCACCTTCACCTCCGCACGACCCGGAAGCTTGCGACGCTTGTTCTCCGGGAAGAGCGAGAGAAGATCCGGAGAGCGCTCGCGGTTGTCCTTCAGCGATCCATCCACCTGATAGACGATCTGCTCGATCGAGGGATCGATGGTGCGAGCGATCTCGAGGGTCATGGTGCGGTAGTGCTCCATGTGCCATGTGAGCGACATCGGCAGTGCCAGCCCGACAATAAGTTTGCCGGCATCGCGACCGAGAAGGGTAGTATCCCGAAACCACGTGATGAAGGCGCCCCTAGGCAATCGCTCATCCAGACTTGTGAGAATCTGGATCCAGAGATCGCGAATGTCTCCCGGCATACTCACAACCGCGTGAGTAGTTGGTGCGAGAACACTAGAAGAGACGGATGATGTCATACGCAGTGATAAGGAGAATGATGGCAATGAGCACGGCAAACCCCAGTGCATTGGTCGCCGCTTCGAAGCGACGGTTCAGCGGACGCCTCGTGACCATCTCCACAAGGACGAAGAGCAATCGTCCACCGTCGAGCGCGGGGAACGGGAGAACATTGAGAATCGCGAGACTGAGACTGAGCAACGCGACGAGCCGGAGATAGGTCATGAATCCGGCCTGCACGGAGGTGTAGGTGAGCTGTGCGATCCCGACGATACCGGTGATACCTTCAGGAACACGACCACTGTGTGCGAGAGAAGAGAAGAGCGTACCTATGCCCAAAATCGTCTGTACCGTCATAATGCGAGCTTCCCGCAGAGACAAGAGCATGGAAGTGAAGGGATTGCGGAGTGGAGAAGAGAGTGTCCGGGGAATGGTAGAAATCACCACGCCGGATTTTCCTTCCTTGAGCGGAAGAGAGAACACTTGCTCCGTACCCGCACCCTTGCCGACGAGCACCGTGTACTGAACGCGCTGCTTGCCGACCTGCAGAGGAGCCACCTGATCCGCCGTCGTCACGGATGTCCCGTCGACCTTGAGGAGAATGCTCTTGTCCGGCACACCCACTGCTGCTGCCGTCCCGCCGCTCGTCACCTGCTCGATGGCCACACCCAGCTGCAGCGTGATAATCCCGCGTGCGGCGTGATCCTGCATCTCCTCGATGGAGTAGTACGTCGGCACCCAGCGCCCGGCAGAGAAGCCGACTGTGAGGAGGACGAACGCAAGGAGAAAATTCATGATGACACCCGCCGAGAGGATGAGTACCCGTGCCCAGAGCGAAGCGCGATGGAAACTCCCCGGCTTATCGCGCTCGGATTGCGTGAGGGCTGTCTCACCGCGAAGTCGTACGAAGCCGCCGAAGGGAATCCAGTTCAGAGTGAATTTCGTCCCGCCGGACGTGAAGAGTGTCTTCGCCTTTGGCGGCAGTCCGAAGCCAAATTCCTCGACCACTACGCCAGACTTGCGCGCCGCAGAAAAGTGCCCCAACTCATGAATGATAATGAGAAGAGTTAATAAGAAGACGAAGGCCACTGCGGAGAGCAAGATGGTCATAGGAACCGGATCCTATTCCTTCGGTGGATAACAAAAAAGTTTTCCACACCAAGTCATGTTGCATACCGAAGCCAAGGCGGATGGAATGCATGAACACTTCCTGTGATCTTGAACATCGTCGAAGATTTTCCAAAATACTGTGAAGGCCGTTGCGCGATGAATATTTGCGATTTGGAGATTTGCGAATTGCGATTTTTGTCTTCGAAAGAATGTATCGCCAATCGCAATTCGCAAACCTGTGGTGAGCCGAGACGAACCATCAAGAAATCGCAAATTCTATCCGTGCGCTATCACCCACCCCTCCACCCTCGCAACTCCACACTTCTTCAATTCCTTCGCACACGCATCCATCGTCGCACCGGTGGTGGAGAGATCGTCGATCAGGATAACAAAGGAGGGTAATGATGGCTCACAGCAGCGGAAAGCTCCAATGAGTGCCGTGAGACGTTGCGCACGATTGCGCTTGGTCTGCGTGCCGGTTGGTCGGATCCTGCGAAGCAAAGACTGATACCTTAGTCCCCTCCTCTGAGCGATGACGTGAGCGAGTAATGCAGACTGATTGAATCCGCGCGAGAAGAGCCGCGACCAGTGGAGAGGTACAGGGCACAGGACAGGATGTGTGAGCACGGTCGATGGTGCGGCACGGACCATCAGCTCAGACAATTCATCGGCGAGAGAGCGCACCCGACCGTACTTGAAAGTGTGGATGGCCTTGCGCAGCAGGGGGCTCTCTGCAAATGCGGAAGCGGCCACCAGACGATCAAGGAAAAAAATACCGCGCTTCTGCAGCTCCGTACGGTCTTCCACGATCCGCGATCCCCCGAGATGCCGCCGCTCTTCCTCGGTGATCGACTCACCTTCAGAGCCCCCGAGCGAGCGGCGCGGGAAAAGGAAATCGAGAAGAGTGTGGAAGCGCATTCCAGCATTCTAGTACAAGAGGAGGAAAGATAATCGTACACCCGTGCAATGGTACACTGCTCTTTCTGCCCCACTTCGCCTGCGGCTTCGCGGGGCACACTTCGCTTCATATTGGACTGAGGCGGCCTGCCACGCGAAGCTCCGAGCCGCGCGAGGAGCGAAGTGTGGTGGGCAATAGTGAATGATGTTTGAACGGAAACGAGCGGGGCAGTTCGACTACGCTGCGGCTTCGCTCACTGTCATTCGACTCTTCGAACTTCAAAGAATGGCCGGAGCGCGCAGCGCGGAGACCATGAGCGAGCGAAGCGAGTCGAATGGTGGGCAATACTGGATTCGAACCAGTGACCTTCACAATGTCAATGTGACGCTCTAACCAGCTGAGCTAATTGCCCGGAACCGCGCGGAAGGGTATCAATTCATCATGCATTGAACAAGCAAAAGAATGCATTCTCTCACCTTTCGATTATAGAAAAACGAGGATCAGGCAAACGAATTGCGCTCTCTGATGCGTCCGTCACGCCCATGAATGAAGAGTTCTGTACGATCACGATTCGCCCGATCTCTCGCGATGGATATCGCCTGACACTGCGTATCGAACGTGTGACCCTTGGAAGTACCGAGCTTCTTCACGGTCCACCCATGCTCATGAGGGACCACATGGTAACTCTCTTGCCCCCGTCGTACGGCACGATCATATTCCCGAATTGCGGGATTATTCAGATTCCGACGCGGGAGAGGTCTCTTGTTCATGAGGCTGTCACAAGGGAAATAATCTGCTTCTCAGTATACTGAACGGATCGCAAATACTCAATGAAACCATCCCGATTACCGAACTCAAGAATATCAAAAGACAGAGATGCACCTCGTCGATACGTACTCTCAAACAATCTCAATTCCACGTCAGGATAATGCTCGGCAACCCAGAGCAATGTTGAACGTGCTCCTGCATGCGTCCGATAGAAATGGGCATCACTGAATTGCCTGTCACGATGGAGGAATGCGGAAAATGCGCGCGTAAGATCGTCAGGAAGAATACCGATGACCACCGCCTGCTTCTTAGCTCTGCGAATGTTATGCAATTTCACCTCTGCACCATGGACAGATGAGAGCGTCCCGTCATAGACGATGGCATCCTCATCGAAAAGATATTCGGAACAGAACTCAGTCTTGCCAGAGGCGCTCCCTCCACAGAGAAGAATAACGGTTTTGGCCGGATGATTCTTGAGAGCAAGAGAAAATAGTCTATCCGCCTCTCTGGCTGATGCCGTATGAAATTCCTCGGCATGCTCGGGCAAGTAGCCGGGAATTCGGCGTTTCTGTTCATCGATGGAAATGTACTGCGCTCGCATAGGACTACTATACCGGACCGTTGAAAGAGTAGATGCCTCAAAAATGCTGCTCCAGGGAGAGCTTCTCATATCTTATATATCCTGCGATAATTTCCTCTACAACGCAACTACCCCCACATGGGCAAAAGTGCCGTTTTCCGCTAGAATAGAGAGATTTATGGAAACACCCACACCCACCTCCATTCACGACCGCGTCCTCCTCACATGGACTGCGCCCGCGCGCCCCATGCACGAGCGCGGCAGAACCTGGTACATCGTTGCCGGAAGCATCCTCGCTGCTCTCCTGCTCTACGCCCTCTTCAACCGGGACTGGTCCTTCGCACTCGTCCTGCTGGCCATCACGACGACGTTCCTCGCACTTCTCCGCCTCCCCCACCAGCAACACACTATGACCATCGGTGAGCGGGGCTTCCAGTGGAACCACATATCGTATGGATGGAGTGAGTGCGCCGGCTACTGGATGCTCCAGGGCAAAGGCTACGTAGAGCTACACATCGAGCTGAGTAACCCCTCCAAATCCCGCCTGATCATCCAGACCGGAGAGCTGGAAATCGGCGACATCGATGCCGTGCTCGCACGATTCCTGCCCTACCTGCACAACCGCAGAGAAAGATTACTTGACTATTTTTATCGCATTTGTAAACTATAGATGCTGAGCCTCTTCCGCCTCGTGCGCCACGCTCTCAGCGACTCTCCCACCCGGGAGCGGAGGGAGGTCTGGTTCGCAAAACCCATACCGAAGGACGACGCCATCCCCGATTTCCAAAAGAACGATGGAGTGGAGCTCCCTGAGCAGTTGGAAAGTGTGAGACCTGTCATGAGATCAGGTGAAATACAGGATGAGAAGATCGCGGATATCGGCGTCGAAACGAAATCGGGTGTGGAGGGTGTGCTCCGGACGCTGGATACTCAAGCCATCATCGAGACACTGCAACCAAATCTAAAAAATGCTGAAGCGTTTCAGAACATGCTGACAAGGGAAGAAACGCTCAGTGAACTTGATATCGAATCCGTCGCGAAGTCTCTCGGAATCATGAATAAATTTCGCGTGGCTCAAATCAATGTGACGACTGACCCACAACAAGATCCTATTGAATACAAACGAGAGCTCCTCGAAAAAATATTTCAGTACGACCAAATTGGTGGCCTAACCGCCGGTGAACGATACCGCTTCACCGAAGAACTGATCCGCCGCTATCCGGAAGCCGCACTCGCTCTCGGACGTTCCGTGATGGCGCGCCTCGATCGCTATCAGGAACAGGAACAGATTCTGGAAAACCGCAAAAATGACTTCGGCGGAGAAATGATTCGGGAAGCTGAGAAAATATTGACGCTCGCCACACCACAACAAATCGCGAACAAACAATGGGAAGCTCCCTCTATTGAGCGATCGACAGCTGAACTGGAAAATGAGATCCAGAATCTCCCCAGAAGAATTGAACGCTACCTAGTCAAATTGGGAAAGCGGCCAGCCGGAACACCATCGGTGCGTTCCATTTTGCGCGAAGCCCTCTCCAGCACGGTGAACGCTCTCAGCGAAACGAAGGAATTCGGCGCCAAGTACTGGGAAACGGATAAGGGAATTCTGTGGGAAAATACGGTGCACTTCACCTCATTCGCGCAG
This sequence comes from Candidatus Peregrinibacteria bacterium, assembly GCA_037143575.1. Taxonomy (GTDB): domain Bacteria; phylum Patescibacteriota; class Gracilibacteria; order Peribacterales; family Peribacteraceae; genus JBAWYM01. Next base: position 24,100 of record JBAWYM010000014.1, on the reverse strand, counting down.
AGAAAAGAGTACCTCGAGAATCTCCGGTTGCAGAACCAGAAGCTCCAGGACATCGCGGCACTACAGCTTCAGGAACAGGCAGATGCCGAGCGCAAACAACTGGGGAAAGAAATAGAATCTGCGCAAAAACGGGCGACAGCCGCAGGCACACCGCTGGACGACGACACGATCTCACGGACTGCAGGGGATCTGGATCGAGCATTCGCACACGCCTTCGACGACGCCTGCAAACTCAGAACGAAAGTCCCCCTGGATATCACCGATCCGAAATTCCAAGAGAAGTCCGATCTGAGACAGAGACGCGCTGAGCGAGCTCTCCAGAAGATCAGGCGCAATCGGGAAGAGCTGGATCAAACGCTAGCCTTGTGGGAGAAACGCCCGTTAGAGGAAATACAGTCAGAGCAGCAGAATCGTCGCAGCAGCGCCACACGTTGCCTCTCGATGATCGCGGATCTTCTGTCTGTCCCTCCGACCGGCGTCATCGGAGTCGAAGAGCTAAAGCTACTTCAGAGACAAATGGGCGATCCTGCGGTCGTCGCATCTTGGAGCGAAAATGAACTTGCCACCCATGAGCGCCGGCTGCAATTCCTCTGCGAGGTCGATGACAGCGAAGAGAAGATACGGCGCATCATTGCGGACGGAACGGCATTACAAGCGAAAGTCGAAACAGAAATCGGAAAAAGCCCTGATGATGTCAGCGCATGGATCCGTGCGAGAACAAACGAATTCGATGCGCTGGAACGCGACTTCATGGGCCCGCCGGATAATCCGAAAGCCGGTCTTCTCGCTCATCCCATCTGCGCGGAGTTCGATATCGTCGATCTGACGAGGGAATACATCGGAGATCTGCGCAGCCAGCTTAAGCAGTACGGCAATCCCAAGATGAAAGAGCAGACACGCATCGAGCTCTGTACGGCTGTGGGCGTGAAGTGTAAGCAACTTCAGAAAGCGCGCGATCTGCTGAAAGAACTCAACCGCGCCACGAATAAATCCACCATCCAGACAGGGAGCGATTCGCTCGTCATTCTCAGCCCCGAAGCGTACATCAGGAAATTTGAAGTGAAGAACTCCAAAGGATGTTACTACAGAGGGAAAATCTACATGCGCAGTGACCTCGATCCCGATGAACGGATCTCTCTCATCCGACACGAGAAAGGGCACTTCATCCTCAGTATTCTCGCGGATCAGTCACACCTTTTCCCCGATCTTGTGGATCGGAAGATGCAGGAAATCCCGGAAGCGGGAATGGAGGAAATCATGAAGCAGGGAGAGCGGTGGGGACTGCCGATCGAGGAATTCAGAAAGAGAATTCTCAAGAAGAATCCGAAGGCTTCTCCCGGCCTCATCATGGGCAAATACCGACGCGCACTCGCCGAGGAAGCGCTGGTACGCAAATCATTTTCTCGTGATCCTCAATCCAAGATTCAAGATAAGGATGTCGAGGTTTTCGATGCCATGGAACCGGGGTCAGAAGAAAGCGATGTGGCGATGCACATGACCGCTGACGATGATGAGCCAATGACCAGTGCTCCACTGGAAACCGGAACCACTGAAAAGACAGAGGCACCCTACGATCCCGGCGAAGACCTCGAGGCCATCGAATTAATGATCAAGCAGATCGATTCCTTCGGAGATGTCTATCCGCAATATAGGAAGGTCACGCGCGAAATCCTCGATGATCCGGATGGATATCGACCGTGGATGAAATGTGTGAAAGACCTGTACAACAACGGCAGTGCACAGTCTCCCGAAGGAAAGACTCTCCATGCCGAGGATCCGCAACACAACAGATCGTTCAAAAATCTCATCAGAGCATTCAAGGGGCATGTGAGCAAAAAGCACAAAGAAATTAAACAACTTGACTGGAAGCTCTCCGATGTAAATGATGCACAACCGGTGAAAAAGGGGAAATGGTACTCCGACAAATTAGGCATAAAGTGGCTGTCTGTACTTGATATGATGCGCGTTTGGAAGGAATTTCAGGAAGACATCAAGGGCATGTATACAACCATGCAGGATCAGCGTACGTCGGAATTCAAGGAGAAACTCTTCGAGAGGCTTCCAAGCAAAATCTTCGGTGTCAAAATTCCAATAATCGGTAATTATACCGAACGCCTTCCACACTACGCCGAACGCAAACGAAACTCCCTGGAACTGGAACGCGTAAAGAAGTGGGAAGACTCCTTCACAAACCTGGACTCCGAAAGCCTCATGGAACTCATCGGCGCTAATCCTACGAAAGATCAGCTCCGCGCGAGTATTCAGCTTCTCGAAAAGAAGGGTCGCCTGAACTGGGCAGATCAACGTCTCTGGAAGGCGCTCAACAAATTTTCACAGTATAAAATGCCAATGGGTCCATGTGAAAGAAATGAGATTATCAGAGATAAGTGGCTCCAGAAGCTCATTACGGACATCTGGAAAGATAAGGAAATGTTTGACGAATGGAAGACCGGGAACGACGGAGCGGTGAAGAAGCACAAGAGCGCCTACACCGCGACAGCGGACAACTACTCGAACATCACGGGGCAGGCGGAACATGAATTGCGCGGGATGCTGGAGCAGTACGTCCATAGCCGTAAGCACGAACCTCCCCTGCCCCTCCCTGAAGAAGTCAATCCTCACCACTATGAGGAAATTCTCCACTACTCCATGCGCAACGGAAAGATGACGATGGAGGGAAAGTTCTACTATCTCATCCGCGGCGTTGCCGAAGGATTCATCCCTATCGAGCGTCTCAAAGTCCTCGCAGGTCAGGAAGGAGATGTGCTGATTAAGTTCCCCTTCCTTGACTATTTCTATCGACGGCACAACACGATGAAGGAGATCAAACACATCGCGAATCTTATTACTGAAAAAACGGGGGAGGAGGATGATTTCAACCCTGGAGTCAAAATGACAATATTTATCCGTCATACGATTCTCCGGGACTCGAAAGCCCGTGAGCGCATGTCCAAGGCTATCGCTCGTTCATCCGAGACGCTCGACCACGAGGACGTGCCGTACATCTGCTCCGACATCGACTGGATCCGCATGAAAAGCTTGGCGGGTGTGGTCAGTGGTGAACGCTCCAAGCTTACGCACGAGGGCGCCAAGAACGCCTACGTGGGCTTCAATGAAAAGCTTAAGCTCTACGCCTATAAGGCTATGATGGAAGAGCGAGGAGAAGCCAAATTCACCGATGCGGATGTGCGCGATATGGCCGAGACGCTCACCTCCTACGTCGTCTTCGACAACCAGATGATGCGCGCATCGATGGTCGGTGAATCCAAGGTAAACCTTTCCGAAGCGCATCTCGATGAGGCGCCCGTCATGGAGGCGAACTACAAGACGAGAGATTTCCGCGATCGCACCAGAGATTTCGTGGGGGATCTCGCTCGCGATGTCGGCCTGAATGACAGTGACCTCAAGATCTCTGGACTCTCGCTCTCCACATTCCTTGCAAGCGAGCGACGGGATGAAGATGGAGTCGTCGAAGAAGAAGCGAAAAAGAAAGTCGTCCGGGCAACAGAATTCTTCGCCAAGAGCTTCGTACGGAAAATTTGCAATAATGCTGATACCCTGAAGAAACTGCTGATACAGAGAGAGAAGTCAAAGCCGTTCCTTGATGCATGTGGAGGCATCTCATTCGAGGAATACCGAAAAGACTATCTGCTATTGAATGCTGATAAGAAGTAATCTCAGCATCGTGACAATTTGCGTGAGACAACAGTCGTCCCGTTTCCTTGTCTCTTCGGATATTTTCGCGCATCCTTCCCCCATGCAAATCTCCATCCAGCGCATCGACCCCACCCTGCCTCTCCCCGAGTACGAATCCGCGGGCGCCGTGGGCTTCGACCTCGTCACGCGTGTCACCACCAAAATCGAACCCGGAGCGATCGTTCTGGTGCCGGGCAATGTCATCGTGAAGGTCCCGGAGGGCTACGCACTGCTGATTCTGCCACGTTCATCCCTACCCCGGAAGAAGGGCCTCGTCTGTCCGCACTCCATCGGTGTGATCGACTGCGACTACCACGGACCCAAGGACGAGATCATGGTCCAGGTGCAGAATATCACGCAGAAGGCCGTCACCGTGCAGCGCGGCGAACGCATCGCCCAGGGCATCTTCGTCAAAACGGAGAAGGCGCAGTGGGAGGAGGTGGAGGACCACGGGGCGGTCACACGCGGTGGCTTTGGATCAACGGGAGAGGCTTGAAAATCAATCTATCTACCATAGATCCAGAAATATTGTCATCCTGAGCGGAGTCGAAGGAGGACAATATTTCGCCTCATAAATGTCTTTTATGAACCATCTCGTACCGACCTTGTTGAACAACGAACCATTGCTTGCTTCATGTGCGCACATCGCAGCATGTCGCCCTTCGACTCCGCTCAGGGTGACATGCTGCTTAGCTTATTGGCTTATGATTGATCTCACTTGCTAATCGGCTTCCTCATAAACGCCGGCACCTCCAGCTCCTCCTCATTCAATTGCAGCGCATTCGTCTTCTGCTCCAGGAACGTGTGCTTGGAGGAACCATCCGTACGATCATCCGTTCCAAAGCGGGCTGGCGTATGAACGGTTGGCTTCTGGCTGCGGATGGCGCCGATCGTCGGGAGTCCCTCTAGACGCGATTCATCGAAACCCGTCGCGATCACCGTGCACTTCACGCCGCCGGTGAACTTATCGTCGATCACGGCACCGAAGATGATATTGGCCTCGGGATCAGCGGCCTCGGTGATGATGCGCGCGGCTTCGTCGACTTCGAACATGGAGAGATCCGTGCCACCGGTGATATTGAAGAGCACACCCTTGGCGCCGGAGATGGAAATATCGAGCAAGGGACTATCGATTGCGGCGCGTGCGGCTTCGGCGGCGCGGCTGTCTCCTGTACCGTAGCCGATGCCCATGAGGGCGGTCCCGGCATCCTGCATGATGGATTTCACGTCGGCGAAGTCCACGTTGATGAGTCCGTGCTCGGTGATGAGATTGGAAATGCCCTCAATGGCATGCTGGAGCACTTCATCCACCACACCGAAGGCCTCGGTGAGGGGGGTGGTTTTGTCGATCAGGGAGAGGATCTTGTCGTTGGGGATCGTGATGAGCGTATCCACTTTACCCTTGAGATTTTGGATGGCCTCCTCCGCCTGCTGCTTGCGCTTGAGCCCTTCGAAGGAGAAGGGCTTGGTGACGACAGCGATGGTGAGAATCCCCATACTCCGTGCGAGTTCGCAGATGATGGGTGCCGATCCGCTGCCTGTTCCGCCGCCCAGTCCCGCAGTGATGAAGAGCAAGTCCGCTCCCTCGAGGGCAGCCTGGATCTCCGCGCTGCTCTCCTCCGCAGCCTTCTTGCCGATCTCCGGACTGGCACCGGCGCCGAGTCCGCGAGTCGTTCCGCGGCCAATCGTGATCTTCTTGGCTGCGGGATTGTGATACAGCGCCTGCATGTCGGTATTCACCGCGATGAATTCAACGCCCTGGACCTTGGCATCGATCATGCGTTTGACGGCATTCTGTCCGCCACCACCGGTACCGAGGACAAGGATGCGCGCACCCGGGGTCGCATCGGGGCGAATCTCACGGGAAGTGAGCACAGTGCCATCATCGTGCGTCCCGGAACCGGAGGACGAGGAGGAGGATCCGGAAGACCGGGAGCCACTGAAGAGGGAGCGGAGCGTATCGGACATGGGTGAGATGGGAAGAAAAAGGCGAAATAGGATCATGGGCTTCTAGCCCATGGAAATTAAGGAAGCAAACTCTTGAACCACGACCCGACGCGTTTCGCAGCCTTGCGCATCTGGAGGGTACCGACCATCGGGCGGGAAGATTCACCTTCGCGCATGCCCCATATAAGGGTACCGAGAGCAGTGGCATAGGCGGGATCGTCCACCTTCTCGATGACGCCGCCGACTTCCACGGGGAATCCCATCTGTACAGGAAGCCCGAGGACATCGCGGGCAAGGTCGAGAACACCAGGGGCCTTGGATGCGGCTCCGGTGAGGAGCGCGCCTGCCGGGAGCATGCCATTCCTGCCGATGCGCTCGAGCTCGGTCTTCACGAGGGTAAAGACTTCGAAGTAGCGGGCCTGCATGATCTCCGCCATGTACCTCTTGCTCACGGTCTGTGTATCGATCTTGCTCACGGACGAGAGATCAATCATCTCACGCTCACCAATTTCCTGGGGGAGCACAGAGCCAAATTCGATCTTGATCTTCTCGGCCGTATCAATGGAGGTGCGAAGGCCAATAGCAATATCGTTGGTCACGCTCTCACCGGCAATCGGGAGACTGACGGAGTAGAGGATGGTCCCCTCTTCGAAGACCGTCACACTCGTAGATCCGGCACCAATGTCGATGACGATCACGCCGAGCTCCTTCTGACGCTTGGTGAGGACTGCCTCGGAGGCAGAGATCGTCGCAGGCACGAGATCATCAATATCCACGCCGGCCTGATCTACGCACTTCTCGATATTCTTCACGTGCTGGATGTGCCCGGTGATGATGTGTGCTTCCACCTCCAGACGGATACCGGTCATCCCCACGGGATTCTTGATGCCGCGCTGTTCGTCGACGGCGTAGGACTTGGGCTCGATATGAAGGATGCGACGGTTGGCGGGGATGCTGACAGCTTGAGCGGCCTCAAGCACACGTCCGACATCATCGACTGTGATCTCAGATCCGGAGATCGCGATGACACCGCGGCTATCGAAGGACTCGATGTGCGATCCACTCATGCCCACATACACATGATTCACCGGAACTCCCGCCATGCGCTCGGCATCCTCGAGGGCGGAGATAATATTATGGATGAGCTCCTCCACGTCGATCACATGTCCTTTGCGCATCCCGAGGGATGGAGAGAGCCCCACGCCGATCACATTGGGAATGAGCTTCTCCTGCTCGCCATCCACGACGGCAACGACGACACGGATCTTGGCGCTCCCGATATCCAGACTGGCGAGAATACGTTCTTTGGGCATGAGACAAAGGGGAAAGAAAGAAGTGAGTACAGAGTGTATCCATCGCGCTTGCAAAAAGCGGAATAGAATTCCTGCGCAGGATACTGTGAAGAAATGAATGGCATCAAGGCCTTACTGACTACCTTTGGTATACAGTGTCTTGAAGTGAGAATACATTTTTTGTTCTGGGTTTTTCCCTGTACGTAAATCTCCTGATTAAATGAAGAGAATCATCGAATCATGAAAAACACGCATGAACACGGGATGTATACAAGAGGGAATCATCTCTCGATGAGTTGAGAGGGTGACCATAAAGGAATGTATAGAGAATTGGCGATTGAAGAATTTGCTATTGGCGATTGAACAATAACTTCAAACCACGAACGACAAACACAATCGCAATTCGCAAATCTAAAATCTCAAATCTGTTAGAACAGCGCCATCTGCTTCTGCTCCTCTGCCTTTTCCTCTACAGGCAATATGATGTCTGATGTCTGAAAGATCTTCTGCCCAAAGGGGCTCCCAACAAGGGACTGGAAGCGCTTCATGAGGAGAGTGAATTCCTTGGCACGAAAGAAATCGAATACCGCATTCGCGGGGAGATCCTTCAGCATCACTTCATCGAGGGGGATGCCGGGCTCGGTATCGCAGACGAGGGTCGCCATACGCTCACAGAAGAATGCCTGCTCATGATCATGCTCAAGCTTGGTTCGCACGGACTCTTTGATCTCCGGCAAATGCGCATAGACACCGGTGAGAGTGTCATATTTCTGCAGGAGCTCTGCTGCGGTCTTGGGGCCGATTCCTTTCACTCCTGGCAGATTATCCGAGGAGTCACCTACCAGTCCTTTGTAGGAGCAGATCTGGTCGGGACGAACACCGTACTTGGCCAAGATCTCTGCGGGGCCCAGATACTCCGCCGCCTGATAGCCCTTGTGAGGAATCGCAATCTGAATACGGTCGGTCGCGAGCTGGAAGGCATCACGATCCCCCGTGACGATTGTCACGCGTGCCCCCTGCTTCTCAGCGAGACGCGCATAGACGCCGAGGAGATCATCGGCTTCGAAGCGTTTGTCGGCGAGATGCTGCAATCCGAAGGCATCGATGAGCTCGTGAATGACGGGGATCTGTGTGTAGAAATCATCGGGCGTCTCCGCTCTCCCGGCTTTGTACTCGGTGTGCTCAACGTGGCGAAATGTTTCCTCCCCGGCATCGAAGCAGAAGAGCAGAGCATCGGGCTGCTCCCTCTGCAGAATGGTGAGCAACATCGACGCAACGCCGAAAACGGCATTCGTCTGCTCGCCACTCTTGGTCTTGAGCGTCCGCGGAATCGCCCAGTAGGCGCGATACATCAGATGATGGCCGTCGATAAGAACAAGATGCTCCATAGAAGTACAATGATGGAAGTGGAGGCGAAGAGCAACGGAGGGCAGGAATGTGAGGAAGGGCAGGAATGTAGTATTGGGATAGTGAATTATCCTGCCTTTCCTTCCTTAGAAACTCCCTTCCTGCCCTTCCGTAAAACACCCCAATCACCCGAAAACTCAACCCCTCCTCTCTTCTCGCAGAACACGTTTTCCCCTATACTAAGGAGATCACACAAAACCCCCTATGAAGTCCCTCTCCCCGCTGCAAGATACGACGATTGCACGCCGCTACGGTACCCGAACGCTGGAGCTCAAAGCGGAGAATAAAACCGCTCTGCAGCGCGAGCTCGGCTGGCCTATGGAGGCCAAGGCTCCCATCGTCTGTTTTCCCGCGGGGATGACGGATGCCCTAGGAGGCAAGCTCATGGAACAAACCCTCCCCGGTATTCTCTCCCAGGGAATCCAGCTGCTCATCCTCGGCAAGGGCTCGTCGGAATACGGGGCCCTGTTTACGAAAATCGCTCAGGAGCAGAGTCACCGCGTCGCCATCTTCGAGAATAATGATGAAACGCTAGGGAAAATGTTCGCCGCCGCCGACATCGCCCTCTTCTTCGCGGACCCCACGGGAACGGACTCCCTGGACTACGCCCTGCAGTACGGCGTCGTCCCGGTGGCTCCCCGCTGCAAAGGACTGGAAGATTACAACCCCGTGCAGGAAACTGGTGATGCGTTCCTCTTTGACAAACCCACCCCGTGGCACTGCTTCGCCGCGCTCGTCCGGGCACTGGAGACGTTCAAGTTCCCGTTTGATTGGCGTACGATTGAAAGACATGGAATGGAGAAAAAGATATGATGATAAGAAGTCTTAGAGAGAACAGATGGGAAGATTGTTTTCGGCCAATTGATGCCACGATCAAGGGTGTACGATCATTTCTTTGAGTACGCAGTTTTCTGCGAGTACGATACGCACATGCCCTCCCAAAAGAAGAAAACTTCCGGCCCACGTTGGACTATTCAAAAGGCTGTAAAAGTGATCACGCAGGAAATTGTCGATGTTCGTCGTGAGCTGAAAGAAGACATCTATTCGTTGGAACAAAAGCTCACTCACAAAATAGATTCACTTGCCTCTGATGTCTCGACATTGAAATCCACTGTTTCCACCCTCCGATTGGAAGTCCATCAGAATCACGTCGCCTTCATCCAAAATCATGATGAACTGGAAGGGCGCGTCACTATGCTCGAAACAGCCAGAGTCCAGTGAGACACAGATCATTCACCTATCCTATTCCCAACATCGCGTGCGTCCCTGTGCGAAGAAGAAAGATATCATTCTTTTCCTTGCGAAAGAGTACCACCCAATTTTGTCGTATATGTGCATCCCACAATCCCGTCAGGTCTCCCGCAAGTTGATGCGCCTCATACGCCTTCGGCAAAGGCCATGCTGTACAAGTCGATACGAATCGCTCCAAAAGTTTTATGTTCCATCCGGACTGTTTCAACTTCATCCAATCATGCTCGAATCGTTTATGGAAATGAATATTCATAGCGCCCGAAGATACCGAAGCGCATCCTGAGGACCCATCGCTTTGGAAAAGTTTTTCGTATCATGCGCAATGGCTAGGAGGTCTTGCTCAGCCTTCAACGTCATACTGTTCTCAGTCAGCCACGTAATCGGCACCGTTCCCTTATCCACCATGTGCGTAAAGAAAATGCGGACAACTGTGGGGAGATCCACGCCGTTTCTCTCAGCAATCTTCTTGGCATCTTTCTTGAGCTTGGCCGACATGCGAATATGGAGGGTGGTGGTCATGGAACCATTGTAGCACAAGTGATCACAAAGACAATACAAATGATCACTTCTCCAGTCCCGCAAACTCCCGCTGCCAGACATCACTGAAGAGCGTGGGCGAATCGAGCCCGGCGAAGATCGGGGACCAGAGACTGCTCTGTGTCTGCAGATCGAACGCCGATGCATCCGTCGCAGTCATTCCTCCGAAGGTATCACTCATCACAGACGCACCCTGCCACAGAGACTTCAGATAGGCATCGTCATCGAGACCCTGGAATAGCGGCGCCCAGACAGAGGAATCAATAGTGGAAAGAGTATCATCAGAGGATGCGGTAGGCAGAGCCACATTCCCAATAATCAGATCAGTAAAAGCGGCATGGGCTGGAAAGGCAAATGCCAGTCCGGCGAAGAGCGAGAGCACGCCGATGCCTTTGCGGACGGAAAGTGTCATAGTGTGCCACACTAACTCCTTCATTGATGAAGCTCAAGAAAGTGTATGACAATCCAGAGAAACCTCTGAAAAACTCTTAAGTATGTCATGGTGAGCCGAGCCTGTGCTGAGCGGGTCGAAGCATCGAACCATGACATTTGCCAATTTGTCGCAGTTCGACACGGCTCACTGTGACAAATTGGCAATTTTTCAGAGATTCCCAAAGCCAATATTTTGACCTATCAAGCCTCTGAAGACCTCTCTCCTTTCCTCTACAACCTCCATGCTGCATACTGCTTGAACCATACTGCTTTCCCAATAGCCATTCATGTTCGCCGCACTCGCAACCTTCTCCGACTGGTTCACCCTCACTATCCTTCGCATCCCCGAAGGCCGGTGGACAGAGGTCATTAGCTTCTTCATCGAAGATACCATCAAGATCTTCCTCCTCATGGCGGTGATCATCTTCATCGTCACATACCTCCGCTCGTATCTCCCGCCGCAGAAAATCAAGGCGCTCCTCTCTCAGCGCTTCCCTATCATCGGGCACTTCCTCGCAGCCGGCATCGGCATCGTCACACCCTTCTGCTCCTGTTCGGCCATTCCCCTCTTCTTAGGCCTCGTGGAAAGCGGCGTGCCGCTGGGCGTGACCTTCTCGTACCTCGTCTCCGCACCGATGGTGAATGAAGTGGCTGCTGTCCTCCTCTTCGGTCTCTTCGGATGGAAGGCGATGCTCCTCTACATCGGCTCGGGCGTGCTCCTCGCAGTGATCACTGGCTTCATCCTGGGCACACTCCATCTCGATCATCTCCTCATCCTCGCAGAGACCGCGCCACCCAAACCGGGCGCAGATCTCCCGACGACCCGAGACCGCCTCCAGCGTGCGTACCGGTATACCAAGAATCTCCTGAAGAACATCTTCCCCTACGTTCTCCTGGGAGTAGGTGCGGGAGCCTTCATCCACGGTTACGCCCCGGCAGACTTCCTCGCACAATACGCAGGCAAAAGTAATCCCCTCGCCGTCCCCATAGCAGTTCTCATCGGCGTGCCGCTCTACTCCAACGCCGCGGGAACGATCCCGATCGTCCAGTCACTCGTGGAGAAAGGACTGCCCATGGGCACGGCACTCGCCTTCATGATGTCCATCACCGCGCTCTCAGTCCCGGAGATGATCATCCTCAAGAAGGTGATGAAGACAAAGCTCCTCGCGCTGTATGTGGGCATCCTCACAGTGGGGATCATCTTCACGGGGTATCTGTTTAATGCGGTGCTGTGAGACCTAATCGCAATTACATGCCCATCCAAAGCATGTCACCCTGAGCCCTTCGTCTTCGCTCAGAACAGGCTCCGTCGAAGGGCGACATGCGCGGCTCAGACTGCAAGTCATGGTTCGACGCGGCTCACCATGACAAGTGTTGGTGGATATTTCTGTTCGGGCCTAAACGAAGACCTACTTCTTGAGATATGATCTTCCCATATGCCCACCCCCGACCAAGTCTACATCCACTGCGATGAGCTCCAGAACCTTCCGCCGATCTGCCGAAAGAATTGGGAAACGGAATTGGATCTCCTGACGAAGAAACTCAATCCTAACGCAACCGTTCTGCAAGTCGGCTCGATGGATGCCACGCGGATCATTGCACTGCTCCAACGCAGAAATGATCTGATCATCACGGGATTGGAAATCGAAGAATCACTGGTGAATCTCAGTAGGTCGAACCTCGCGAAAGCAAATCTGGATGCGACGATCATCCATGGTGACATCACCGCTCCCCCGAGCCTTCCGACATTCGATCACGTCCTCTGTCTCAATAACACGCTCGGCTACATTCCCGATGAAGAAAGCGCAGTCATTCACATGCGGAAACTGGGGGAAACCGTAACGATTTCTGTCTATGGAGAAGCCTTCACCGATGAACTGGCAGAGGCATATTTCACTTCGCTGGGACTGAACTTGGATCACATTGAAGGCGACACGATCCACCTCAAGGATTTCAGCGTCGTCCGCCGGTACTCACGTCACACGGTCGAACAATGGGGAGGGACGATCACCGAAACGCCGTTGGGGTATTACTGCGAATTCCCGGGTAACCATTGAATAGGCCATGGTTTACCATGAACGAATATCGAGCGAAGTGAAAAGATGGCCGAAGCGCGGAGCGCGTAGACCATGAGCAAGCGAGGCGAGTCGAATGCCGTGTAAAAACGCTGCGCGTTCACGCGGCACGTATAGCGTTTCTGAAAATATTCCATTTTTGTCGTTGGCTGTGCCACGTGCACCGCAGGTGCTATATGGTGGAACAAATTAGATTGAGTTGGAACACCCTCCTTCCTTACATTGAAGAGCTGGCACGGGAAGCGCAGGAACGGGTCCAGACGCAGGATATGGCTCTACAGAAAGCCTCAGAGAAGGCTCTGTGCGTTGTTACTAGATGAGATTGGAACAATGTTCTCATCACTTATTAAGCAGCGCTTCTGCTTCATCATGCACACTTTTCAATCTTAACTTTAACTCTTCTTCAGTACCATACATACCTCTATCCGCATTTTCTCCAATCTCCATTAGTTGAGAATCAAGTTTTCCAACTATTGCCTTTTGATCGCCAGGAACTCTATCTCCAATGGATAGAAGATGTTGTTGAGCTTGCTCAATGAGCGGTCGATGTTGCATACCTGTATTATACTCAATATCTAAATTATAGTCAACATTTCATATTATGGCTTATAAAAGCCATTGGTGGGTCAGGCGGGATTTGAACCCGCGGCCAATTGCTTAAGAGGCAACTGCTCTACCGCTGAGCTACTGACCCATGAAAATGATAAACACCCTACTGTCATGGTTCGTTCCTCGACGCGGCTCGGAATGACACGCTCACCATGACAACTCTTGATTATAAGTGAATGAAAAGATCGGAGCCCGCAAACGCTACCAAGAACCGCGCCTTTCTACAACACCTTTCTCGCCCTACTCATCCGCGTGCCGTCTTTGCACGGAATGAGAATGGCGATCGGAAGACCCTGGTTCCAGCCGATCGTGTCCTCCTGGACCTCGAGAGCAATCGGACGACCATTGCGGATGTGTTCGGCATTCACGTCATCCAGATCGATCCGATGACGGGGAAGAAGAATTTCCTTGAGCGGGACAATATCTGTCCACGACGCTTCCTCCGGAGCGATGCCGTCCTCGAGCTTCCACTCCCCTACTTTGGTTCGAGTCAAAGAATCCAGATACGCACCGCACCGAAGAACGCCGCCGAGATCATGCGCGAGGGAACGAATGTACGTACCGGAACCGCAGGCGACTCTCAGAATCAGAGAGGGATATTCATAACTCTCGATCTTGCACGACGTGATCTCCACTTCACGCGAGGGCATGTCCACATTTTTGCCTTGGCGAACTTTGTCGTACGCACGCTCCCCGCCGATCTTGATTGCCGAGTGGGCTGGGGGGACTTGCTTGATCTTACCAAGGAAATGCTCCTCGATGGCCCTGCGCAGGACGACGTCATCGGGTATGACCCAACCGGGAATGGGTTTCGATTCAGTAATAGGACCTTCGCGATCGTAGGTCAGTGACGTAAAACCGAGACGGAGGGTCGCGACGTATTCCTTAGTCAAATGATTGTAGAGCTCCACGACCTTAAGCGCCTTGGCACCGACGGCGAGGACGAGAAGACCTTCGGCCTCAGGATCGAGTGTCCCCAGGTGGCCGATTTTGGATTCACTGAGTCGCCGGCGCACCATACCGACGATATCGTGGCTGGTGGGACCGCGGGGCTTGGCGATGAGGAGGAAGCCGTGACGCATCGGGGGAACAATAGCATGAAGGGGATATTTGCGATTGAAAGATTGGCGAATTGCGATTTCGATGAGAATTCCTTTTCCGCAGCTTGAATTGCAACTCAATCGCCATTCGCAAACCTGTGGTGAGCAGTGACGAACCATCAAAAATCGCCAATGCATTGTCTTTTGAATTGGCCAACGAAATCACGACACTGTAGGATATTGAGCCATGAACCTCACACTCACCTGGGATCTCTTCGTCATCGTGTTCTTCGCGATGATCGTCACCTACAGCTTCATCATCGGAAAGCACGAATCGGTGAAGATCATCGTGGCATCGTACGTCGCGGTGGTTGCGGTGCAGGGCATCGGCAATGTCCTCTCGCGCCTATCGGGAACGTCACAGACCTTCCTCACCCTCCTCGGGATGGGCCGGATCGAAATCTCCTTCCTCGCCGGAACCAAGCTTCTCCTCTTCGTCGCGGCCATCATCATCTTCGCGGTGCGGGGAGGATTCGAGATTGAGTTTGAGCGGGATCACAGCAGTCTCATCGACCTCATCTTCACGGGCATCTTCGGCTTTGCGACGGCGGGGCTGCTGCTCTCCACCCTCCTCACCTACGTCGCAGACTCCGCCATCCTTTCGTTGACCATCGGAGCTTCACCGGTGATTGCAGGGATCGTCAAAGAGAGCCAGCTCATGGGCATCATGGTGGAATACCAGGATCTGTGGTTCTCGGTTCCGGCACTGTTACTCTTGGCTGCGGGATTAATTGGAAAGGAAAGGGCGTAGGAAGATTTGCGATTATATGATTTGCCATGGTTCGGCTCGGCTCACCACAGGTTTGCGATTTGTGCATCCGACAAAGCAATCGCAACTCGCAAATCTCCAAATCGCAAATACTCTACAGATCACCCATGAACCAAAAGTCCTTGCCATTCAATAAAGATTGCATCCGAGAATACCTTCGCACTTGCGCTCACATAGAGAGTTGTATAACAATAGGTTAAATTCTTCCCTCCACCCACGATGATGCAACGCATATCTACCTTCGGAACATCCCTTCTCGCTGCCATCGCCTGCAGCACGCCCTTCCAAGCTTTCGCCCAATTGAATACTGAGGTACCTGATGTTGGTGGAGGCGGTACTACAGATCTCAAGGGAGCAATCCTCAGCGTGATTAAGTATGTCCTCACCTTCATGACTCTCGTCGCTGTCGTGGTCATTGTCGTCGCGGGTATCCGCTACATCATCTCCATGGGAGAATCCGGAGAGAAGGATAAGGCCAAAAATATGATCATCTACACCGTCATCGGTCTCGTAATCATCCTGCTGGCGCGCGCCATCGTCACCTTCACCATCGGCGCCTTGGGATCGTAAAATCTTTTCTCCATTACCTTCAGAAGCCCGCCTCACAGGTGGGCTTTTTTGTGGTTCGACACGGCTCACCATGACAACTCCTACCCCTCCACCTCCGGAAGAACGGAAAGTAACTGCTGCTGTTCCTCTGTACTGATCTCCTCCACGATATCCTCCGCCCGCGGCCCACGAACGATAATGGCTTGCGGTGTCACACGGAGAATATCCGTCGCCGGAATCGGATCCCCCCAGCGCAGGAACCGGCGCGGAAAAAGCCACGTCAATTGCATGACCACCGAATCGAACTGCACATCCACGCAGCGCCCGACGGTGCGCCCGGCCTTCGTCTCGATCCGCTGCCCCAGAACCGTACGACGATCGGCGAGGAGCGGCTGGATCCGGAGAAACTCCCCGGGAGGTGCGAGGGAATCGCGACTGCGGATACTCACCCGCACCCCGAAGCGTGCAATATCCGACGACGGGAGGAAGAGCGAAAAGGAAGAGAACAGTCCTCCGGTACGAACGAAGAAGCCCTCCACCTTGCCGGTATCGGGATGGAGAACAATGCCGGAAAGTACACCAATAGGCTCATTGGTCTGCTCTTCCATGACCGGAATGCCAAGACAGGTGGAGAAACGCAGCTGCATCTGGTATCATAGTAACTCAGAATGTATCTCTTCGCAGGATCCTCCCATCCGGCCCTCGCTCACTCCCTCGCCAAGGAGCTCTCGGTAGAGCTGGGGCGCATTACGTTAAAGACTTTCAGCTCCGGAGAGCGGTACATCAAATTCGACGAATCCGTGCGCGGCAAAGATGTCTTCCTCCTCCAGACAGGATCCAAGACGGTGAATGAAGACCTGATTGAGCTCTTCCTGATGTGCCAAGCTGCCAAGCTCTCCTTCGCCAAGACCGTCCACGTGGTCATGCCGCATTTCCCCTACGCCCGTCAGGATCGCATCGCTGCTCCCCGCGAACCCATCTCCGCCAAGCTCATCGCCCATCTCCTGGAGGAATCGGGTGCGGATCACGTCATTACGCTGGAACTGCACTCGAGCCAGATCCAGGGGTTCTTCTCCATCCCGGTCGATGCGCTGGATTCCTTCACCATCTTCGCCGAGTACTTCGGGAAGAAGAACCTCACCGGCCATGTGGTCGTCTCGCCGGATGCCGGTGGTGCCAAGCGCGCCAAGAAATTCGCCACGATGATCGGCGCGGAGCTGGCCATCATGCACAAGAGCCGTCCCAATCATCAGGTCTCGGAGATCGTGGAGGTGGTAGGCGAGATCGAGGGGAAGACGTGCATCGTCTTCGATGACCTCATCGATACTGCAGGAAGCCTTGTCGCCGCCAAGAAGACGCTGGATAGCCGCGGCGCGAAAGAAGTGTACGCAGCAGCCACCCATGCCGTCTTCGCCGGTCCGGCTATCGAAAGACTCAGGGAGGCCAAGTTCAAAGAAGTCGTCGTCACGGATACCGTTCCCGTTGATCCTCAAGCCTTCCCGGGCCTCGTGATCCTGCCCGTGGCTCCCCTCCTCGCGGAAGTGATGTGGCATGTGGAACGCGGAGAGAGCGTGACGGAGATTTACGAGAAATAATCACCTCAGCTTCTCTGGCTGCTCAGGTGAAAGTGGCATTCTTCCTTCGTATCCAGCGGATGCATTCACCACTGCATATTTGTGGTGCTCGTAAGCATATTGCTCGAAGCCCAGATCAGTCGAAAGAGTGAATGAACTCGTAAATTGCTGATCGTCACCCGGCACCAATGTAGGATCCATGCGCAGAATATATTTCTCCCCTTCCATTCGAGTATCGAGAATTCCGGCAATACGCTGTAACCGTTTATTTTCAGATTTCTGTAATTCATCGACGATACCCTTATGCCCTCCACCGATCACGATACAACTGCGAGCCTTCCGTCCAAGATTCGATGAGATCAACGAAGCTAATGTTTCTGCTTTCTGAGCGATAATTGCATTCCGACCTTCAAAGGTGACTGTTGTAAACTCTGGATGGACTACTGCGTTGAACGATTGAAGCTTGTGACCAACAATAGTCGATAGTGCTTCCTTATCGTCATGCTTGCCCCAAACAGCTCTATTCAAAACTGAGGCATAGTGCAAGGCAGGCGTCACGAGATAAGCAGCAAGACCAGCAAGACCAGCTCGAAGCATTCCTCTTCGTGCCATTCCCATCATGCCATCCGGCTTTCCTTCTGGAGGAGATAATTGTCTGGAAATCATTTTTGCTACACGAGTCTCAGTATACTTCTTGGGATTGTGAGCAATTTCGGCAGCAAGTAATCCCAAGCCAGTTTCCGCAGTCCCAAGAGTAGTCAATCCTGCAAAATCCGTCAGAGCATCGAGCACGAGATTAATGGAACTATCGACGAAATACACTGGCTTGTTCTGTCGTGCAGCTTCAAGAATCAAAGCGCGATACGGTTCATACGAAGACAAGAATTCTATGATTTTCTGGGTGCCAGTATCACCGTCTCTATACCGAATATCCGAACCTTCCAGAACGAGATAATCAGCAGAATCAAGTACTGAGGTTTCTAAGGGAACATAATGACGATTAAAAAGCACAGTATGAGTCCCATGCTCACCCTCGACAGTCTCGACGTTCCCGTTCTTGGATTCCACAGCACTGTCGCCATAGGAAGCCGCACCAAACCCAAGGACGCCGATTGTCGCATTCCGAAGAAAACTTCTCCGTGATTCCAGCTTCTTCTGTTTGTCCAAAGCTGGGTCCATCACTTCGATTGGCTTCGTTTCTGGATTTTGTTGTGTGTGAGGTAGTGAATCCACGTAAATCATTATAACATATTATTAATATTATGTACACTTCTATGGTGGGCGATGACAGACTTGAACTGTCGACCTCGACATTATCAGTGTCGCGCTCTAACCAGCTGAGCTAATCGCCCGATGATATGAAAGATATTCCTGCGACTCACCTGGTACGACCGCGCGAAGCTGGAAGCTGCTTGCCCGGCGTAGCGAAGCGAAGTCGGGAGCTAATCGCCCGGACGGACCCGAAGAGGTTACCAATGCTGAGACTATGAAACAAGTGAGCTTAAGAGGATTCTCAGCGCAAAATTGCCTAGTAAGACTCCTCCTCACTTCCGAACCCACTCCCCAAACTTCTCAAACGTCAGCGGATAGAGCATCTGCGTCCCGTCTTTCACAATGCCGGAAACCTGGCCGGTCACCACATCGAGATCGAATGTGTACTCGTGATCGCCATCGCTGCCCGCAAAGGCGATGCCGGAGACATGGACACTGTCCCCTTCGGACGGAACGATCGTCGTGAGGGTCGTAAAGAGCGCATGAGCTCCGGTAAGCATCTCCCGGGCATGTGCCTTCAGTACTTCAGGAGAGAGCGTTCGGACGGGCTTGGAGGAAGTTTCTGAGGACACAGCGGCAGCGTGGACGGGAGGTGCTTTCGGCGCGGCAGCACTGGAGATGAGAGAAGCTTCGGCAGCTTGAAAGTCCGCCTGGAATATCTGAGAAAGCACAGCATCTTCGGCCACCAGTGAGCGCAGCATCGCAAGTAATGTCCCTGCACGTTCCGGATACTGCTGTGCTGCGTAGCGGCTCACCAGAGGAAGCTCGGTTTTCACAAATGTCGCGAGGAACCCGGGGAAAGGAGATGCGAATGATGCTATACCGTCACGCCACTGGGGATAGACGATGGACGGAAAGGAATCAGGACGGTTATCGGCAAAGGGCAAGGCCAGGGCGAGGGCAAGGCGATCCTGGGTCGCAAGATCCGGTACAGGTAATGACCAGACGGCCTCACGGAGCTTGGGGTGCAGCGCGCCCACGAGCCAGAGATGGGCCTGATGCGGGAGATAGACAAGCAAAGCTTGTCGCAGACCACTTTCGCCCGCAGGAAGTGCCTGGGCGAGAGTGAGGAGTGATGGGCTGGAGAGAGGATCTTCGAAAGAGAAGCGGAAACGAGCATCATCGAGGATGACCCGTGCACCGGAGAAATCACCCGCTTCGATCTTCCCGCGGAGAAACCCAAGGATCTCCTGACGGAATCGGTCTTGGGCACGGAGCGCCGCATCCGGGAGAAGCGCATCGGTCATGACCGCAGAAGGAACCGAGAATCTCACAGGCGGCAGGAAGGCATGGATATGCGGAAAACGGTTCAGTGCGAGGATCTGTTCACGCAGGAACACCGGTGGAATGTCGAGGAGCTTTCTCTGCAGAAACCACTGTGCTGATCCGCGATCAATGTCAGGAAGAGTCGCGTTCACCGTTATCTGGTACCCGACGGGGATGAGCGCCGTACTCCCCTGCTCCGCGGAAAAGAATACCGGAGTCGTCAGCGCGACGATCGTGAGAGAAGATCCTTGTACGGAAAGATGCACGGCACCGGCAGCACCGAGGACATCGCCGGCTGACGTCTTCACCCGCAATACCCCGTCATTCTGAAAAACTGCGGAGCCATTGCTCAGGGAAGGGATGATTGCCTGAGAATCAAACTCTGCGCCATATTGTGCAATAATCTCCGTCCCGTCGCCGGAAACCTCGATCCCACTGGGAATCGAAACGACGGAGGCCTCCTGCCGTAGCTTGTAATTCGCAAACAGGGAAATGAGCGTAACAACCATGACGATCGGCAGCGCAACGAGATGACGATGACGGGAAGCATTCTCGGACATAGATCAGAAGATGAAGAATGTGTGTATTCCTCTCAGGATAGCAGAAAAGCGCCTTTCGTTCAATCTCAAGCCCTTGCAGGAAATCCCAAAACCTTGCACTCTGAAGGCATGCAGAAGTGCCCAAAGGGATGGTCGCGCATCCTCGGCATCGATCCCGGTCTCGCCACCGTGGGCCTCGGCATTGTCGAACGGCATGAGAATGGCGACATACGGCCATTGGATTGGCTGACCATTCAGACAGCGGCGGGATTGGAAGCTTCTGATCGCCTGGAAGAGATCGCCCATGATCTGAAGGAATACCTCCAGGAATATTCCCCGGAACTGGCGGTGGTGGAGCGCCTCTACTTTTCCAAGAACGTTCGCACCGCAATGGCGGTAGCCCAGGCCCGCGGAGTGATCCTCCTCACCCTCGCATCAGCAGGCATTCCCTGTCTGGAACCGAACCCCCTGAGCCTGAAATCCTGCATCACTGGAGACGGTCGCGCAGACAAGAAGCAAATCCAGGACATGCTGGTGATGCGCCTCAAGCTCCAAGAAATCCCCAAGCCCGACGATGCGGCGGATGCACTGGCGCTGGCGCTGTATGGGGCGTTGCAGCCGGTGGCAGTGGCGTAACGATCGTGAAAGGATGACCGTCATCATGCGCCGCACCCGCGGACGGGATGCTTCTGGGTGGCGAGAGATTGCCTCATGACCCAGCAGCACCTGCATGAAGTGAGCGTGTCAAACCATCCTCAGGTGCGGTGCCGGATGGAAATGCTGGTAATATGACGAAGCTAAGTCGTTCATTTTCACTTTCTCCACTCACCTCATGGACTTCCGCATCTCCCCCGCTGTCCTCGAACAATTTCCGGCCATTTCCCTCGGCGTCATCGTTGTCTCGAATATGGACAATGCCATTCCTCAAACGGAAATCACCACACTCCTGCGCATGGCGGAACAGGGAGTCCGCAACCACCTCAATCCCGAAACCTTCAAAGAGCATCCGCATCTCGCTGCCATGCAGGAGATCCACCGCTCCTTCGGCAGCAATCCCAATAAGTATCCGCCCTCCATACAGGCGCTTATCAAACGCATCCTGAAGGGATCGTCTCTTCCGGAAATCAACCCGCTCGTCGATCTCTACAACATCATTTCCCTGCGTTCCATCGTCTGTGTGGGAGCGGAGGACACCGACCGCTGCATCGGAGATCTGGAGCTCACCAAGGCAATCGGCAACGAGCCCTTCACGCCATTGGGAGAAACGAAGAATGATGCACCGATTCCCGGAGAACTGGTCTACCGCGACAGCGAAGGCATCATCTGCCGAAGATTGAACTGGCGCGAAGGGGACCGGACGAAGATCACGGAGCAGACGAAGAACGCCGTCGTGGTCATCGAAGGATTCCCGCCATTCACCGGTGAAGCATTGAATACTGCATTAAACGCATTGGCGGAGCTGATCCGGAAGTACTGCAAAGCGGAAACGAGGATTGAGGTGCTGACGAAGGAGCATGCATCCTGCCTGATTCGATGATTCGTTAAAGTTTGTTCATGGTGTTGCCAGTACCCGAGGATGGTTCGACATGCTCACTACAGGCGGGATGATTCTGAATCAGAAATTCAGGCCAAACCAACAAATCGCCAATCGCCTAATCGCCAATCGCCAATGTATTCCCGTTCACTTTCCCCATCGACACTTCATACACCTCCGCCCCCCTCGGCACCCTCCTCGGCAAATGCGTCGCCGTCAACAGCACCTGATGTCCGCTCAAGGAATCCAGTAACCGTTCCTGATGCTCTTCATCGAGCTCAGAAAAGACATCATCCAGAAGAATAATCGGCTTTTCCCCTCTCTGCAGATCAATGTACGACACCTGCAGAAATAATAGTGCAAGAACCGCTGTCCGCTGCTGTCCGCGGGAAGCGAAGGTGGGCAGAGAGCGCCCATCGATATCCATTCGCCAGTCATGACGGTGCGGGCCGACGGTGGTCTGACACAGGAGAAGATCACGCTCACGATAATGCAACAATAACCCCAGAAGTTCCTGCTCAATTCCAGCCTGCGTCAGTTCCTCACCCTTCCGTTCATAACACAGCACTGCATCATTCCAGGATTCCCCAAGTGCCTGCAGTTCCTCTCCGAGCGTGCACTGGAGCATCTGCAATATTTCGAGATGGCGCAGGGTGATCACTGCCCCCTCACACGCGAGCGCTTCGTCCCAGACCTGAAGATCCTGAGGTCTGCCGAGTCCATCGACAATCTTTCGAAGAAGCGTATTGCGCTGCCTGAGCACCTTTTGATAGGTCGTAAGGGAAACAGCAAATGCCGGAGAAACCTGTACAAGGAGATCATTAAGAACATCTCTGCGACGCGCAGGAGAGCCAACGAAGAGTTCCAGATCTTGCGGAAGGAATGTGACGGCAGGCAGAGCTCCTACGAAGCGCTGCTGAGGAATGCGCACATCATCGAGGAAGAATACGCGTGCCTTGCGCGGCAACTCCTGACTCACCACCTCCAAAGTCTTTGCCATTCCAGCATCCAATTGCGCCTCGCCAAGAATGCGGTAGTACTCCGTTCCCCAGTGCATCAGATCGTATTCGGTGACAGAGAGAAAGGAATGAGCAGAGGACAGGAGAGAAACCGCCTCCAGGACATTCGTCTTGCCGGAACCATTGGGCCCGAGCAGGAGATGGACATCACCTTCTCCGAATGGAAGATCGAGATCCTTGTAGGAACGCCATTGGGTGAGCGAAAGGCGGGTGAGGCGCATTAGACATGGCAGATACTATGCCAATTTGTCACAGTGAGCAGTGTCGAACTGCGACAAATTGCTCCATGCCAAAGTGCGATGCTTCGACGCGGCACACTATGACAATAGCTTCTCCCCCTCCCTGATGAGCAACCGGATGACATTCAGATATTCCTCCCTACGGATGAAGCGGGAAAGACCCACAGGACGGACCCACTGGTACTCGGTGATCTCCTTCTGATCGACGGTGACCACAACATCCCGCGTGGTCTTGCCGAAGATGAAGCCGATGCGCTGCCCGCGAACATTATCTGGACGGAAGCGACGAAAGGATTTGGGGAATTCATATTGAAAAATCGTGGCGCTCTCGCCGATGCATTCCACCTCCAAGCCCGCCTCTTCCGAGAGCTCACGCACCGCAGCTTCCTTGGTGGTCTCGTCCTCCTCCACTCCGCCCTGGGGCAGCTGCCAGCTATCGCGCTTGCGCGGCTTCTTCAAAAGCAAAACCTCGAAATCCCTACCCCCCTGCGCCGGACGGAAGACAACGATGGAAGCGCAGTTGCGGTAGATCTCGGACATGCTCGAAGTGTATCGGAATGAGCTACGAGAAGTAATAGAGCTGAATACAGTCAGTGAGCGGATATCAAAAAAAACCTTTCAGGCCTTTCGAACATCTTCCAAACCTCTCAAACCCATAATCCACGCCAAAGGCCTTACTATTTCGAATGTCGCTCTTCTTTGAATTTTGGCTTCACCGACTTTTTACACACAGAACAGTACTTGGTGAGCTTTCCCGCATGATCCTTCCACGCCTTGCCCATCTTGTCCTGCTTGTGAAAGCGGAGAGTTGCAATGCGATTCCCCGATTCCGGGCAGAATCCGCCGAAGACTGTGCGCTTACCGCGTGGCATGACTGGGGCAGAGTAATGATGGAGGAGAGGGATTGCAAGGAAAAGACACAATATCGCAATCATTAGGGATCATATGATTATTGGATGGGAAAAGTGATTTTCTTTTCTCAATCCGTAGATA
>JBAWYM010000013.1:0-34396 GCA_037143575.1 Candidatus Peregrinibacteria bacterium | reverse complement strand
TAAGGCCGCTGCCCGTGGCTGAACCCACCAGCTTCAGCTGGTGGTGGGTATCAGTTTCTTTCCCCCATTATCATGTCGAAACCCCTGAATATTGTCGGCATCTCCGGCAGTCTCCGAAAAGGCTCCTTTAATACAGCTCTCCTCCATGCGGCGCAGGATCTGGTTCCCGAGGGTGCCGCTCTCACCATTCTGGAGATTGGCGATCTCCCGCTCTTCAATCAAGACTTGGAAGCGAATCCTCCAGCGTCTGTTCTGAAATTAAAAGAAATGGTAAAGGCGGCCGATGCGCTACTCCTCGTCACACCGGAGTACAACTATTCCGTTTCCGGAGTGCTGAAGAATGCTCTGGACTGGATCTCACGGCCCTATGGTCAGAATAGTGCCGACAGCAAACCGGTGGCGATCATGAGTGCATCGGGAGGAATGACCGGGGGACTGCGTGCGCAATATCATCTTCGTCAAATTCTGGTGTTCTTCAATGCTTCTGTCTTGAATCGCCCCGAAGTGATGGTGCCTTCCGCGCAGGATAAGTTCGATGCTGCGGGAAAGTTGATCGATGAGAAGACGAAGGAAAAGGTTGCGGAGATGATTATTGCATTAGTTGATTGGACGAAGAAGATGCAGGGATTATGAGGGGGCTAAAAAGGTTGTAAGGGTTGTAAAGGTTTCAAAGGTTTGTGCAGGCAAACCCTTACAACCTTTCAGACCCTTACAACCCTTCGACCCTCATCATTTCGCCGTCTCCTCAATCCTCCTCTCTCTGATCACATTCACCCTGATCACTCCCGGATACGTCAGCTCCTTCTCGATCTTCGCGGCGATATCCTTGGCGAGCTTCTCCTGGGTGAGGTCATCGATCTTGGCGGTATCCACGTAGACGCGGACTTCGCGGCCGGCCGAGATGGCGAAGGCGCGCTTCACACCCTCGAAGCTCTTGGCGGTTTCCTCCAGCTCCTTGAGGCGGCGGACGTACGCTTCAAATGATTCGCGACGTGCACCCGGACGTGCACCGGAGATGGCGTCAGCGGCGGCGACGATGAAGGCTTCGGGCGATTCGATGGGCGTATCGCTGTGGTGCGCGGCTACACAGTGGATCACCTCGGGACGGACCTTGAATTTCTTGCAGATCTCCACGCCGATTTCCACGTGCGTTCCTGCCACTTCATGATCGAGAGCCTTCCCGATGTCGTGGAGGAGGCAGCCTTCCGCCACGATCTTGGCATCGGCGCCGATTTCCTCAGCGAGCATGCGGCCGATGTTGGCCATTTCCAGTGAGTGCTTGAGGACGTTCTGGCCGTAACTCGTGCGGAACCGGAGGCGACCGATGATCTTGAGGAGATCCTGCGGATAGTTGGTAATCCCCAGTTCCTCTGTGGCGCGCTTGCCGAACTCGAGCATCATCTTGCCCACCTCTTCCTTCATCTTCAGGACGATTTCCTCGATGCGAGCCGGCTGGATGCGACCGTCCTTGATGAGCTTCTCCATGGAGAGCTTGGCGACGTAGCGTCGTGCGAGATCGTAGCCGGAGATGATGATGGCTCCGGGCGTATCGTCGATGATGATATCCACGCCCGTGGCCTGTTCGAAGGCGGTGATATTGCGGCCTTCCTTACCGATAATCTTGCCTTTGACATCGTCTGAAGGAAGCTGCACGACTGTAGCCGTCGATTCCGTCGCGACTTCGGAGGCGTAGCGCTGCATGGCTTCCGCGAGGAGATTCTTGGCTTCTTCTTCGGCTTCCTCCTTGAATTTCTCCTTCACGAGCTTCGCTTGGGCGGCATAATAGGAGGAGAACTCCAGCTCCAATTCCGTCTTCAGCTGCTCCTTCGCCTGCTCCTCGGTGAGCTTCGCAACTTGCTCAAGGGCGGTGCGGTGCTTCTCACTCGCTTCCGTCAGCTCCGCCTTGAGGGCGGTCACTTCGTCATCGCGCTTCTGGAGATTGCCGCGCTGCCTCTCGATTTCGCGTGTCTTCTCATCGAGGGATTTCTCCTTCTCTTCGAGGCGGCCCTGCTCTTTCTCGATCTTCGCTTCACTCTCGAGGGCCTGCTGCTTGGCCTCACTGATAATTTCGCGAGACAGAGCCCGGGATTCCGCTTCGGCAGTCTTGATCTGGTTGCGTGCTTGGTCGAGCTTGCTCTCGGCTTTGGAGAGCTCCCGCTCCTTGGCGGTGATTTCCTCCTGGAGGGCGGTAGAGATGCGCTTGCCTTTACTAAACCAGAACCAGCCGACGAGCAGGCCGAGACAAAAACCCGCGAGCGGGATCAGGAAGATGATGATGTATTGCATAGAATGGGGCAGGAAATGGGAAGAATCCCTGCCACGTCAGATTAATCTGACGTGGCCTGCCGCTCCGGCTTTACCGATACAAACGTTTTCCCGATGCGGAAAACAGGGAACTGATGACGAGGAGTATTGTAGAGGAGTGAAGCATGTGGAGCGGTAGGGGGGTTTCGGGAAAGAAACAAACTCGAATGTGGCTATTGTACAGGGAAGTTCGCTCTGGAAGAAAGGGAATTCGGTTCATTGGACGTGCGCGCAATCGAGAAACGGTCATAGGAGCATCGTAGGAGTGCATGATGAGAAAATGGGAGAGCGGAAGTTCTGATTGACGGAATATTCTGAATCTGTCGATACAGAATAAATCATCATTCTGTTCCATGGAGTCGTGGAACCGAAATCATTGCTTCTGTTTGCTGTAAAGCAGCCTTACTCCCGACGGAGTTTCCTGTCATATCTCCTTAAGAGGATGGGAAATCGCTTGAGTGTGTCCATGCGGGAGCGCTTTTATCGTTACTTCACCGGTTCGGAAACGATCAGTTCCGCATTGCTGTTCATCGGGGTCATTGTCCTGCTTTTGAGCTTGTCCATTTTGCAAAGCAGAGCTGCTTCCCCTGATCCCATCGTCGTTATCAGCGAAGTGATGTGGATGGGGTCGGATCTTTCGACGGCAGATGAGTGGGTGGAGCTGGCTGTCTTGGGTCAGGAAGGAAGTGTCCTTGATGTTTCCGGGTGGCGCCTTACGAGTGTGCTCACGAAGGGGGAGACGACCATCACGCTTTTTTCCACGGGGACGGTCCTGCATGCCGGTCAGTTCTTCCTCATCAGCAATTACTTCGGAGCAGCGACACGTCTGGCAGTGGCGCCGAATCTGGTTTCCACAGCTATGAGTTTGCCCAATTCTGCATTGCTCCTGCGCTTACGCGATGCTGCGGGAGTGATACGTGATGAAGTGGATGATGGCGTGGGTGTGCCCTTCGCCGGAGCGAATGTGACGGGCAGCCCCAAGGCGAGCATGGAGAGGATATCGATGAATGTTGCTGGGAATTTGAAGGAGAATTGGCGGACGGCGGTGGTGTCGCGGGGGTTCAAGGACGGAGTGGTGATCTACGGGACGCCGGGGTCGTGGAATGGGGAGCTCGTCGTATCTTCTGTTTCATCGGGAGGGTCGGATGTGTCTTTTTCATCTGACGGAGGGCTGGGAGGTTCTGCATCGGTATCTTCAGAAATCACGGTTTCGTCGATCTCCGAAAGTTCAAGTGAACACTTTTCGAGTGACGGCACAGTATCAGATGCATCATCCGATGGACTTGCCTCCAAGGGCTCATCATTCGACAGTGTTTCATCCTCCGTCTCTGCACCCGCGGAGGGGTGCTGCTTGGGTGATAATAGCGGGTGCTGCCCGGTGGTTGGAGATTCCTCTTCATCCGATTCCCTTCAATCCACTGCGGATTCGTCGGTATCTTTTACCCCGCGAAGCTCCGCGAGCGAAGTGGGGTCGGCTTCTTCTGGCCGCGATAGCTCATTGAGCGAAGCGGGCTCATCTTCCGACCCGCAGGCAGGTATGCCTGC
Organism: Candidatus Peregrinibacteria bacterium; assembly: GCA_037143575.1. Lineage (GTDB taxonomy): Bacteria > Patescibacteriota > Gracilibacteria > Peribacterales > Peribacteraceae > JBAWYM01. The sequence goes on along the minus strand of JBAWYM010000013.1, from coordinate 30,547 downwards.
TCTGGTTCGGGTGAAAATTACGGAAATCCTCGCCAATCCCGTGGGCAGTGATGACCGCGAGTGGATCGAGATTGGGAATCTGGGTGACAAGCCGGTATCGATTGCCGGGTGGAAGCTCACATCGGGGAGCGGCGCGCACTCCTTCATCATTCCGAATTCTCGAACTGCAACCGGAGCATTTCCGCCGCGGGTTTCGTCTCCGTTTACTTTGGACCCGGCTGAGCATGTATCTTTCCGCAAGACCTTCTCGCATCTCACGCTCGTCAATGGCGGGAGCCGCGTCGCCATTTTCAGTGGTTCGGTTTTGGTAGATGCACTGAATTACCCGGAGGCGCTCGAGGGCATCAGCTTCGGGAGGATAGAAACCGGATCGGGATTTGCGCTGCAGTCGTTCTGCATTCCAACCGAAGGATTCGCGAATACCGTTCTTCCGCTCGACCCGCGCATCCTTCTTCAGGAGACCAATGGCTCAGTCACAAGTTCCGGAGCGGTGAGAGGCGTCGGGCATGTCTCGGTCAATTTCTCTGTTGTTGCTGAGACCGGATCCCTCTCCTCTGCCCGCTGCACATTCGACTATGGCGATGGCACGCTTTACCACAGCTGCAATCCTCCTTCACATTCTTTCGATGTCGTCGGGGAGCACGCCATTCTCCTCACGCTCGAGCCTGCCTGTGGCGGTATGATTGAGCGTACATTTCTGGCGACGGTTCTTCGCACCGGATCGTCGGATGCTTCCGGCATCGCTCCCGAGGAATCGGTGTGTGCGATACGGTCCTACTCCGGCGCAGTCCTGAGCGAGATTCTGCCCTATCCCCACAGCAAGCAGCCGGAGTGGCTGGAGATCGAGAATACGACGGGCAAAACGCTTGCACTCTGCGGATGGTCGATCGTGAGCGCAAAAGGGCAGAGTCTGCGCGGGGCGCTGAGTACATTCAAAATCCATCCACATGGTTTTCTGGCGATTGCTTCCGCAGATCTGGGTCTGCACCTCGGCAATGCCGAAGACACCGTGCGTCTCCTCTCTCCGGCGGAAGCTCCTGTGTCTGTCGTCGCTTTTTCCGGTGCCATTCGCGGCCAGTCGTTGGCACGTCGACAGGATGGAGAGTACGTCTGGACCACGTTCCCTACCCCCGGCGAGCCCAATCGTTTCCGCACCGGCGAGAGGCGCTTCCGAGATTTTCCCGTGATCGTCTCCGCTGCTTACCCCAATCCTCCCGGGGATGATGCGGGCAGGGAGTGGGTGGAGATCCAGAATCGGGGGAGGGAGAAAGTGTCGCTCGGGTTTTGGTCACTGGATACCGGCGAAGGTTCCGGCACACCGTTCCCTCTCGATGGCATCGAGCTCCAGCCGCTGGAAGTGAAACGCTTCTCCGATAGTGAGCTCCATCTGCGTCTGAAAAATTCCCGTGGCAGAGCCCGCCTTCTCGACCCCGATCGTTACGTCGCTTCCGTACTCGGCTGGCCACAGGCTGCGGAAGATATGATCGTTCGTCCTCCCACTCTGGATCCAGCGAGTCTCCGTGTGCGGGTGCCATACGTGATCGACGGCGATACCATCGTCGTGGCGCTCGATGATTTCCCTGCCGAAGTCTGGAGGACGCTTCCTCCGGAGCTGGAACGACGGTGGTCGAGCCTTCGCTTGGCGGGAGAGACGACCATCCGCGTGCGCCTGATCGGCATCGATGCCCCCGAGCTCACGGACCCGCATCCAGCAGTGAGAATCCTGGCGGAAGCCTCGCGTGATTTTCTCCGGTCGCAGATTGAAGGCAAGTTTGTTGATCTCACATTTGATGAATCTCTGTTTGATAAGTACGACCGGCTCCTTGCTTATGTGAATCTCGGCGGAGGCGATTCTGCAATGCAAATTTGTCACAGTGAGCATGTCATTCCGAGCTGTGTCGAGGAACGAACTGCGACAAATTTGCGAGCGCCATCATTGTCTGTGCAGGAGTCGCTTCTCCGTCACGGTCTCGCCCGCGCCTACACCGTTTTCCCGTTCGCGAGGAGCCAGGAATATCTGGCACTGGAAGAGGAAGCACGAGCGGCGAGGCTGGGGATTTGGGCTGATCCGGAAGTTTCCAAACAAGTTCTCGTGGGATTCCCGGAAGGGTCCACACTTCTCAAGTACCTCCAGACGCACAAGCTCACGCTCAAGATCGATCCGAAGTCGGGCCTCGTCGCTTCCGGAACCGTTATCCAGTTCTCGCCATCGGTTGCCGCTGATGTGTTCGTCTCGACGAATTCCGGTGCGTACAGGTTTCAGTCTGGGGGTTTGCTTGTGACGGATGATTTGGAATTGAAGGCGTATGCGGAAGCACGGTTTCCAACGGATGGTTCTGGTACAGAAGTATTTCGGTCTTCGGTAGTGGAGAGGCAGTTCGCTGTGCGCTGTTCGCTGTACGCTAGCGGGGTGGTGATGAGCGAGGTGTATGCGGTGCCTTCTTCCCTCACCCCGCCCTCTCCCCTCCATCCCACACGCCTTCTGGGAGAGGGAGGACTGCAATTCAAGTTCTCCACTGAAGAATGGATCGAGCTCCAGAATCTCTCCGCGTCTCCAGTCTCTCTTTCTTTCTGGCAGCTCGATGATCGGGCGAATACGGGGAGCAAGCCCTATACCATTCCCTTCGGCACGGTCATCGGGTCCGGCGGTTATCTCCTCTTTCCTTCCAGCGTAACCAAGCTCTCGCTGAATAACGGCGGCGATGATGTGCGGCTCCTGAGCCCGGATGGGGAGACGGTGGATTTCGTGACGTATAGCAAAGGGAAGTCAGGATTTTCCCTGAGCAGAGTGGGTCGCCTGTCCAGAGCGGGGTCGAAGGATCGACCCGCGGATTCGCGAACAGGGTCTGGTACAGCATGGTGTGTTTCTGATCCGACACCGGGGGAGGGGAATAGGTGCCTCGAAGTAGAAGGCATTGCCCAGAAGACAGGGCGATCGAAGGGGAAGGTTCTCTCAAATGAGGGTGGGGGTGCATCCTCAAATGCATTAGCTCGTGGGGAGAAATTGATTTCCGATTCGACGACACCCAATCTGACTGCGGAGGTGATCGGAGGAGGGGAGGCTGGTTCCGGGAGTCTGCCGGTGAGCGAAGTGGCTATGCTGAGCATAGTTTGTTTGGCGGGGTGTGGGTTATTCCTTATGAGGAGCGGATAAGTAAGAATTGACCGAAAAGCTTAAAAGAGGTACAATATTGACACAAATACCCAATTCATATTATGTCACAACCACTCACGCAACCTGCTTCGTTGGAGGATCAACGTCTCGAGGGATTGAGACAGGCTGCTGCTCAGCCAAATCTTCCCTTTTCTGAAGTTGTTGCGAGATTTGCTGGACAGTTACGCGGTGTCCTAACTTCTGATCAGGAAGCGGTTACATCGTTAGTTCGAGGGACAGGTGCAGCAGCACGCGCTGTTGCCGGGCAGCTGCATCAGCAGCTTCCGTATGTGAATGACCAGGATCGGCAGAGAGCTCAGAGCGCACTGGATCAATCGGAACGGGCAGTGCGACAATTAGCTGCCAATCAAATGGGGAGAATCGGCACTGTCCACAACACTATGGTTCGGCGGATGGAAACAACTCCCAATAATCAGATAGACAATGTTCCTGATGCAGAAGTGCTGGAGGCTGTATCGCTTCTCACGAATGCAGGAATCAACGGACAAGCCTTCATGGCATCTATTATTGGATCCCCACAGAGGCATGAGATAGAAGCATTCTTGTTGAGTGATCAGATGGATGTTGCGCAGGCAGAAGAGCTTGGCAGGCAATACTTGCAATGGGCATCCACTGCTCAGCCACCACCCGCGTCGATCCCCGCCGAAATATCAGGTGACCCCAATCCTGCATTGGCTGCTTCAGTCATGCTCGTACGCTTAGCTGGTACTGCAAGAAGCTATAAGATGTCCAGGAGCACCATCAGCCCAGAAGGCTCTCGTGGTATGTGGGGCGTCTATCTTACGAATCAGGAGCTTTCTCGCGTGCGTGAGACCCCCGATGAAATTGGCAGAATTGTTGGAAGAGGCGCAGCCAGAATTCAGGTTCGTCTTGTGAATGATCCGAGACCTCGCGAACTTTACGGCACAGGCCCAGAGCTTGCTCAAGAGCTCAACAGGCTCTGCGGTCGTACTGTCAACACTCCGAGAACCGGAATGAGAGCAGGGCTTGCAAGATTGATTGGCAGGGGAGGAATGCAGGGAGATGGTTCGGAAATTCTCTCTATCAATATGAAGACCGATGAAGATGTCCTCAGGACCATTCACTCGAGCGGTCGTGGGACGACATTTACCTGGACTGTCGGATCGGTGCAGCATCGCGTCACTGCCGTCGAAGGCAATGATTATACGGTAGAGCCGCCAAATTCTCGTCTCAATGGGGATAAACGCCATCCGTTGAGGCATATGCCGTTCGATGTAAGAGTGGAAAATACCATCTATGCTCCTCCTGGGGTCGTAGTTCCGGTTGTCGCTGAGGTTGTCCCTTCCGGACCACCAACATACGACGCTCTTATCGATGTCCTGATTGAACTTGATCAAAGCGCGGTATTAAGAAATCAAATTTCCGGCTACCTAAATCTTGCAGTGGGTAACCGTGATCTGTGGCTCATTGTAGATCTTACTGCCAATCGCATTGCGCATGACATCGCGACGTTCTTCCGTTCGAGGTTGTCCGCTGTAACTCCTGTTAACAGAGCGAATTTAGAAACATTTTTAGACACAAGAAATACGATTAGGGTTCTCACAGAACGGTTCGAGAAATCACATCACAATCGCGCAGCAGAAATGCTCGTTCTTCCGGTTCCTCCTGTTCGAAATCAGGGTACTAACACAGGAGCGAACACAGGAGCGAATGCACAAAACAACACACCTCCTCCCAACAACACACCTCCTCCCAACAACACACCTCCTCCCAACAACACACCTCCTCCACCTCCTCCGAACTCTCAGCGTAGCCTTGAGGCAGCGCCTCCAGCAGTCGATGAATTTGACACAGAGTTGGATGAGTTGATCTTCTCCGCACCGGATTCCTATCCGGATTTTGAGAGATACCTCGCACTAGCCAAGAAAAATGCACTAGCCAATCCTCCTCGTAGGCTAGATGCTATCGTGCAAGTGCCAGCTTCAAGTATTCATAGATGGATTCAAGATAATCCCCTAACAACAACGGAGGGTCTTCGGGATGAGCTGCATCTCTATACTCGCATAGAAAATGCTCTGAAAAGATATTGTGAAGATGTGAGGCTTCATCCCTGATTCTCCATTACAATTTCCTTAAATGTCCTTAGACCGTAATCTCACGCACTGGTGGGGAAAGGGCGGACAAGATGCATCCGGTTATGCCGGAGACATCACACTGCCGGTCCCCGCGGAAGTGACGAGGAGTCTCGCAGATATCGCCCGTCTAAGAGCCGATGTACGGCCCGCGGCTTTTCATTCGTACTACAGGGGATTATTCGCACAAGTTCTCGCAGACCGATTGCAGCTCATCGGAGCTCCGGATTTTCAGACCCGGGTTCTCGAGCAGCGAATCCAGGCGCGAGACGCAATCATCCGGGTACTTCAGACGGGCTACCAGAGGAATGCCGGCTATCCCAATCTTCCCAGCCCGGGCGTCCCAGATCTGGCTGTAATGAAATTGGAGCCGCTCAAGCCTCTCACAGTGGTAAAGAGAAGCAAGAAGCGGTTTGCGAAGGAGGTTGCTTCGAAAGGCACCATGCGTCGCAGAGCGATGGAATTGGCGGGTGCGGAACTACCCGAAGAAGAGAAAAAACCAGATGATGCTGCAGCTCAAGCTGATGAGAAAGCAAAAATTGAGGCAGAATCAAAGAAAAAAGAAGGCGAAGCCGACAAGAAAAAGGACGACGCAACTGACGAGAAGAAAGGTGGCAAAGAGAAGAAAGCAGCGTAATCCTGTCCGGTAGTAATCGAAATGTCTACTTGAAGCCCTCCTAAGCCTATAGACGAAAGAGGCGATATTTGCTAAAATAGAGGGATTTCATGATATACAAATCACCATCACGACTCGATGATCTCGAGGAGAACCGGCGTCCGGAGAAAGAACGAGCTGCAGAGCTTCAGTACGCAAGCATGCGCAGAATTTCTCGGGACAGTGCTCAGCTGCGAGCGGGGTACAACACTGTATTCGCTCGTCAGAATCTCGATCGCAATGCCATAAGTAGCCGAAGGCGTTTCGAACGTGGTCGCTTCGAACGCAATCGCATCGGCGCTGCGGATCCCACACGGGATCTCGGCCGCGCGATGTCTGCCGTTCGGATGACCACGCGCGATGAAGCACTCAATCAGGTCAATCGTTTGCCGTTGCCTCCGTCCATCCAATTCCGGGCGACGATCCACAATAATGGTCTTCCGGAGATCATCAATCTTCCTCCGCTGGCCAATATTCCAGCAGTGCCCGAAGGTAACGCCAGCTACACGTTGCGGATGGATCTGGCATACGAAATCGCTCTTCGCAATCTCCGCTCGGAGGAAGAGATTACCCGTTGGCTCATCGGACGAAATCCTTTCGATCTTGCACCTGCGATCTCGCTCCTCGAGAATGATTCCCTCACTCCGCACGCGCGTCCGGTAGATCCTCGACATCATTTCAATTTGCTCGTGATCACCGAGGCCAACGCTCGTGCCATCGCACGGTCGTACAAGGACATGCTGGATCCCTATACCGAGATCGAGCGCATTCTCTCGGATGGGGGTGTGAGTAAATTCAATGTCATTTCAACGCTCGATAATCTTGAGCAGTTGGCGCAGGATCAGCCGGGGGAACTGACACGGATTCTTCGGATATTGCAGGGGAATGCAGGGTCCGATCAGGAAGTTCGGCGTTTGATGGCTCAGCAGAGTCTTCTTGCGAGTTTAGACGGCTTGTCGAGAATTACGGGTAACGGCGATGCTGCGATCAGTCTTGCTCAAATGGAAGCCGAATTGACTGGGCTCCAGCAAGACCAGAGGGCGATTGCCGGAGTAGCTCCACCGGCTATTCCTCCTCCGACAGCCTGGATCAGCACGCATATGAATGCTTCGGGGTATGCCAATTTGAGCGCTATTACGAGTGTGACAATTCAAGCGTCGGTCATGAGGGAAGTTACAGATCGTATGAAGACTTTGAATGAGGCGCGTAATTATTACTCGAATATCGCAAACACTCTTGATGCAGTTCGAGTCAATCTCACAGAGGCGGGATTGCAGGTTCCTGCGGCATTAAGTCCGTTTATCGGAGCAGCGGTGAATCATGGCAATATCAGAGGCTCCATAAGTCTTCAAGCTCTCGTTGCAAGTGCAATCCCACAACTTGGAATCGGTGATGCCGAAAAAGTTAGTGCTGCACTCAAGCAGGCGCGCGAGAAAGCTACAAAGACTGGCGACCGCCTCCGCGGTCTCGATGCCGTGAAGCGCGTGAACGAGGAAATCCTGCGGATCAACAGTGTAAAGGGCGATGTGCGGGAGATCGCTTCCGAAATGGCGATCATGAATGAGGCGGGTTTCCAGGATCGTGAGCTCATGGAGAAGATGCTCAAGGATCCGGAGGTGGTGGGGGAGCGCGAAACGGCTTCGCAGAAGATCGGCCGACAGTTTACGCAGCTGGCTACTGGCACGCAGGAATCGGTGGTGGTGAATCTCGCCGAGGCTCTGGGTGTGCAGCGCAACCATGGCACATGGGCGCCGCTTGCCATGCAGGCCACGCTTGATCGTTACTTCCCCACGCTCGGCCTCGGTCGTGGTACACGCCGTTTCTGGCTCTTCCCCAAGATGAATGCCCGTCCGGCTTGGGGAGAGCTCGGCTTCGAGAAGCTCATGGTCGCCTTCGTGGCGCTGCGCAAAGGCCTCAAGACCAGTCCTTCAGCATTCCCCAATACGCCGTACATCAGGGCGATGATCGAGGAGATTTCAGAGATTCTTCTCCAAGAGCACACAGCTCGTCTGCTCAAGGATCTCGGCACTATCGACCAGACCAGTAAGAAGGAGGATGGAACGATGGATACCTCCGAGAAGGAAGAGCAGCTGGCGCATCACAATGCCAAGAAGCAGCGGGCGATCCTCTATCTCTATGGGGCAGAAGCCGAGAAGGACTACGAAGATGATGCCGCGAAGTACCTCCAGATCGCCCAGAACCGCACCGCTACCTGGCGCAGAGCCACCGGCCGTGCCATCAAGAAGACTGCAGTCGCTACCAAGAATGCTGTGGTGAAGACTAGCAGTGCTATCAAGACTGGCGTCACCGAAGCCGTCAAATGGCCGTTTACCAAACTCCGCCAGGCATACCAATGGCTTCGTTCCACGTAACCACATTCCATTCGCTCATGGACAAACACCTCCACCAGTATCGGCCCGCATTCCGCTTCTCCGCTGAGGGGAGGGTGATTTCTTTCTCGGAGAAACCTCCCGAAAGTGGGCGTACAAATACGGACACACCGTCGATGTCCAAGGATACCGATATCCATTGGAAGAACATTGAGCACCTCAAGAGTAATGATCAATTCTCGAAAGATCTCACACCCATGCTCGAGACCTTGGCGCACGATCCGCACTTCGGGCGGAGATATGAGTTCCTTGCGGATCCCACACACGGGAACCAGCACAAAGCTCTGGTGCTCTCGCTCATTTTCGCGGAGGCTGGCCGAGAAACTCGGAATGAATCAGGTGAACCACAGGCGGTGAAACTTCAGCATCGGCGTCTGCAGTCCTTCTCCGCAGTGTCCGAGAAGGCATTCAAGGATGACTTGGGTGGGGGAGCCGATCTCGCATTCGTCAAGGGGAGTGTGAAAAGTATGGGTCTGGAGAAGAGGACGGAAGAGCTCTATGCCGTTCTCAAGGGAACCGGAGATGACAACCACGAGCTCTACAGAGACGCGGCGTTCCGTGCGTGGCTCGAGACGTGGTACATGGACTATGCGAAGCTGAAAAATGAGAAGGATCCCGATCTCGTAAATATCTATAACTGGGCAGTCAGTCCGGATAATAAAGAGGGGAAGTGGGCGTCGCTTGAGATGACGCTTCTGCGTTATCGCTCCGCAGTAGAAGGGATCATCGCTGCTCTCGGCGGGGGAGAGGACGGCAAGGCGGAGTTCTGGAAGCTTAAGGAGGAGGACCGGGTCCGGCTTGTCAGTGAAGTCTGGTACGGTGGCATCGATCGATTGAAGAGGAATATCGCCGTGTTGGGTGATCCGGATGGTAGAGGAAAGCGCTTTGTAGCCCTGCTCTGCCTATTTCGGAATACCATCTCTAGGCACAGAGCTACGAAGATCACCGATCCAGATCTCCATCCGTTCTACTGGTCGGACAAAGATCCTGATCATCGAAAGGCGGCATGTGATTACCTACGGAGCAAAGTCTTCTCACAGGATCAGTGCGAGAAAGTGGGACTGGGTCCAGAGTACGCACTTCTTGTGAAAGCAGCTGAGGGTAAGGAAAGCTTCAAACCGAATGAAGTAGAAGAAATCGACGGAATTCTCAGGTTGCTTGCCCCTGCAGTCGATGCCAAGAATCGTGGATCGGAACCGACAGATTGGGTTGGCCTCACTCCTCCGATTTTCCAGCAACCCGGTCATCTGGGTGAAGTGCAGGCGTCACACGACATCATCAAGACTGTGGGATCTTCCGTGGAGCGGATCAAGAAGGGGATTCCGGGCTTCTCTGCCGAGACGATGAAGCTCTTGGGTCAGGCGTATGTCGCCAAGCAGTTTGACCCCACAGAGAGTGCCGAGAACTGGCTCAGCAATCCCTCTGCGGCATATGGTTTCCTGAATGGTCTGCCCCCAGGGCCGCTGTTTCAGACGATTAAGCCATCGGAGTTTTTCGTGGAACTGACGAAGTATGCGAAGGGAGAAACGTGTAATAAGAAGGAAATGGTGCGGAATATTCTTCGCGATCTCGCCGAGGAACTCATCAGCAAGCAGCTCATTCAGGCACACTCGGCCGAAGCGATGGAGGACAGGTCGGGCGTTGCGGCGATCTCGGTGTTCTTCAAGGACGGCAGGAAGGAATTCATGAAACTGATCAAGAAGCATCCGTTAGTTGGATTGGCAGTGGGTGCTGTCTTCGTCAAGATGGCGTTGGGAATACTCTTTACCAAGGAGAAATGGGGCGGCCTCGCGCGTCTTGCCATCGGTGGCGGAGCCCTTGGCCTCCTTGTGGCCGACAAGTACAATCCCTGGAATATCAAGGATCGAGCCATTTCCATGGTGAGCGGAGACCGCTGGAAGGAATCGCGGGAACGGTACTATGCCAATCTCCTCACGGATGAAAAGGATAAGCGCGTCGTAGAGGATCCGGATGATTTCGGGCACAGGGCGATCCTGTATCTCGGCCAGGCGCCAACCAAGGAGGTGATGGATTACCACGTTCTCCTGACGAATCTTCCCAAGGGCATTGTCGAAGAGGACCTCGAAAAGGCGCTCGCGGGGAGGCCGATTCCCTCCTTCGTCACGAAACTGCGGGACTCGACGACCAAGCCCTCGGATGTCAAAATCGCCAAAACCTACAAGTCGATCCTCGATTCCTTCTTCGCCCGTTATTCCACAGTGAGCGGAGGTCCGGTAGGCGGGGTGGGTCCCAAAAGGGCAACGGGAGGATGGGAATCACGGGTTGTCGACGGGCGCAATCGTGTGGAAAACGATGCTATCAAAGCGGAAGTCATCACGCAGTATGCAACACATCAGAATGATCTCATGACCCGGGCGTACATTCAGGCAGTGAGTCACTGTGAGATTTATGGAAGGCCTCTGCAGAGCGATGGTCTTCTGGCAGCTTTGAATGACGTCGAAAATAAAAATGCAGAACGCGTTTCCGAGGAACTTCTCCATCTCACCGGTCCTGAGCTCCAGAGGAGGGCGGAGGAGGTCGTGAGGAAGGACTTCCCTCAATTGTACAAAGAGATGAAAGCGAAGCAGGCGGCCATGGAAGGTGCCGCAGGATACTGCACGAGGCCAGATGTGGGGGGGAATATTCATTTCTCCGTCGTCATGAATACGCTAATGGACAGCTCTTCGCTCGAACGGTTCCAGATGGAGCAATCCGGACTCAACCGGTACCTCTACAGCACCAAGCGTGCGAGTGTGGGAACCAGAATCGAGCTCGGGGTATTGGATGCCGGAGATGATGCGGTGGACTTGGCAAAGGATACGTATGCCAAAGGGAAGAAGCTTGCGAATGATGCTCGTGAAGGTATTCCGAAAGTTCTCGATAAAGCTCTCGGAGTTGCGGAAGGTGCGGTCGCAGGTGTGCAGGATGTGGGGAAGATGGTCTTTGATCTTTTGACCTGGCAGGGTAGAGCTGCTGCAAAAGCGTATTTAGTAGTGTTAGAAGAAGCAAAGAAAGCAAAAATGAAAATCTTTCCAGAAAAAAAGGGCGAGCCATCCATCAGCCTCCCTCCTTCGGGTGTTGATGTGATAGATGTTCCTTCTGCGGGTGTTGATACAGTCGGTGCAGTTGCCGGTTCCGCAGCAGGTGCATCTCCGGTTGATGTTCCTGCATCGGGCACTGATCCTTTGGCCACTCCTCCAGCTGGTACTGATACGACTGCAGTGGCAGGAACACCTGTTGGAGCAGCGCCGATTGATTCGACTACAGATGGAGCACCGTCCATCGCACCTTCGGGTTCAGGAGTTGATCCTTTATCGAGTACTCTTCCTCCTGCAGGAAGCGCTTCGCCCGGTATACCGGATGCGGGTGCTGGCGCTATTGGACCCACGGGATCCGGTGAGCCTGCGCTTTCGTCACCTGCCGCGGGCACTGATGCTCCGGCTTCCGGTGCTGCTTCTCCGGGGGCGGGTCCTCTGGACACTCCGAGTTCAGGAACTGGTTCGCCTTCTTCTTCGCCGGCGTCCGGCAGTTCCTCTACCACTGTTCCTCCGGCAGGAACCTGATGTGATTCCGGATTTCTTGTTGATCTCGATCGCTGATTTTGGCAGACATAAGAAAAGAAGCCAACGAACTGCGTGGGGGAACGCGGTAAGTATGGCTTCTTGGTTGGCTGTGTTGGGACGGCTGGTTAGAGTTAGAATTTGGATGAACGAGAATTCAACGATTTGGTCGGATCAGTGCCCCATTGGGCAAAGATGCGACCCTTTGTGTTCATAGGCGTAGTGAGATTCATTTTCACGAAGGGGTTTGGGATTGCCGCCTCCGTTGCGATGATCAGGCGATTAGGATTTTCGCCGCCTCTCTGCGGCACTTCGACAACTTCGATGAGCAGATTGTCTCCTTCTTCCTTAATCCAAATTGTTGGACAATCCGCGACCTCGTTTCCCTTCTGTGGCGACAGAATTTCTTTCCAGGCTTGTGGTGTGCCCGACCACAGCGAGAGGGTCCCGATGATAACGAGACCGACACCGATCAAATCCTTGCCATGGAAAGCATCTGCCTCGGAATCACTAGTCCTGATTAACCACAAACCACTGAATACTCCCCCGTATCCAATGATCCGTGAAATCAGCGCACCGAGGCTCAGGACTTCTGAGCCCAGGTAAAGTTGATAACCATTCCAGACCACGTCGGCTACAAACACAGCAATCAGCGTGCCGAATGCGACGAGGTCCATACCATTCTTCTTTATCCACTGAAACATACAAACCTCCTGCCGTCGATTCCAAAAAACAGCCGGATAGATTGTGAACTAATATATATAATATGTCAATATTTCGTTTCATCGCTACACCATCAAAAAACCCCGCCTCAGAGAGACGGGGTTGTTTTGGTGCATGCCTTGGGTCCTAATCCATGACATCGCACTATTCGGCGTACTTGATCTCGGCGCCTGCGGGTAGTCCGGATGGAACGGTCGATCCTTTGGGAAGGATAACCGTAATCCGAACGCTCGCGGAGGCGGTGGCGGGTAGGGACTTCTTCAGCTCCTCCAAGCGGTTCTTCATGCCTTTGGTTGCCCAAAGAACAACAAATCGCTCGTAAGGATGCATGTCGACAGACCCGACCGCAGCACCGTCATTGCTCATGACCGCCGACGTGGTTTCATCCAAGCAGATTTTCATCCGCTCGAGGTGAGTGGTCACGTCGGTGACCAGGGTCAGCCTTTGCTCGTGGGTTTCCGCCTTGCAGGACATGCAAGTCGTGTACTGATTGTTGATCCCGGTGGGGACCGCAAGCAGTTTTGCCCAGAGCCGGATTTTGCCGGTCGTCGTCGTTCGACGGCATTCGACGACACGGACATCACCCTTGAAGGCGGGATCCAGGTTGAGCGGGCGGCGCATGGACACGACGATGACGATCCGTTGACTAGGGTCCATACCCTGGAAATCAAGCGAATTGTCATAAGTGACTTGCGCCAGGCTCCCCTCCAGTTTGCTTTCGTGCGGCAGGAACGCCCAGGCCAGAGCTTCGATGGTGTTGGGATCGGCCCAATCAACCGTGATGCCGGGCTTGGCGATAGCCGCGCGAGCAACTGTTTTCTCCTCGTCGACCCAGTGCGGGAACTGCGCGGTAGCCATGAAGGGCTCATCCGCATAGGCTCCGAAGCACTCCTTCATGCTGGGGGCGGGGGCGACGGGCGCGGGAGCGGCAGCTGGGGGCGCGAAGGGCGCCGGTCCGAACTGGGCTTCCGCAAACGAGGTGAAGGAAAGGACAGAAACGGCGACCAGGATCGCCACGACGGTGTTGAGCTTGCGCTGCAACATGGTGAGAACTCCTAAACTGGGGAACTGGGACAGTGACACGAAATCGATCCCGCACCAACCAAATATTGGGCGGGTTTAACGCTAATTTTGTGCGATGCCGATGGTTTGAATGAACCATTGTACGCACCTGTAGAACAATCCATGGGGACTGTTCTAGCTAACATCATATAATACTATTGCTATTGTGTCAATATATGTTCTATACTTCAAAATGTCAGCTTCCTTTGTATGGGAGATGGCATAGAGTCAGTTTTACCCGTTCAAAACGTTCTTTCTATTCACCGGCCTTACCTATAAAGGAGATTGGCCATGTTTCGCAGAGCTCTGTTGGTTGTGGTTGCCGGCTTGTTGCTGGCTGTCTCGGCATCGGATGTCGAGGCTTGTTGGAGATTGCTCGCATGCAGATCGAATTGTGGATCGGAATGCCAAACGATTCTGCGGTTCGAATTGCGGATCAAGAAGCTTGAATTGGCCATTATGAATGGAAGCCAATCTCAAGCAGTGACGACGTTGCGGTGTGAGGTTGAGGAGCTTCGGTCTGAGTTCCAAAAGCTTCGCGATCGCGCACAGTCGCCCGACCTCTTCGCAGAACTAAAGGATCTCAGCGGAAAGGTTACGAATCTCGAGCAGCGTCCAGCCATTCCGGATTCTTCTGATGATGTTCGGAAGCTCTATGACAGAATGAAGGCAGTTGAGGATCGGGTTGGGAAACTGGCGCCGCGGGTGACTTCGCTGGAAACGACGGCAACAGAACAGGCGAAGCTAATTACTGCTTTGCAGAATCAGCTCGCCGATCTGACAAAGGTCGTCGATCTGCATCTGCATCCGCCCGTTCCCGAGAACCCGATCATGACGTGGGAGCAGCTCCTGGCGGCCTTTCCTCAGCTCGCCCAGTTGCACGAGGATGTGCAGCGGGTGTACTGGAGATATGAGCCGGGACGGATCCTGGCTCACCCGGTCGTCTCCCGGTTGCAGATGGAGGCCCTCAAGGCCGAAGTCGCAGTCGGCAAGAAACTGCTGCTCGTCGACACTGGAGTGTGTATCCCCCAACACCTCCTCGGCGTTCTGCCGCACGTGACCCTCCGGGGTTCCGTTGCTGCGGATGACGTCGAGAGTGGTCACGGGGTTCTCCTTGTGGCTGTCGGGAAAACGATGTCGATCCGTGAGTTTTGTCTGGCAGTAGTTCTCGGATGGAGGCTGCAAGAAGGTAAGGTCGAGACCAAGGAAGGTCTCGTGGTCGAATTGGATTGCGGGACGGTGATCGTGCATCACCGTCGCAACTGACTCCGCGCCGCGTCTTCAGGGATGAAGACGCGGTTTTGGTATGTTTTGGTGCGTGTGGATTGCCGTCCAACGACCGTAGTTCCCGATTCAGTTTTCACGGCTTACCGCGTCCACTTTCCAGAGATGGAGTGAGGGCGCGGTTATTTGTTTGACCGGGCCCGGCGTATTGCCATAATAGAGCCAATCACGCCCGCCGGGATTTCGGTCCCGCCGGGATATTTATGAATGGTATTGCGGGGTAAACTATCCCCGTGCTCTTCCTTTACCTCGATGAAAGCGGCGACCTGGGATTCGATTTCGTGAATAAGAAACCTTCGAAATTCTTCACCATCACTATTCTCGCCGTGGAAGGATTGGATGCCAATCGTCATCTGATCCATGCGGTGAAGAAGACGCTCGCCCGCAAGCTCAATCCACGCAAAAGGCGCAAGCGCATCGTCCTGGAGCTCAAAGGAACAGCCACAACCCTTGAGGTGAAGAAGTACTTCCTCCGGCAGCTGAATACCGCGCAGATCAGTCTCTATTCCCTATCCCTCAACAAACCGCGTGTCTTCGACACACTGCGCAGGAACAAGGAGCGCATGTACAATTATCTGGCGCGTCAAATCCTCGATCGCATTTCGATGGAGACCGCACAAACGCGCGTCTCTCTCATCGTCGACCGTTCGAAGGCCAGGCCGGAGATCGCGGACTTCAATGCGTACATCGTGCGCAATCTCCAAGGGCGGCTGGATCCTCGTGTTCCTCTCGATATCAAGCATGTGAAGTCCGAGGAGTATCCTGGCATTCAGGCTGCTGATCTTTTCTCCTGGGGAATTTTCCAGAGACACGAACGCAGACGGAACGAATGGCGCGACTGCTACTCTTCCCTAATCAAGCTCGACGAACAATTTCTCTGATACGGCAATTTACCTGATACGTTGATGAATGGGATTTTCCATTCATGCAGCGGTTTGCTACGCCGGTATTCGTATCATTTCATTTCCAATTTGGTATGACACATGCAAGCCCTCCGTTCTTGGGGTGCCCTCGCTCTAGCCTACCGGATGGAAGGGAACACGAGAGACAGAACGGAGTGGTCTTACTGCTAGTTTAGGATAGGCCGAAGCCTGCGTTTTGTCGAGCGAAATCATACCAAAGCTTAGGCATGCGCCATTTCGAACGTCGTCACGAATGGATGAGAACGCTGCGTTTGCGGGAATTCTTCCAGATAGAGCATTGTCGCTTCTTTGAGATTTCTCAGGGCTTCTTCGACGGAAGTTCCTTGGCTGACCGTACCAATCTCCGGGCAATCGGCGACAAAGATGCCGTCTTCTTCATGGATGACTGCGGTGAACATGCCATCATTGTATTACAGCCTGTCTCAAGGTGGAGGATCATTCGTCGTCCATTTGAAAATGGGGAAAGGGTGTGTTTTTTTGTCATGGAGAAAATACCGGCGAATGCTATGATAGGTGCCTATGAGGTCCGCCGATCTTCATGACCGCATCGCCAAGGCTGTAGCGCGTTTACCGGAGGGGAAGAGTGTCCGGCGTGTGCGATTATTCGGGTCCCGGATAACGGGTGAAGAACGTGCTGGAAGTGATTACGATTTTATTGTCGATCTGGAACCAGCGCTGAGCCTTTTCGGTCTCTCTGCTCTGAAGCGTGGGCTTGAGAAATCTTTGGGAGCTAAAGTGGATTTGATGACTCCCGGGGGAGTGCATCCCGTCATTCGCAAGCGTGTGCTTCATGATGCCGTCACCGTGTATGAAGGATGATCGTCTCTATATTTGGGATATGGTGCAGGCGGGGAGGAGTATTCTCCGGTACCTCGAGGGGAAAACGGAAAGCGATCTCGTGGAGGATCAGATGCTCTTCGATGCCGTCGTGCGTCAGTTCCAGGTCCTGGGAGAAGCGGCGAATAAATTGAGTGAAAGCCGCAAAGCTGCACTGCCTGGCGTTCCGTGGTCCGATGTCATTGGGATGCGCAATATGATCGTCCATGAGTATTCGGGGATCGACGTCCCTACCATTTGGCGAACCGCCCGGGAGGATCTTCCTCTAATGCTTTCTGTTCTGGGATCGTTGTTTCGGGAAATCGATGCGGAGCTTCATCCGGAGTAAACATGGAAGGGAGTTTTTTTCCCTTTACCGCGATAACTCAGGCAGCCAATATCGCGCATGGCGTCGCTCACCGTTCTTGCGAAGAATACCGAGGCTTACCAGTTTCTGCAGGTCGCGCGTGGCCGTGGCGCGGGTGGCCTTCGTGATAGTGATGTATTTTCCGGCGCTCAGTCCGCCTAGGAAGCCCACCGGCTCCGCCTCGAAAAGCCTGTCGATGGCCTTTTTTTGGCGCTCATTCAATGCACTGGCGAATGTACGGAAGATGGCTGTCTTCTGCAGAATGCGTTCGACCGAGGTGAGTGTGTAGCGTTTCGCCGCAATGAGCGTTCTGCCGAAGGTGAGCAGCCAATCGGTGATCTCCAGATTTCGATTGTTGCGCTCGAGAGCATCGTAGTATTGCGATTTGTTCGCCGCGATTTGGCGGGAGAGCCCGCTGAGAGAGGGTGCTCCGGCAGACTGTGAGAGCGCTTTTTCCACGAGGGCTCTTGCCATGCGTCCGTTGCCATCCTCGTAGGGGTGGATGGATACGGCATAGAGATGAGCGATGCCCGCTCTCGTCAGCGGAGGAAGTGCAGTGAGTGAATCATTGAACCATCGTATGAATGCCGCCATGTGCCGAGGAACATCCTTCGACGGCGGCGCTTCGAAATGCACGGTCTCTCTGCCAATTCCGCCGGAGACAATGTGCATCGGATCTTCGTGTGTGCGATAGGTGCCGACGCGTTCCAGATCGGTTCTCCCCTGTACCAGAGCGGTATTCCAGGCATCGAGCTCACCAGATGTCAGCGGTGCGGCGAAGTTCCGATACACCGTAACCATCATCTCGGCCATGCCGGCTTCGGCGGGCTGCAGATTTCTTTTCACTGTCGAGAGCCCCAGCTTGCGTCGTATCGACGATTGTACGCTGTCGCGGTCGAGCAGCTCGCCTTCAATTTCCGCGGTTTTCACTCCTTCCGTGCTGAGGATCTGCACGATGATCTGGTCCATGTCTTCATGGATCAGATGCTTCATCGCTCCGGTCACTGTACCGAGAAGCAGGGCATACTCCCGTTCCAGGGCTTCGAGTTGTCCTGCATCATAGGTGAAGTTCGGCCAGTGTTTCTGTTGCCAATTCCAGAGCATCGTGAGGTATAGGAGGAAATTCTATAGCTCATAATATCATGAAAAATGAGCGAATGGAAGGGGATCTATGCCGCCACACTAAGAAGTACGCAGGTATTCCCGATCGAAATGGTAGTGAGGGGAATGCTTCATAGAGCAATCAAGGAATCACACCTCAATTCCGTTCTTCTTCACTTCTTGCACGATAGTCGAGAATCGATTTTCCATATCTTCACTTCGCAAAAAAACAATGTCCATGGGGATATCGAAATCTTCTCGTGAACCTGCGATCGTATTGTACTCGGCGATCCGATCTGTTCCGAAAGGACGGCAGACGAATGCAACATCCAAATCGCTCCAAGGATGGATCTTTCCGGAAATTATCGAACCGAAGACGAATACCTTTTCGACGGGTACGCCTTTCTTAAGCAGGCGCTCTTTCATGCCCTTGGCAATACGCAGTGCCGAATTTCTGTGAAGCTTTTCTCTATTCATGATAGAAGCGTGGAAAGGAAATTCTCTGTCCGATTGATGTAATTTCGGGCGTGTTCTTCCGTTGCAAAATGTTCAGCGGATGGTGGATCGGCATAGCGCGCCTCGACTGCGAATTGGTTGAGTTCCGCGCACAGTTCGAGTGACTCTTGAGTCAATGCCAATGTCATCTCATGAACAAGTTCCGAAAGATCATGGATGTGGGGTGGCTCATTTTCGTGTGTGGCAATCCACTGTGACTTGAGAGATTTTTCGGCAGCCAGATGGCAATGGAAGAGCGCGAGGTCATATGTCCCGATGCGCAGGGCTTCCTTTGCCAAAAGTAACGAGTCCTTCGCACCTTTCTGCCAGTGACGTACGATTTCCTCCTTCGTCATGGAAACAGTATACACGACTGTGTGCTTTCGCTACCCTGCCCGCAATGACGGCTTCTCTCATTCTCTCTGATGGAACAGTCTTCGAAGGCGAATCCTTCGGCTCGCCAGTCGATAGCGATGGAGAAGTGGTCTTCAACACGGGCATGGCCGGCTACCCCGAGAGCCTCACGGATCCCAGTTACCGTGGGCAGATCCTCGTTTTCACGTATCCATTGATCGGTAACTACGGGGTTCCGTCGGAGGAGAAGAATGCCTGGGGATTTGCCAAGAACTTCGAGAGTGAAACCATTCACGTCCGCGGCATCGTCGTGGCACAGGCCAGTGAGCATTACAATCATCAGGCGGCGGTGAGTTCACTCGGGAATTGGCTGCAGCACCACAAGATCCCGGCGATCACGGGGATCGATACCAGAGCATTGACGAAGAAATTGCGGGAGCATGGGGTGATGCTGGGGCGCATCGTGCATGACGAAGCGAAGGTACAAGATGCAAGATGCAAGATCCAAGAGATTGCAGATCCGAACACTGAGAACCTTGTTGCCGAGGTCAGTTGCAAGGAAGTCCAGACCTATGAGCCCGAAGGAGAAGTGAAGAAGACCGTGGCGGTGTTCGACTGCGGGATCAAGAATAATATTCTCCGCAGCTTCCTCAAGAGGGGAGTGCGGGTTCATCGGTTACCCTGGGACTTCGATCTCGCGGGTTCTGATCTGCAGTACGATGGAGTTTTTGTGAGTAACGGTCCCGGCGATCCCAAGCGCTGCACGGCCACCATTGCACAGATAAAGAAGAGCGTGGAGAAGAATATTCCCACGTTTGGCATTTGCCTCGGCAATCAGCTCCTGGCACTTGCCATTGGCGGTGATACCTACAAGCTCAAGTACGGGCATCGTGGCGTCAATCAGCCGTGTTTGGTGCACGACGAACACGGGCAACCGACCGATCGCTGCATCATCACGTCTCAGAATCATGGATTTGCCGTGAAGGAAGACCAGCTCCCTGACGGTTGGCATATTTGGTTCACCAATGCCAATGACGGAACGGTGGAGGGGATCCGGCACGCTTCCGGCCGCTTCTTCTCGGTGCAGTTTCATCCGGAGGCCACGCCGGGTCCGGAGGATGCGAATTATCTGTTCGATTCTTTTTTGGATATTTTGTGAGGTTGTGATGGTAGGGGAGAAGGTGAGAAAGGTTGTAAGGGCTGTAAGGGTTTTAAAGGTTTGGTGTTGATTGAGGATGGAAGAAACATGATGCGCGCAAACGACGACAGAGGAAGCTCACTCTTCCAATGCGTTTATCTGCATCGAGAAATACTTCCTGAGAGCAATAGTGCAGATCTCGGGAAAGAAGACATTGATAATGCAACTCTTCGAGAGAGCAGATAGAGGTTTCATAGAATCTGGCCTGTTCTTTCTTCGAGGATTTGGAACTGCCTTCCGCGATGTTCGTCGGCGCGCTTGAGGATGACCGACACATCTGATCTACGAGCCTGAAACGTTCTGTAGAGGGGTATTTCTCTGTGATCGCATAGATCCAGAGGCAGAGAATATGTGCTTCTTTCCAGGCGATGAGCCGTTGGTATGGGCGTTCAGTCATGATGAAAGTGTAGAGAAGATGTATTCTGTGTATAGATCTGCGCGCGAATACAATCGTCCACCCATTATTCCCTTACAACCCTTACAACCCTTACAACCCTTACAACCCTTACAACCTCCTCATGCACTTCATCGTCCTCAGCTCTTCCCGCGGCACCACCTTCCAATCCACCATCGAAGCCATGCAGCGCGGTGATCTCACGGCGACGTGTCTCGGTCTCATCACCGATCGCTCTGATCGCGGCTGCATTGAGAAAGCAAAAGCGGCAGGTATTCCGGTCTTCGTCGTCGAGAAAATTGCGGATGAGGATCGGGAATCCTATGACAAGCGCGTGCATCTTCAGATTCAGAAAATTGTCGAAAAATCGCAAATCGCAAATCTCCAATCGCCAATTCTCGCCGCCATGGGTTGGATGTTCATCTTCACTCCGTGGTTTATCGGGCAATGGAAGAACCGGATCATCAACGTCCATCCTGCGCTTCTTCCGAAACACGGAGGGAAGGGAATGTTCGGTCATCATGTGCATGATGCAGTGCTAGCCGCGCATGAAACGGAGAGCGGTGTGACGATTCACCTGATGGATGAAGGAGTAGATACAGGGAAAATACTCGTACAAAAAAAATGTTCAGTACTTCCGTCTGATACCTCGGTTTCTCTCCAGGCTAGGGTGCAGGAATTGGAGAAGGAGTGGTATCCACGGGTGCTGGAGATGATAGAAAATGGGCAGATCGTTCTGCCAGATATCACTGAGGGGAAAGTTGAAAACGTTTGAAAGGTTCTAAGGGTTGTAAAGGTTAACGATATAATCCTTTACAACCCTTACAACCCTTACAACCCTTAAACCCTACAACCCTTCCAACCTCCCCGTCATGCCCCTCCCCACCTTCCTCACGCACTGCACTTCCTACAGAGAAATCGCCCGCGATGTCATCGAGTTCACGTTGACCAAGCCCGAGGGATTTACCTTCAAGGCCGGGCAGTTTGTGATGTTTCAGGTCCCGCTCAAGGACAAGCCCGAGGATCTGCAGGGTCGTGCGTACTCCATCGCTTCGAGTCCGGATGAATCGGAGTTGCTCTTCCTCATCAAGCTCAAGGAAGGTGGCCGCGCGAGCCGGTGGGTCCGCGACGATCTGCATGTGGGATCGGAGGTGACGATGCAGGGGCCGCTGGGGAATTTTATCCTGAAGGAAGGCGATCACGATCTGCTCTTTATCGGGACGTCCACCGGAGTCGTTCCGTTCCGTTCGCAGATTCTTTCTGCGCTCAGTAAAGGCGAAGCCCGTCGCATCGATCTGGTCTACGGGGTCCGCAGCGAAGAGGATGTGTTCTGGCAGGAGGAGTTTACGAAGATCGCCAAGCAGCATCCGGATTTCCATGCACACATCGCCCTTTCACAGCCGTCGCCTTCGTGGGCAGGACTCACAGGACGCGTGCAGATCGTCACGCCGTCGGCTGTTCCCGATGTCGCTGGTCGCAGTGTCTACGTCTGCGGCAATCCTGCGATGGTGGAGGAAGTGAAGACCGCTGCGCTCGGACCGTGGGGAGTGGCGAAGGAGCGGCTGCATGTGGAGGGGTACGTGTAGCAGCTTGTTAGCTTATTAGGTTGTAGCTTATTAGCTTTTTAGGAAAGAAATTTGAAAGCAACGGACATGTAGAATGTCACCCCTAAGAAGCTAACAAGCTAAGAAGCTACAAGCTAAGAAGCTACAAGCTAACAAGCTATACCGTCCCCCGAAACAGATCCTCCTCTTTCGCAATCCCCGGTACCCATCCTGCAAAGTCCGAAAGTGTGTATCCATGATCACGGATGACCGCAGCCGGGATGGATTCACCGGCATTTCCCATGACGCTATTCGCAGCGGTTGCAAGCTGATCGGCAACTGCTTCCACCGTCATCGTCATGGGTTTGCCGAAGAGGTCCTTCATTCCGATTTTCGAGAGGAGGGGATCGATCCCCGCAGAGGTCAGGGCGAACGCGGTGACACCGATGCGGCGTGGGCGGCAGTTGGAATCGCTGGTGATCACGGCGACGTTCTTTCCGGAAGATTTCTCGATAGCAGACTTCATGCGTATTCCGGAGGCCAGCGGATCGTGGGGCCAGCCGATGGCGAAGCCCTTGGCGACATTCGATTCATCCAGGCCTGCATTGGGAACGAGGAGCGATCCTTCAGAGAGTCCCGATGGTTGCAGTTCCGTCAGAAGAGCGAGAGGACAACTACTGACGATCTCACCATTCAGGCGCTTGGTCTCCTCCAGAACTCCCTGACAGAATGCTGGCGATTTACCGCATTCCTTCGCCCAAGTCTTCGCTTCATCACTCACGGTGAGTGTGGTGAGGTCGATGGCCGCTCCTTCTATAGTGGCGATGGCTTTGGACGAAATGACGAGGATGTCGTTGTCTTGGAATGCGAAAGATTGCGTGAGGATGGCGGCGAGATTGTCGCCTGCATTGAGGAGGCCGGTAGATATTGGAAGGATATGCATGCAGATGATAGATAAAGCATTATTGTCATCCTGAGCGGAGTCGAAGGGTGACAATAGTGCGAGTCACTTCGATGTCATAGTTCGACTCCGCTCACTATGACAACCTTAGTATGTTTCCAATGACAATTTACCACAAGGTCACCGACTTCTTCTGCATCAGTACCACATCCCGCTCTGTTCTATCATTATCCAGATCTACCCTCGTCACTCGCACTTCCAGCGGAATGCCGGAGGGGTTGTGCGCGAGGATCGACGAAGGGAAGGCGGGGATGGCGAAGGAGACCGTACTGCCAGGAGGCAGGCGCCAGCGCTTGAAGCCGAGCATCGGAGGATCGGCGGCTACCGTCGCGAGGGACACACCTTTCACCTCTCTTCTGGTCCAGCTGTCGGGCAGGCTGATGTAGATCTCGCGCGCGGCATCGTGCACAATATCCAGTATTCCCTGTCCCTTGAGAGCACTCACGGAAATGGAGACCGATGCCCGCATGCTGTGCTCGATGGCGATTTCCGCTTGCTGATCCTGATGGCTCGTCTGAACCGTTGCCGAAGGTCTCCCACTTTCCCGTGCCACGACGATGACAGCCACGATTGCCGTGAGTGCGAGGATGCCGTGGATGGAGATCGGCGGGAGAGGTCGCATGGAGAGCTATTGTAGCGAGTATTAGGATTGTTGCGAGAAATTCGTAGGACAGGAATGTTCCTGTCCTACGAATTTCGAAGCTCATTTTTTTGAGAAAAACCTCAACACATGCTATACTGACGTCGATGGATTTAGATCCCCACACCCTCCAGCAGATTCTGCAGCGCATCCGGCAGCAGATGCGCTGTCCGCAGTGCGGCAAGCAGGTCACGGTGGATTTTTCGACGATCCGCGTCGTAGGCGACAATGCCATGATCCTTCAGCTCAAGTGCGAGACCTGCAACGCGTACATCGTCCTGCATGCTTCCATGCAGGGAGTGGAGAAGATCGGAGCCCAGCCGTTCCAGCCAGATGCCACGCGCAATGTCTCTTCCTCGCTGCGCCTGAGCGACGAAGAGGTGCAGACGCTCCACAGCGCCCTCGAACAAGCCGGTGGCTCCTTCGAGAAGCTCTTCCAGACGTACGGAGTAGGGGAGGTGCAGAAGACGGACATCGTTTAACTATGAGCATTCTTTCGTTACTGATGGGAGACCGAAGTACGGAGAAGTATGCAGTAAGCAGCATGCAGTATGCGGTACTGTTTCTTGTTGTGATGAGTTGTTGTCTGTTTGTTCTTTCGTCCTGCTCCTTTATTACTGGGCCGAAGACGAAGGTACTGGATACCATAGGAACGCTCACAGCATCCGGTGCCGAAGCAGCGGCGAGGCTCAAGCAGAACGCCGAGGCGGCGGTGACACTGGGCAAGTCCGCGGTGGAGGGTGTAGCGAATACGGTGAAGGATGTGCAGGAGCGCGCCGCGAAAGTGCAATCGGGAGTGACGATGATTCAGCAGGGGAAGAAGCTGATCGAGGAGGGGGTTGCGCGGTGACCCCACTTCGCCTACGGGCTACGCGGGGCAGGGGTGAGAAAGGTACGTAAGGTTAGGAACCCCACTTCGTTCTTCGAACTTCGCGGGGCAGGCGTCTGAAAGTTTATCGAAGTACAAACATTTCTGGCTTTTCTAACTTCTTCCAAACCTATTAATCCTCATCAGAAAGCCACATTCTCTGCTCTTCCAAAAAGTGGCTGATTTGTGTATAATGGAAGTAGATTCAAATTCATACCAACAACTCTCATGAACGATACACAGTTCTGCGAAGCACTCGCGAGATTTATCTTCATTCCAAAGGAGAGCATAGAGACTCTTATCGATCAAGCGGATGCATTGGACGATAAAGGTCGGGCATCGCTCATTTTGAAGCTCGGAAGAATTGAGGAGCAAATGAAAAAGAATAACGAAGAGGGTGTTGCTTTGCAGAATCAGCTTTCGAAGGCCCTCATGTCGGTGGAAAGTGATTTCAAGCATATAGAGAATCATGCGAAGCGCACCGAAGAGGAGAAGGAAAGTACAGGCGCTGCTTCCGTTGTTGCGGAACAGATTGATAACTTCGCTTCATAAATTTCTCTATTCCCCATTATCGTATGAAACACACATTTCTCATTACAGGTATGTCCGAGGCACGATTGCTGCATTTTGCAGAGCCAAATGTTCCGAAGCCACCGAATGCTATTGAAGCGAAGGCGGAGACGATCAAGGTTGAATTTGCTGAAGGAATCGGTCAGCAAAATAATGATCGATTACATGAACTTGGTCAGAAAATGAAGGAGCTGAAGAAGAAAAGTGGTAATGATTCAGTGCAAGATGTGAGAGACGCGTATCAGTCGGCGCTTGAAAAAAATAAATTCAATGTAGGGTTCGACAAAGATGGGAAGTACGAAGTGAAGTACGTGGGCCAGAAAGTTGATTACAACGTTTTTAAGGACCAGATGAATACATTTGAATCGAAGGATTGGGAGCAAGCATATAAATTGAATAAGGAGGATGCGAAGCAGCTTCTCGTAGATCTTCGCAAGGTAATCGAAGCAGCACATCTTGTTATAGACGACAGACTGAAGAAAGCGACGATGCCTTTGGATATGCCCAAGACAGGGCGGGGAGATTCAGGAGAAGCCGGAGTGACGAAGAATGAGAAAATGCAAGCACCTGATCACGCACCCGCTAGCACCGAAACACCCGTTTCAATCGAAAAGAACGAAGTACAATCCCTCTCTCTTTTTGACGAGGTAGAGCAGGCATTGCAGAGGCAGAAAGCGGAGCTCTTGTCACAGCGCGACGTGCATCAGCGCGCCATCGAGAATCTTCAGCGCGCCATTGGGCAAACCCAGGATCCTGATGCTGTGAAGGCTGCCATTAGCAAGCTGGAGACTTATGAGAAGCAGCTTCCGCCCCTAGCGGATAATGGGATGGAAGCCCCCGGTGCCCAGAGGCAATGGTTTAACAACATTTTGAATGGACTGCCGGGTGCGTACAAGAATTCGGACAGCGGCATTTGGAAAATCGGCGATGTGATCGTCGACCTGAACCCGGAATCCAAGAGGCTCGAAGCACACATAGGAGACACTGCTCGTCCCGTTGCTCTCGACGCAGTGTTCATCAATGATCCTAAGAACAATTTGAGTCAGGACGTAAAGAGCGCCCTTGATCGCCTTTCTCAGGTGATGAAGCTTCCGGTTGATAAGCAGCGTGCGGATCTTGCTCAGCAGCGTGCAATATTGAACGACAGGTCGGAGAACGGACGGGTCAACTTCAAGAACAGTATTTCAGTTCAGCAGAAAGTGATCGATGGTCTCAATCGTGATATAGCGGGGATTGACAAATCTCTTACAAATATTAACGATCGTAAGGATAAAATCGCGAAGATCCCGGAATTGAAGCAGCAGCTTGCAACTGTAGAAGGAATAGTGAAGGAACTTCAACTCTCCATTGGGCAAACCCAGGATCCGGACGCCTTGATGGATGCCATTAAAAAGCTGGAGAGCTATGAGAAACAGCTTCCGCCCCTTGCGGATAATGGGATAGAAGCCCCCGGTGCCCAGAGGCAATGGTTTAACAACATTTTGAATGGACTGCCGGGTGCGTACAAGAATTCGGACAGCGGCATTTGGAAAATCGGCGATGTGATCGTCGACCTGAACCCGGAATCCAAGAGGCTCGAAGCACACATAGGAGACACTGCTCGTCCCGTTGCTCTCGACGCAGTGTTCATCAATGATCCTAAGAACAATTTGAGTCAGGACGTAAAGAGCGCCCTTGATCGCCTTTCTCAGGTGATGAAGCTTCCGGTTGATAAGCAGCGTGCGGATCTTGCTCAGCAGCGTGCAATATTGAACGACAGGAAGGCGAACGGACGGGGTAATCTTGAGAATAGGATTGCCTCGCAGCAAAAACTCGCGATGGACATCAAGAAGGATATCGATGGAGGACAGATGCTCGATCAGGAGATGAAGGACGTGCTTCTCGCTCAAAAATCCGCATCCCGTACAGAGCAGATCAGAGGCCTAGAACAGACGCTCGCTGAGGCGAAAAAGGCTACATTGAGGATCAATAAAGGTCCGTATCCGACGCAGGAAAAAGCTCTTCAAGCGGCAATCGATGCGCTCACCGCAGAGCGAAAAGCAATGCCTGCCATGACCGATGCGAGCGGAAAGGCGATTTCCGAAGAGGTGGCGAAGCGTCTCTGGGTGGCATCTGCCCTCAGGAAGGAAGCCGATGCGACGTATATTGCCAAAGACAAAACGTGGAAGGTGGGAGAATCTTCTCGGGCATGGTTCGGCAAGAATACCGATCTCTACATCGTCGTTGATGATGCTGGGAAAATACAGATGAGGGTCAGCGATACGGATCGCTACGGTCCCCTCAGTGCTGCCGTGCCGAAGGCTCAGGCGAAATATCTACCACTGATCAATCGATTACAGAAAATGGAAAATACGAACGTCACCAGCAAATATGAAGGACTCACACAGAAAATTGATGAGAACAAGGCGTTGCTGGAGCAATTGGGTCAGACAAAGCGTATTCCCGAGACTCTTGCTTCTTTGAAGGCAGGGGAACAAATGGCTATTCAAGAGGTTACTCGTGTTGCCTATGCAATGCCGAACATCCCCAATATGCAGATATCCCCAGACAAAGTGACTCTCGTCGCATCGATACTTGCACGTGAACCCGGCAAAACAACGATGGGCGACGATGGGACGCTCATTGCGCGAAATAAGTGACGGTGAACTGCTCCAATAAAAAACACTCTCTCCCCCTTGCGCTGAGAGAGTGTTTTTCGTAAGATGCCGTCACATCTACCGGAGTTCTTCCACTTTTTCAGACGAAAAGCGCGGAGGGGCTGCGGATTTTTGTGTCTGGGAATCGACGAGTCGAATAATCGAGTAATCGAATAATCGTGAACCTTTCAGGCCTCTCTAACCTCTTCCAAACCTTTCAAGCTCTTCCCTTCATTCTTTTCTCCCACACGTATGCCAGTTCCAAAAACCTCCGCCGCTACCGATTCCTTCGACGCCGTCGCGCTCAGTGTGGCCAGCCCCGAGGACATTCTCGCCTGGTCGCGTGGAGAAGTGACCAAGCCGGAGACCGTGAACTATCGCACACAGCGCGCCGAGCCCGATGGCCTCTTCTGTGAGCGCATCTTCGGACCCACCAAGAACTTCCAGTGTTTTTGCGGCAAGTACAAAGGAGTGCGCTACGCCGGAGTGATCTGCGAGAAATGTGGAGTGGAGGTCACGCGGTCGATCGTTCGCCGCGAGCGCATGGGGCACATCAATCTCGCCGTTCCCGTCACGCACATCTGGTTCCTCCGTTCGTCACCTTCACGCATCGGTTTGCTTTTGGATTTGCCCATCAAGACGCTCGAGCAGATCGTCTACTTCGCCGCGTACATCGTCATTGCCGTCGATGAGGATCTCAAGAAAGAAGCGGAGAAGGAGCTCGATGCCTCCATGGATCAGCGTCGCAATCAGATCAAGAAAGAGTACGACGACGCCAAGAAGCAGCTCAACGATGCCAAGGCGACCCGCGATCAGCTGGCTGCTCTGGATAAGGAGTTCGCCGACAAGCTCGAAGGGCTCAAGGCCAATCACAAGGAAGCGCTCGATGATCTGAAGAACTTGCATGTCGGAGGAGTGCTCTCCGAGCTCAAGTTCCGCGAGGTGAACATGAAGTTCGGCCATGTGTTCCGCGCCGGAACCGGAGCGGAGTCGCTACGGGAGATCGTGGAAAATCTGGTGCTGGATACGCTGTATGTTTCTCTCCAGAAGGAGCGGACACAGGCGAGCGGCCAGCGTCTCAAGAAGCTCATGAAGCGCATGAAGCTCGTGATGTCCCTCAAGAATGCGGGCATCAAACCCGAGTGGATGATCCTCACGCGCCTGCAGATCATTCCTCCGGATCTCCGTCCGATGGTGCAGCTCGATGGTGGACGCTTCGCCGCATCCGACTTGAATGATCTCTACCGCCGCGTCATCAACCGCAACAACCGTCTCAAGAAGCTCATGAGCATCGGTGCGCCCGAAGTGATCTGCCGTAACGAGAAGCGCATGCTCCAGGAAGCCGTCGATACACTTCTCAATAACTCCGCCCGCGCCGGCAAGACCCTCTTCACCGCCGGTGATCGCCGCAAGCTTCGCTCGCTTTCCGATATGTTGAAGGGCAAGCAGGGACGCTTCCGCCAGAACTTGCTCGGCAAGCGCGTGGACTACTCCGGTCGTTCCGTCATCGTCGTCGGTCCGGAGCTCAAGCTCCACCAGTGCGGGCTCCCCAAGGAAATGGCGATGAAGCTCTTCAAGCCCTTCGTCATCGGCCGTCTCATCCGCGATGAGCTTGCGCACAACGTCAAAGGTGCTGAACGTCTGGTGCAGGACGGCGGCAAGGAAGTGTGGGATATCCTCGAGGAAGTGATCCAGAATAAGTACGTTCTCCTCAACCGCGCACCGACCCTCCACCGTCTTGGTATCCAGGCGTTTCAGCCGACCCTCGTGGAAGGACTCGCGATTCGTCTCCATCCGCTCGTGTGTGCCGCCTTCAACGCGGACTTCGACGGAGACCAGATGGCCGTGCACGTGCCGCTCTCCGACAAAGCCCAGAAGGAATCCGGCGAGCTCATGGCCGCCAATCGAAACCTCCTCAAGCCCTCCGCCGGCGAACCAATCATCAACCCGGCCCAGGACATGATCCTCGGATGCTACTACCTCACGCAGATCCACAAAGGGAAGAAAGGGGAGGGGATGATCTTCTCTTCTCCGGATGAAGGGATCCTCGCCCACGAGCACCGTGTCGTCGATCTGCAAGCCATCGTCAAGGTTCGTCTGACCAAGGCGGATGGGACGAAGGAACTTGTCGAGACGTCGATCGGGCGCATCCGCTTCCAGGAGATTGTCCCCGCAGCACTGGGCTTCCTGAACAAGACCATGCGCAAGAAGGATCTTTCGACCCTCATCTCCCGCACCCTCGAAGAATGCGGACCGGAAGAGACCGTCAAGCTCGCCGATCGCATCAAGGATATTGGTTTCTTCTACGCCACGGTTTCGGGCGTCTCCATCGCCGCGCCCGACATGCGCATCCCGCCGGAGCGCGATGCCATCCTCGCTGCAGCCAACGAGAAAGTCCGACAGATTGGCGACTTCTACCAGAAGGGTCTCGTCACGGATGATGAGCGCTACGTGCATGCCATCAATATCTGGTCCAAGGCCAAGAACGAAATCACGACGCACATGATGGATGGCTTCCTCGCACCGGACATGGCCGAGAATGACATCACCTACGTCATCGACTCGGGCGCACGTGGAAACTGGGGACAGGTCGCGCAGCTCGCGGGCATGAAGGGTCTCGTCGCCAATCCTTCCGGACGCACGATTGAGCTGCCCATTCAGAGCAACCTGAAGGATGGCTTCTCGGTGCTCGAGTACTTCATCGCCACACACGGAGGACGCAAAGTAAAGTCCGATAC
>JBAWYM010000012.1:0-34890 GCA_037143575.1 Candidatus Peregrinibacteria bacterium | reverse complement strand
GACGACGGGGCCAGAGGGCGCGCTGCGCGAATGTAAAATGTACAATGAAGAATGTACAATGAAATCTGAAAGATCGGACAGGGAGAGCGTATGCGAGAGCGAGTATGAGCGCCAGTGAATATTTGATTATATTTTGAATAAATGTTATAATATCAATACACACCCAAAACCCCTATGTTCCTCAGAATCACGCAGAGCGCCTTCCTCATTGCCGGTATCGCCTTGATCACCGGTGGTCTTGGGCAGCTGGTGCTCTCCCGTTCACTGGCCTCGCTCACCGACCAGGGCTCTACGGTGATCCAGGAGGTGAATACCATCCCAATGTTCAAAGAGGGCTACCACGCGGTCGCCACTTCGGAACCGAATCTCGCGGGGCTCGTCGTCCTCGGCGCGATCTTCATGATCATCGGATTGGGGATACACGCCTTCTACATTCGCAAGCATACAGGAGAACGAAAAGTCCCGGTCCACGACCGGCAGGGACGAGACTCCCGCAAGCCCAATCACTGGGTCCTGTGGATGAATGTGCGCATGTAATTATTGGTCATGAGGAAGCAAAAATTATGTAGGACAGGAATATTCCTGTCCTACATAATTTTTTGCGGCTTCCACAAAAAAAGCGGCCCTTTCGAGCCGCTCTTGAGAGTCGAGGCGTGGGTGCTTAGCAGCACGATCCGCCGCCACAACCACCCATCAGGGCGCAACCACCTTGGCAGCCGCCACCATTGAGACTGCAACCACCTGGACAACCACAGGCGCCACCACCGAGAGAAAGGGTAACCATAAGAGCAGGGGGAAAGAAGTAGGATACGAATGGTATCATACTAACTTGGCACTCACAAGAGATGAGTGCCAGATTCCTCTGTTTTTCCCTTTATCCTTCATGCCTTCGATCCAAATAGCCTTGTCAAAAGTTGTGTTTACGACCCAGTGCATCACGGTGACACTTCCCGAATTCCGTGATCTTCCGGCAGGTGACATTATCCACCACCGGACCATGGGTACACATGCGGATTCCGAGCGGATCGACAACACAATTCCCGCAGAGTCCGTACCCGCATTTCATGTATCGCTCGAGAGAAAGTTGACTAGGAATTTTCTGCTGGAAACTGAGATCGGAAACGGAAACGAGCATTCGTTCAGGCCCGCAGGAGAAGATCTGGTCGATCCATGGCTTCTTCTTGGAGTGCTTCTTTTCCTTTAGCAGATTGGAAAGGAGTTGGACATTGAATCCCTTAAATCCCTTCGATCCGTCATCCGTGGAAATGTGCACCGTCGTCTTCGGGAGCTTCGCAAATTCCTTCTCATAGAGCAGATGCTCCTTGCCGCGCGCCCCGATGAAGACCTCCAGCGTGCAACCGTCCTTGGAGGCTTCCTTGGCCGCGAAGTACATGGGTGCTGCGCCATAGCCACCGGCAACGAGCGCGAGGTGCTCCTTCTTCTCCCACTGATAGTGGGTGCCGAAAGGGCCGCGCACTCCCACCAAATCCCCTTTCTTGAGGAGCGCCATCTTCTTTGTAGTGTCTCCCACAGCGAAGAACGTGATCTGCAATTTCTTCCCATCATCGAGAGCCACACTCATCGGAATTTCTTCCACTCCAGGCAACCAGATCATGACGAACTGGCCGGGCTTGGCACCGAGAGAAACGGGGAGCGTCATCGTCGTCACAAACTCCGTCTCGCGCTTCATTGAAGCAATGCGATGAGTTTCCGGCAGCCGAGTTTGAAGGGGAATCTGCATAACAAATAACTAAAAACTAACAACCAGAAACTCGTCGGTGCATTCCTCCAATCAACTCAGAAAGATCCTTCACTCCTTCCGCATCGCACCACTTCTTCATTTCGTCGCACACCAGTTTAAAAATCTTCTCTCCGCGATACGCGACCCCCGTTCCAATGCCAATCAACGATGCCCCGGCCAAAAGAAACTCAATCGCATCTTCACCCGTCATGATGCCTCCCGTACCGATAATCGGCTTCTTCCCCTCCGTCGCCTTATACACATCCGCGATGCACTTCACCGCGATCGGCTTAATGGCGGGACCCGACATGCCTCCGACCTTATTCGTGAGAATCGGCATGCGGCTGCGCAAATCGATGGCCATTCCCGGACCGACGGTATTGATCACTGTGAATCCGTCCGCTCCGGCATCGGCACACGAGGAAGCTATGGCACCGATATTATCCACGTTGGGTGAAAGCTTGATGAAGACGGGAATATCTCCACTCACCGATTTCACAGCCTTCGTCACTGCTGCGGCATCGACGACGCTGCAGGCGAAGGGACGGCCCAGCTCATCCTCCACGTTGGGGCAGCTGATATTCACCTCCAGGAAATCCGGATGCAGTTTCACTATTTCCTCTGCAACTTTCGCGAAGTTATCGACGGTGCTCTCGACGATGCTCGCAATCAGTGGAATAGGCTTATCGTGGTTATAGTCGCCAATCTCTTCTCGTGCCTTCTCGATACCTGCATCAGGCAAACCCACCGCATTGAGCGTCCAGTGCTCTGTAGAAATGATGATGGGATTAGCATGCCCTTTGTGCTCGTGGAGCCACAGCGACTTCGTCGTCACCGCTCCAGCCCCGTTGCGCGCGACTTCCCGCCAGCTCGCAGCGGTAATGCCCCAGATGCCCGAAGCGAGGACGGTGGGGTTGGAGAAGTGGACGCCGAGGAGGATTTGAGACAAGTCCATCGAAGAAAAGGGTACACCAAAATGACCAAATCCCAAGTACCAATAATATTGGAATGTGAATGCATCAATTCCCAATGCAATAATGGAAAGATGATTTTTTATTACTCATCAACAGCCAAAGGATCAGGGCCTTTGGTGCCGTGAAAACTCTGAGGCGGATGTGTGTGGTGACTATAGAAAAGAAGATTCGTTGCCCCTCGCATCCACCAAACAAGATGATCCTCAGATGGAATCGGTTTTCTGGGGACTTCCGGTTCCCGTTTCTGCGAACCGTTTTCAGAAGTATTGCGTCGAATCATAGAATGAGGTGAAAGAGAGATACTCTACCTTTCCACAATGTGTATGTCAATTAAACACTATTATTAATTTTGTCTATATTTGGCATCATGGCTCTACGAAAGCCTTGAATCACTTCACAGCCGCTTCCATAAACGCCCGAAACAGCGGATGTGGCCTGTGCGGGCGGCTCTGGAACTCCGGATGGAACTGGCTGCCCACCATGAAGGGATGCCCCTTCACTTCCACAATCTCCATGATCTTGGCTTCGGGCCATTCACCTGAAACAACCAATCCTTTGTCTTCGAGCTTCTTGCGGAGCGCATTGTTGAATTCGTAACGATGACGATGACGCTCGGAGATCTTCTCTTTTCCATACGCTTCGAAGGCCTTGGTTCCCGGCTTCAATGTACATTCGTAAGCACCCAGGCGGAGTGTGCCACCCTTCGCGCGGCCGAAGTTCTGACCGGGGAGGAAGTGGACAACGTACTTGGATTTCGGGAGCTTGGAATCTTCATCGAATTCTTCACTCGTGAGAACCGGATCCTTGAGCATGGCTCTGGCAAATTCAATCGTGAGAATCTGCGCGCCGAGACAGAGCCCCAGGTAGGGAACCTTGTTCACGCGGGCGTAGTGCGCCGCGGCGATCTTGCCCTCAATTCCACGCAGTCCGAAACCTCCGGGGACGACGATTCCCTTACACGCCTTGAGCTGATTCCAGGATTCCTCGTCCTTTTGATCCAGCTTCTCGGAATCGATCCACACGATCTCCGCTTTGTGGCCGCAGTAGACGGCTGCCGACTTGATCGCTTCGATAACGCTCAGGTAGGCATCTTCCAAATTCGTATACTTCCCCACGAGCGCGATCTGGATGGGATCCACCGCATTCTCATACCGCTCGCGCCCTGCCTCCCACTCCGCCATATCCGGCTCCAGAACCCCGAGCTTGAGACGGTCACCGATGATCTGCGCAATGTTGTACTTCTGGAAGTTGAGCGGAACGTCGTAGATGGAATTCACCGTGAGCGCGGGAATAACGGCTTCCGGAGCCACGTCGCAGAAGCGCCCGATCTTCGTCAGGAGCTCCTTGGGAATTTTCGTATCGGCCCGTGCGAGAATCACGTCGGGCTGAAGCCCATGTTTGCGAAGTTCCCCGACAGAGTGTTGCGTGGGCTTGGTCTTGAGCTCTTTCGAACCTCGAAGATACGGCAGAAGTGTCAGATGCACGTGGAAAATCCTCTCGGGACCCAGCTCGGATTTCAATTGGCGCAGTGCTTCCAGGTACGGCTCACCCTCGATGTCGCCCACCGTCCCGCCGATCTCCAGCATCATAATATCCGCGCCGCTCTCCTCCGCAGCCTTGCGGATGCGCTGCTTGATAGCATCGGTGATGTGCGGAACGATCTGGATCGTGCCGCCAAGGAAATCTCCGCGCCGTTCCTTCGCCAGCACATCCTGATACACCTGACCGGTGGTTACCGTGGAGAGCTTGCTCATGGGCTCATCGATAAACCGCTCGTAGTGGCCAAGGTCGAGATCCGTCTCCGCACCGTCATCCGTCACGTACACTTCGCCGTGCTGAAAGGGGCTCATCGTCCCAGGATCCACGTTCAAATACGGATCGAGCTTCTGGACGAAGACTTTGAACCCGCAGGCCTTCATGATCGCTCCGATGGAGGAAACCGCTATCCCTTTCCCAAGTGAGCTGCACACTCCGCCGGTAACCACGATGAACTTGGGGCTGGAAGGTTTGGAGGATGGAACCATAGGAGAAAGAGAAGGGAACCTGATCGGGGAACCCCTGGCAAATTTTCTCGAGCCCGCCGTGGATTCTACGCGGAAAGAGGCTGGAAGCAAGATGATGTAACGGAAACTTATCGCGAACTGAATGCCTGACGAATGATCGTCTTGAGTTTGCTCGGTGCAGTCTTGCGCATGTCGCTCAAATAAATCTCATGATGCTTCTGCTTCAAACCATTGAAAGTACAGCCCTGTTCCCTGATGAAATCGTGGAGTGCGTGAATCGTAGGACCTTCTTCTGCATACGGTCCGATGTAGAGAATCTGAGCGGACTGCCCTTCGTGCAGTGTCTCGAAAATCACTCTGGAAAATGAAGGTTTGTCCTCTTTCTTCTTCAAATGTTCCACGGCTGCATGGAAATGTTGCTTCGTCACGAAATCTGGCTGAACGATGAAAAGCTTCCAGAGCCATTTCTCCTTATTCTCTATCGAAAAATCCTTCATATGTTCCATCCACCACAATCCTTCCAGCGGCATCACGGCAAAATCCTTTCCCAATTTCTTGCAAGCAAATTTGATGGTGTATGCGATGGGGAAGAGTGCTGAGATGGCATGCGCAAACTCAGGTGAGGTATTGGGGTCACCTTTTCCCTCGATGGAAATCACTCTTTGTACTGGCACATCCACAACGACAATGTTCTTTGAGGAAGGATGATAGAAAGAGGCCAGTTCTTTTTTGAGGTCGAGCTTCACTGCATTTTCATTGTAGCACACGAAAAAGATGGATGTACGATTGACTGACTGCGACTGATGATGAGCCCGGAAAAATACGTAGGACAGGAATATTCCTGTCCTACGTATTTTTCCTTTCACAACCGATTACATAATCTTTCGAACCTTCGATTCAATCCGCCGTGCCGTCTTCTGCGCTCCCTTGGCAGCCTTCTTCGCAAACTTCTTGGCAGACTTGCCAGCCTTCTTTGCAGTATCTTCCGCCATACCTTCCGCCTGGTGGACCAGCTTATCGAGCTCCTTGCGTGCGTCCTGATACTTCTCCTGTGCGTACTCCTTCGCCTTCTTCAGATTCTTCTGCACTTCGTCGCTCTCCACGAAATCCTGCACCTGAACCGCGAACTTCTTGCCGTCCTGCTGAAGGTGCTTGCCGAGGATTCTCGCCGCGGCCTCTGCATTTTTGGCAGAAGACAAATCCTTGCGCAGCTGCTGATTAGAGAAGAGGTATCCGGCCATCGCGCCGCCGAGGGTACCGAGGAGGAGGGAGAGTTTCTTCATAGAATGGGGGGAACGGAAGTGAGTATACACCAATGGAGGAACCGGAGAAGCTGTAAGACATAAGCTATAAGCGGTAAGCATTCATTGAGACTGGCTTACGTCTTCTGTCTTACAGCTTAAGTCTTCGTCAGTACGCTTTCGCAAACAGCGCCATATGTTTCGCATCCCCGCCGGACTGCAGATCTTTCTTCCCCTTCGCCTCCGCATCATCCGGCCCGAGCATACGGATGGAAGCCTTGGTCTCCTCCTGAATCTTCTGCGCCGTTGGCAATGTTCCATCCCACGGTGCCCACACGAAGCCTCCGTTGCCGGCGATGCGCTCCTGCAGATCCGCGTAGGTCTTCGCTTCGCTCGTGTGATCAGTGAGGAACTGCTGCGCCTGCTGGTACAGACCCGACTGGACTTGTGAGAGGAGTCCTTCGATTTCCTGCTTCGTACAGCGCTCGATCGGCCATGGCTCCTTCGCCGAGGTATCGCGTCGCGCCACCACCACCTGCTTCTTCTCCAAATCCTTCGGACCCAGTTCGATACGGATCGGCACACCCTTCACCTCCCACTCGTTATACTTGAAGCCCGGGGACTTCTCATCGCGATCGTCGAGGCGGACACGCACACCGGGAAGTTTTGCCATCAGCTCCCGACAGGCAGCGAGGACCGCCAACTTCTCTTCGTCGGATTTGTAGATCGGCACGATCACCACCTGTATCGGCGCGATGGTCGGAGGAAGCCGTAGTCCCTTTTCATCCCCATGCACCACGATCAGTGTCCCGATGAGACGAGTGGAAACTCCCCAGCTCGTCATCCACGGCCGCTGTTTCTGGCCCTGCGCATCGAGGAATCCGACATCGTAGGCTTCGGAAAATCCCTGGCCGAGGTTATGCGAAGTCCCTGCTTGAATGGCTTTGCCATCACGAGCCAACGCTTCGGTGCACAGCGTGTAGAGCGCACCGGCGAACTTCTCGTGCTCGGGCTTGCGGCCAGTGAGCACCGGTAAAGCCAGAAATTCGGAATCGAATGCGGCATACATCGCAAGCGCATCCTCCGTCATGCGATCCGCCTCTTCCTTGGTGGCATGGCACGTGTGGCCTTCCTGCCAGAGAAACTCGAGGGTCCGGAGAAATGGGCGCGTCCGCAATTCCCAGCGGACGACGTTGGCCCACTGGTTCAATTTGATCGGCAAATCGCGGTGTGAGTGCACCCAGCGGGAGTATGCGGTGTAGATCACCGTCTCGCTCGTGGGCCGGATGTAGAGCTTCTCGGTGAGCTCCTTTCCTCCCCCGTGCGTGACGACGGCACACTGCGGCGCGAAGCCTTTCACGTGCTCCTTCTCCTTCATCAGGAGTGATTCCGGAATGAAGAGAGGAAAATAGGCATTCTGGACTCCCAATCCTTTGATCCTTGCATCAAGGTCCCGCTGCATGTTCTCCCAGAGCGCATAACCATAGGGCTTGAAGATGATGCACCCGCGCACATCGGCATTCTCGGCAAGGTCCGCCTGCGCGATGACATCGAGGTACCATTGGGAGAAATCCTGCTTGGGGTCGGCGAGGCGGGGCATGGGATGAGGGGGTTAGTGAAAAGATATTAGCAACAAATGTTCCATTGGAAACGGAGAATTGTCACAGTGAGCGGAGTCGAACTGCGACAATTCGATGCATGCCATGGTTCGACTCCGCTCACCATGACATGCATCTCATCGTACCGCCGAGTCACAAATCCTCCGATACGGGCACCGCTTACACGCTTCCAAGCTCGGAGTCGGGCGATAGTCCTTCGCCTCCATCCGCTCACGGATCAGCCGGATCTGCGTGAGAGCGTCGCGCAGCTGCCCGGACCCACGTTTGGTCGTCCGCTCCACCACTCCTTCCTCGGAGAGGAATAACAAGGTGAGGCTGGTGCAAGGTTTGCCGGTGAGCTCCTGACAGGCCAGCGCGTAGAGCGAGAGCTGCAGATCAGCATCCGCTTCGTCCTGAGTACAGGGCCGCGTCGTCTTGTAGTCGATGATGACGATGCCGTCGGCAGTCTCCTCCATGCGATCGAGTCTCCCGGCGAAGGTCGCTCCGTCCACGGGAATCTTGAACGATTGCTCTACGGAGAGGAGGGTCCGGGGACACGCTGCCCACCAGGGGAAGAACTTCCGCATGATCTCTTCTCCTCTCCTCCGCGCGAAGTCCGCCTCCAGCCGTGTGGGATACGCATCGATCGCAAAGGAGTCATGCCAGATTTGGATGAGCTTCTCTTCCATTAGCGGATTGAGTGACGCAGACGACTCCTCCGGAAAAAGCTGAGGAAGTCCGCTACCCGCTACCCGCTCACCGCTAATCGCTAACTCCGCTTCCCCCCACCGCTTGAGCGCCACATGCACACTCGCCCCGAAGCTCTCGCCCTCCGAAATCCCCCACGGGATCTTCTTCACGTTGGAAAATTCGTACTGACGAGGGCAGGTCCGATATCTTCTCAATTGGGAATAACTGAGTGGCATGACACACAGTATGCCCGAATCGCCGGCTGAATGCTGCGGCAATAAATAGATGCACCTGATAACACCATCAAATGGAACCCACCATCCGTAGCTGGGGTTCGCCTGCAGTGAGCCTGTCGAACTGCGAACCCCAGCTACGGTAATGGGCATTGTTCAATTGAAACACATACACATATGGCGTGGATTATTCATCTACGCCACTAAGGTCTCGGGGGCGGTTTCCCTCTTCGCGAGATCCCGCGGCTGAGCCGCAGGCGCAGCTGGAGAAACCGGAGGATGATCGACGTAAAGATTTTCCCTAAGCCAGGGAAGCGTAAGCATAGCCTCCTGATCTCCCGGAAGTTCTCCTTTGTTCGCTTTCCCCTTCGCAATCCCGAGATCATAGAAGTGCCTGAAGGAATTAGGATCTTGCAAGAGCGCAGAGAGCTTTCCGACGGATTCCTTGTAGTCTTCAAGCGTCAAATCCTGCTTCACCATCATCCTGTGCGCTTCATCTCTGATAATCGAACGCAGCTCGATGCTCAAACCGTGACGAGCGACATTCCGCGAATCATTGAGTCCATTACTCCACTCCCACCCGGGTAATGAATCCACATTCGCGTAGGTCCGGAGATTTCGGTCGCAGAGAGCAAGATCATACCGGACTTCCGAAAGCATGGAATTCTGCAGATTGTAGTCCTGCACCGCCTTGCTCATCCTATCCTCCGGCGATAATTCTCTTACCGCCGCAATATTCACGAGCATTTCCGCCCGCTGCACATCCTGATAGGTAACAATGACGTCGCGAGGGCTGATACCGTCAATCGCCGAGCGTGAGTTCTCAAACTTCGTATAATCTGCGATATCAAAATCCTTGGAGGACATGACCCCATCTGCAGCACGCATCTGGATCTGCATAATCTTATGGTCATGATTCGCTTGGAGTGCCCGGGAGAGCGCCATAAGTTCCGCATGCGTATGCGCCGCCTGAAATTCGTTGCCGAACGATGTTGCGAACATCCCCCGCGTCGCATCGGAGATGAATCCGATTTGATCCTGCTGAAAACGCAGGTACCGCTGTGAGTAATCCTCATCAGACTCACCCTGTCCCGGAAGCAGCTGAGTCATCTTGGCTGCATACGCACGCGTGATCTTGTACCGCGTTGCGGAATTGGCGTCCTGAATCGTCTTCTCGACTCCCTCTTCCCATTTGCTGAATTCGTTCCTGCTCATTTCGGACCACCGAGACCATCCCCACCTCGCCCAGTTCTCCGTCCGCGTTCCTCCTGCCCAGCCCTGCCAGTAATCCCGTTTTCCCGGACCCAATTCGTCCATCTTCTGCCGGAGCAAACCGGGCTTCTTCTTCTCCCAGTCCTTCTGCTCACTCAACCACGTTTCCGTCACCGCTTCCGCTTTACCATAGACGTACTTTCCCGCGGCGAATGCTATTACGGCTGGCACGAATGTACTTGCACCAACTTTGAGTGCAAGAAATCTCGTAGCTTGCGGAGCCCAACCCACCACTCGCCACGCCACAGCCATAGCCGTTCCAGAAGCTGCGGCGGCGATATCAAGATTATCCTGCATCGCATAGAGTTCCTTGAGGGACTGGTTATCGGTGCCCGCAATACGATCCTGATTTGCGTGCATTTCCACAATGCACATGACTACATCCAGACCCAGCATGGCTCTTCCCGCAACCGGAGCAATCTTCTGTGCAATCGTCGCAATCTTCATGAAATATTGCACCGCCGGTGCACCGCATTTGATCGCATTGGCAAGCATGGTAAGAGCCCCCTTGGACTTGACGATCGCGCTGAGAAGAGACGGGGGGAAATGGATACCCTTGAACAAATTCACAAAATTGTTAAAGGGAATCATGCCCTTCCCCACCCAAACCTGCGCTACAGCATCATAAAGTATGCGCCACCCTGCGTGAACGACATCCATGGAGCGTTCCATAGCTTTCGACACACGCTCCGCTCCTCGTACGACACCGCTTCTATTCGGATACCAGAGTTCAACAGCTTTTCTGAGTTCGTCATAATTAGTAATCTTTCTTCCCGTAAATATATGTCGAAGTCGCCCCCGATAAATATGCTTGATAATATCTGTAACGTGAGTCTTCATCTTCGCTCTGAGCGCATCAATTCCCAATTTCTCGTAATCATCCAACTTCATCATTTTCGCAACGTATTGCAGCTCCTTGATATCCAAAGAATCGTCAATGATTCCCACCCATTCGGGGCGAATCCCTCCTCTCCCAAAAAGGATATTGGCCATACGACCGCTCTCTCCGGTGAGGGTTCGAAGATTCTTCGCAATGGAAAGATCGATCATTCCTCGTGCGGCATCCCGGACCACCTTGAAAGGAGCCGTGAGAGGATTGATGGCCCAGCCCATTTCTATGAGAGTCCGCTTCTCGAACATCGCACCTCCACCGACGATAAATCGCTTGATGCGGGCAATAGCCGCAAGATCGAGTGTTATGATCGCGGCATTCACGGTTGCATCGGCCGCATCCACTGCCAGTTGCTCCCAACTGACACCTGGGAAAAGATCTCTGACAAGACGTGCAGGGGCGGACCAGAAGACATCCCGGTGTTCGCTATCCGTGAAGTACAGCATCCCGCCTACAATGATTGCGGCGGTCTTGTTCGTAACCCACCGTTCACCGGTCTCCATCCCGGCACCCAATTTCTCACGCAGGAGATACAGCGCCCGGAATGCCGTGAACGTCACAGAATCCTCATCCTTCACGGCATGCATTCTCAGAGAGAGCGTGTGGATGCTCTCGGGATCCTTGTTTTTGGGAT
This sequence comes from Candidatus Peregrinibacteria bacterium, assembly GCA_037143575.1. Taxonomy (GTDB): domain Bacteria; phylum Patescibacteriota; class Gracilibacteria; order Peribacterales; family Peribacteraceae; genus JBAWYM01. Next base: position 23,612 of record JBAWYM010000012.1, on the reverse strand, counting down.
CGACGCAAAAATCGACGAGGGTCCCGTCTTCCGCCTTCCAACGGACGACTCCTCCTTCTTCCATAGTTTCGATTCCAACTTTCGTAAGTGTTTGACGCAAAGCTGCAAGGGCTCGTTCAGGCTCATCACTCTCGGTCACCTGCTCCGTCCGGCATGCGAAGTATGACTTCTGAAAGACATCCAGTTGGACAAGTGCATCTCTGAGGAGCGGACCTTTTTCGGTGCCTGTCTCTGACGTCTTCACCCTCACCTCGGACTGCCGCGCTTCCAGCTCCGTCTTGAGACTCTTCATGGATCCTGTGTGGATTTTCTCCACCGTCTGCCACTTCTTCAGCGTCATGGCATTTGGCACACTATTGGAAATAAAATCTCCAAACTTGGAAAGGGCGCTGTCGACCCACTCCGGGAAGCTGTCCGTCAGCGTCTTGAGATCATCGCTGTGTTTATTAATGTAGCTGACAACAATTGGAGAAAGCACGTTCACACCTTTAGCGATTGGCTGACCGGTTGCCAATGCCAGTCCGAAATCCGTGAAGTTCTCGGGGAGATACATATTCTTCGCTGCGGCAATGGTTGCCTTCTGTCCAAAGAGCAAACCGGTGAACCCGAAGAGCGACGCCAGGGGATGACTGATCGCTGTCCCGGCGAACATCATGGTAAATTCTGCAGAGATTTTTGTGATAAGCAGTGCAACCGATACTCCAGCGGATACTCCAGTCGTGAGCAATCTGCGAATATTGGCGAGACCCTGCTGATACGTCGAAGCAAGAGCGAGGGCAACGAACACGCCCTCATGCCGCACAAACCACTCGCGCATCTGCCCCAGAGCGGCAATCATGGACGTCTCGTAGTTGTGGAGGGTAACATCGGAACGCGCATATGTGACGCTATTATCCGTGAGCACATCGTACTTCGCATGCATATCCTTCACGAACTGCTCGTACTCCGGACTCGACTGATCCTCCCGGAGTCCAAAGTGCTTCTTGATCTCCTTCTCATCCGGCTTCGCTCTGGTTTCCCGGAATTTCTCTTCAGCAAATTTGTAGCTCTCATCGCTGATGTTGTACTTTTTTCCCTCGTGCTTCTTCCCGACAATCGGAAGGTGATCTTTTGCTTTGATGAGCTCATTTTTGGCTAACTGCTTCCATTCCCCGAATGTTCGATGTTTGAAGAGCTCGATATCTTTCATCCATCCTTGAACTTGATCAGCTGCATAAATGCCACCTGCAACCAACGCAGCAGCCAACCCCACCACCGGAACCCACTTCACCCATCCCCACTTCGATGACTTCTTCTCTGACTTCTCATCACTCTCTTCACTACTATTCCACCATTTCCATGCCCCGTAAATCAATCCCACACCAAGAGTTGTCCCGATGGCAATGGAAATATTCGGATGCTCCTTCGCCCAGTCGACCGATGTGTGCCAGGCACTCTGTACTGTTTCAATGGAACGATTCATGAATCCAGGTTTTTCAGCTTTGGAACCTGCAGGTGCTGCACCCAATGCTCCGTTCGGTTTTTCCACTCCCGCCCCACCTGGTGCAACTGCACCTTCCGGCTTTGCCGCAGCAGCCTCTCCTCTCTCCACTGGTGCTCCCGCAGTTGCCGGTGCATCCGCATCCGGAGAAGGTACTGCACCACCCTCTGGAGTGTCATTCGCAGCCAGGAGATCGGTCACTTCTTGATTTCGTTTCTTCACTGTTTCATTCGTGACACTCCTCAGTTTATGCAGATTCGCCTCCAGTCCTAATCGCTGTCTCAACTCCAGCTTCTTCCTATCCAACCCGTTGCGCACTCTCACGAGAGCCTCGGGTTTCGTCTTTGTTAGAGCCTCGAGAGCATCGAGCGCCTTCTGCAATTGATCGATCGGAATGGAATCGGTGGTCATCCGTTCAATAATGGTCGACTCCGACAATATTTCAGGACTCGCCGGAGGTTTCCCCGCAAACATCGTCAAACGTTTTTCGCGAATGGAAATCTCCGAATGGGGATTGCTGTAAGCGGAGTGTGTCATGGAGAAGAGTGGACGCGATAAAAGAACTCAAGATTTGAGCGCGTTGTAGAAAGCTACACCTGTGTCATAGACGGCTCTACCTGCGATGCCAGTTGCCGTTCCAACCGCTGTCCCAAGGGGTTGAGTCCATCCTAATACACCATAAGTCCTTCTGATTGTATTCGCCCGCGCTCGACTGACTTCATCATAGTTGAATTGCTCCGGTGATCGTGGTGTTTCTGCCATGGCAGGAATCGGAAAAGGATATGGATTTCTTTACCTGTATTCTACCACAAATCCCCATTTCCTTCCAGAGCGAAATCCCAGCGGATTCGTCGTTCTGAGCAGCTTCATACAGCCACTTTCTTCACTTCCTCGAACAAGATACCAATAGTTTTTTCATCCTTTCCCGCTTCCTCACGATAGGCCAACGTCACTTGAGGGGTTCCTCCCAAAACCGATGTCCGTACTCTGTTGAATTCTGCTGATTTCACGAAAGGTCTTTTGGGGACGAGAGGCACAATAGTATTGATCCCAATGGCAACGGAATCACCTTCCAGTTTGAACTCTGTGAGGTCGACAGTGTATCCGGGGATCGGCGTCGTGCCGATGGTCGGCTTCACGCGGAAGTCTTTTCCCTCCATCCTGAAGAGCGATTCTCCGGCGCGCTTTATGAGAACAACATTCTTCCCTTCTATATCAGCCGTGCCGACAACTTGTTCTGGAATCTCCGCGGGGGTCGCCGGCTTCTCGGGCGTCGGATTTTTTTCGGGCATGGCATCCGCGATAGCCGTCAACGCGGCAATATCCTCCGGACCGATCTGCTTCTTCTCCACATTATTCTTCTTCCACTGATCGACGACAGATAGGAAGAACTTCTGCTTGGTGTATCCCTCCTTCGCATCGAATTTCCCGAAGAGCCCTTCCTGTGCTTCCTCAAACTCCTTCGCCTTCTCTGCGTTCTCGACTTTCGCGAGTGAAAGCCCAGACTTCTTCATGGCACTGATGAATGCGGCGCGGTTGCCACCCGCGATCATTTCCAGAAACTTCGCGACATACTCTCCCCCGGCAATCATACGAATCGCCGCTGCGGCATTCATCAGCGGTTCGGCGCCCATATCCTGGATGTAGTGCATGAACTTCTGGAACATCTCTAGGCTCTTCTCAAATCCGTTCGTCACAAAATTGATCGCTTTTTCCTTAAATCCATGGGGCTCCTGCGGCGCAGTTGCTTCCGACTTGGGCTGGGAAGTACCTGGAACAACAGCTTTCGGTGCATCAGACTTGAAAGGATCTACGCCGGAAGGATTGGAAATATCCAGTGATCCATCCACTCTATTCTCTGACGTAGTAGTGAAGGGACCTGAATTATCGACTCCTTCATTCTTTCCTCCCTCTCCCTCCTCTCCTTTTTCGCCAGCTTTCCCATGAGCCCCCGCTTCATCCAAAGCTTTCCCATTCGCTTGTTCCGCTTCGTACTCCCGCGACGCAGGATTATTGGAAACTGCTGCTCCCAATCTCCGCAATCGCGTTTTTGCAGAAGGGTGTGACTCGGTCGTTATCGGTGCTTTCGCATCGAGAGTCGTCTGTTGCTGCTCCGGAACCTCTGTACGAACTTCCTTCAAAGGTTGTGGGGTCTGTTCGCTCATAATGTTTGTTTGGTATTGTGCACATATTTTACCATGAAATGGCCCTATCGCGCAATCTCCCCCTTCGACAGTTTCCTGTATGTTTCGGTGTCTAAGGATTACAGAAGATTGTTATGGTTGTAAGTCCGCGCCAAGCATGGCGCTCTGAAAACAAAACAGGCTACACGCTTCTCAACACTTCCATCATTTCTCTCAGATCATTTCCCCCTCACCCCATGAAAATCCTCCACTTCGAAAAAGGCTTCTCCTTCACCGATGCCGAGACCAAGACTGTGGCCCGCAAGCTGGGAAAACTGGCAACCTACTGCAAGACCGTGAAAGACGAATCCTCCGCGATCCGCATCGAGGTGGAGAAGCAGGGCACCAAGAAGGAGCGCGATCAGGTGATGGTGAGTATCTCCGTGGAGCTCCCCGGCAAGATTCTCCGCGCCGAATCCCGCAAGCCCGACATACTGGAAGCACTCGACCGGACGATCGAGAAGCTCGAGCCGCAGGTTAAGCGGTATAAAGAAATGAAGATGAATAAATCCGTCAAAGGGAAAAAGAGTACACGCTGAGCGCAACCCGGCGAAGCGCCGCGCGCGAAGTCGGGTGAAGCGGTATAAAGAGATGAAGATGGCGAAGTCGGTGAAGGGGAAGAAGGAGAGGAAATAAGCTCAACTCCTTGAGATTGAGGTTCGAAAGGTTTTGAAAAGGTTAGGGAAGCCAGAAAGGTTTAATTTCACGATGAGCTCAGCAGCAAGAAACCTTTCAGGCCTTTCTAACTTCTTCCAAACCTTTTCAACTTCGAACATAACCTCTCAATTCCACTTCACCCTGTCCATCCCCGGCAACGAAGTCACCCACGTCTGCCCCGATGCGAAGAGGAAAGGCTTGCCTTCGGTGGTCTGGAAAATGAAGCGCCCCGTGAGTCCCGTTTTGCTCCAGGTTCCCTTCTGCACCGTCCCGGCATGGAAGAGGTACGCGCGACCCTTGCCGCTCACATTGATCGTCAGTCGTCCCTCTTCGCCGATATCCTGGATCGGCATTTCGAGCACGAGAACATTACGCGGATTCCCCTGATCGGAAACGTCGCCGCTCGAACGGGCATAGGAATCGGAGAGCGTATCATAGACGTACCGAACATCGTGCACCGGATTGTGGAAATTGAGGGAGATGATGGCCGCAGGAGGAACTTTTTTCGCTGTCCCGAGAACGTACGGAGGCCAGACGGTCGCCGCAAGTGTGTCATCCTTGAGAAGAGCAGTGACATTCTTGCCCATGACGAAGAGATTGTGCGGTTCTGGAATGGTCTTGTCACGCACGGCATCGCTGTAGTAGTACAAGAGATTCTTGGCCACGATGTCACCTTTATCCACCTTGGCAAAAGCCTCCGGACTGCCACCGGCATAAATGACTGCAGGCACGAGGGGCTTCAGAGCATCGATAAAATAGGGACGCAGTGACCGCACCGGACCGATGCGTACCGGAAGATTGGCACGATCGAAGACGAGGGCGAAACGTGAGATGAGTCCTTCTACGGGAAACTCCCAGACGAGGAGTGCATCCTTCACTCCTTCCTGATGCGGACGCGCCAGCTCCTGATTTTCCACCATTACCGCGACGAGAGACTTGCGACGATTGGTACCGGTCATCGCAGCCAGCAGCCACGAACCGAAGCTCTGACGCTCCTCAGCGACTTGCCCCGAACCACGATGAGGAAGCGGTGTCCCACCCGGAGCGAACACGACGAACGTGAGGATAAGACTCGCAACGACCAGTGTGGCAACTATCGAGAGCGTGATGAAATATTTCTTCATAGGAACAAAGGAAGAATATGGGAAAAAGATTCGGTGATTAGTCCTTCTTCGCCTTCTTCTTGTCGCCCTTCCCTGCAGCAGCTTCTGCCGGAGCACCAGCCTTGGCAGCATCCGCAGGAGCGGCACCCTCGGCACCGGCAACAGGAGCGGCACCCTCGGCACCCACGACAGGAGCGGCGACCACCACAACCTCTTCCTTACGCTGTTCCTGGACGGTGGCAAGGACGGTATCGGCTTGATCCTTCACCTGCACACCCTTGGGGAGGATGAGATCGGAAACCTTGATAACATCGTGAATCTTCGCAAGCACGCTGAGCGGCGCCTCGAGATCATGCGGGAGATCCATCGGCAGCGCCCGTACCGTCACATGGCTCTGGACAGAGACGAAGATCGCAGAGAGCTCCTTGACGGCGAGAGACTCACCCGTGAAGCGCAGCGCCACCGGCGCCTCGATCTCCTTCTTGAGGTTCACAGCGTAGAAGTCGACGTGGTGGATCCGACCGGAGACGGGCTCGAACTGCACAGCATGGAAGAGCACCGGGATTTTCTTATCACCAAGTTCCAGCTCCACAATCGTCGATTCCCCTGCCTTGGTGTATGCCTTGGTAATCTCGTTGGCCACACAGGAGAGAGCGGTATTCGCGACATCATTCCCGTAGATGACACACGGCACAGCATTACTCCTCCGGATATCACCGGGGGAGACCTTGAGATCGCGTGCCGAAGCTTTGAGGGGAACCATCTCCATAGGAAAGCCGAGCGAGGGTACGGGATGGAGGGGGGCAGGTCAACTACAGGAACAGGTTTTTCTGCAGTTTTTCTCACATACAACCCCAGCGCGGGATGCTTCCCGCGGGCTGGAAAAACAACTTTCGCACTATCAAAAGAAGATTCACGCAAAGATAGAACAAGCCCGCGCCAAGCATGGCACGCTGGATCTCGTGCTACAATCCTCCCATGCCTGACCTCGATCTCTCACCACTCAGCAATGCTCTCAAGCAACTGGAGGATGGCCTTGCTGCATCGGACAAGAATCCCGCGAGCGAAATCATCCGCGACGGCGTGATCCAGCGATTCGAATACTCCCATGAATTGGCTCTAAAGTTCATCAAGCGCATTCTGGAAACACGGCATGGCGACAACGTCGATCAGATGGCCTACAACGATCTCCTGCGCACCGCCGCCGAGCGCGGGTACATCGAGAATGTGGAGGAATGGTTCGCATACCGCAATGCACGGAATCGGACCTCACATACCTATGATGCAAGTATCGCCGCCGCAGTTTTCGCTTCGGCACAGCCGTTTCTGCAGAACGCCCGCTTCCTCCTCCAGCACCTTGAACATCTCCCCGTTTGATCTCCAGCCGCAGCATCTCCTTCTGATCCAGGATATCCTGCGAAAGCATGTACCGCACTGCACCGTGTGGGCATTCGGTTCGCGGACGCAGGGAAAGGCCAAACCGACCTCGGATCTCGATCTGGCCATCGCAGGTCCCGAATTTCTCGATTTGAAAATCATGGATGCACTACAAGAAGAGCTTGAGCGTTCGACGCTGCCGATGAAAGTGGACATCGTGGATTGGAATCGGGCGGCACCGTCGTTCCAGAAAATAATTGAGAGACAGAAAATGGTGATACAGGATTGAAGATTGATGGGAGCGCGATTCGTTCGCGCGGGCCTGCTGATGAATGCTCTTTGAACCGCGGGAAGGAATCCCGCTCCTGAGTTTTAAGGAATCCTGCTCCTGCATAAGGAATCCTGCTCCTGAGTTGAAAAAGAAAAGCCGGCGCCAAGCGCCAAATATGATTGAAGTCCGCGGGAAGCATCCCGCGCTGGGTTGCTATTGTTTCACCCCCACCAGCAATCCCCTCCTTTTCATCAAGCCAGTGGCAAGGAAGCAGGAATCCAGGCCGGCCTTCTCCATCATGTTTAGTACCTTCTTCTTCTCAAAGAGCCGCATAACGTGCTGATCCTGTGTGTGCCAAATCTTCCCATCAGCATCACCAATGAGATAGGACATCTCTGTCACTGTACAATCCCCCTTGACCGTCGTTGCTCCGATCCTTGCGATCTTCGTATCGGAACCATCGTAGATTGTGAGATCGGGATGCCATTTCTTCACTTCTTCACGCTGAAACCACGGCTCGATGATCACCACCCCTCCTGTAACTAAATGTTTCGAAAAATTCTCAATGGTCCTCTTGAGGTCGCTTTTTGTGCGTGCGTAGCCGATGGAGCTGAAGAGACACAAAATGACATCGAATTTCTTCCTCAAATTCAGCGTCGTCATATCCGCTTTCTTAAGGGGAACAGCCTTGAGTTTCTTGCGGGCTTCCATAAGCATTTCAGGATTGAGATCGACGCCCATGCAATCAAAATTCTTCTGGAGAAAATTCAGATGACCGCCTGTCCCGCATCCGACTTCCAGTAGCCGTTTCCCAGATGATTGTTGGTACTGATGAATCAGAGACTCCAGTTTCTTCACTTCCTTTCTGTAGTTTTTCCACGAATAGATGCGATCGTAGTACTTGGCCAAGGAGCGGTAGAGAAGCTGATGTTGCATAATGACAATCTACCATTAATCCAAATTCACCGCTCCGGCACCGCACCCGAGGATAGTTCTACATCGCTCACTACAGGCGGTTGCTGCTGGGTCATAAAAAGCTGTTCGCTATCCGCTGATCGCTATCCGCTTCGTCTCCGCTCCCCTCCAACACATTTCAAAAATCACCGTCCGAAAGAAATGTGCAATATCCGGATTCTCGATGATGGTGCAGGTGAGCTTCTGCTCGGTAAACGACAAGAGTGCCAGACAATTATTCCAGGCAAAGATTCCGGATTTCCAAACAATAGTCGGTGGAAGTGCGCGAATCTGCGTCAGATATTCCTTCGACTTCGGCAAGATGCGATCCACAAACGGGCAGGAAGGAAAGAGGAGACGTGAATGCACACCTTTCTTCGCCCGCCGCACGAAGTACTGCTCCAGGTAATCGGGGCCGACGGCCTTGGAGAAGAGATCGACATAGCTGAAGACGAGAACTTCACTCCGCGCCGCAAGTGTCTCCTCCAGCATCCGCTTGAATCCTTCTACGCCCTCATACAATCTCACCGTCGGTACTCCCTGACTCATAGCTTGAATGGACGACAGCAGCGGTGTGAGATGTTCCAAATTCTCACGGGCAAGTGCGAGCTCATTCTCTTTCTTCTGCAGTAACCGCATCAGCCCAACGGGTTCCTCAGCAACAATCAACCGACGCTTTCCCCTGCGCGTTTCAAACAGTAGTTCCTTCTCGATGAGCTGATGCACCGCGCTGTGGATAGTGACGCGATTGCGCTTGAGGCTCACCGCGATCTCCTGCACCGTCGCCGGACCCATCCGCAGACATTGCAGATAAATTTGTGCCTCACGGGTATTGCACCCCAGGACGGAGAGTTGCTCGATGATGCGACGGTCGAAGGGGCGAATTGGCATAAATGTTGAATAGGAATCTACACATATTATAGATGAGGATTATCGCTTATGGAAGCGTTTTTCAGAAATATATCGTTTGTAATAGTCGAAGATAATAGACGTTTATAACATAAATAAACATACTATGTGCACTTAGCAACTTCCCCAATCTTCTATGGAGGATCGCTTGAAAATACAGTTGCCTACCGATGAGGCAGAGGAATTGAAAAATCTTCTGACGACACCTGCTTCTGGGTTGAATTTTAGTTACGATCGAACCCATAAACTGTTTATAAGAAATACTAGGGTTGGAGCAGATGTTCCAGCGCAAGACACTGACACCGCGCAAGAAGTGTCAAATCCTTCCGATCCAACTGCTCCTTCGGAAACGCTGAGAGATATTCAGGAATTGAAAGAGAGAACACTCCAACTTGTTCTAGAGAGTGGACAGAATTTAGGACCTGTCGTGGGAAACAGATTAATTTATCGTTTGAACACAGCAGAGACTAGAGAAGAAATCTACGCAATACAGCAAAGCTTAATTGAAAGTGTGCGTTTTCTGGCACTATGCGGATGGAATAGTGTGCCGCAATGATGCGCAAATAAATGTTACGAGTAGAATGTAATTCTAAATTACCAACCATTGATAATGCCCTTCCTCTCGGACTTCCACCGGCTCCTCCTGGAGAAACCCCGCTACAACGTGAAGCAGGTGGGCGCCGAGAACTGCGGATTTTCGGACATCGCGGTGAAATCCAAGAACTGCTACTACTGCTTCGGCGTCTTCTACTGTGAGGATGTGTACTACGCCCGGTACTCACGCAAATGCATTAGTTGTACGGGCCTCACCTTCTGCGCCAACTGCGAGTGGTGCGCGGAATGCATCGATTGCAGTACCTGCTACATGAGCGACTACTGCCAGGACTGCGGCAACTGCCGCGACTGCAAGTTCTGCAAGGACTGCTTCGGGTGCTCGGACTGCTTCGGGTGTGCCGGGCTCTATAAGAAACAGTACTACATGTTCAATGAGAAGCTCACGAAGGAGGAATACGACAAGCGTCTCCAGTCGATCGATCTGCAAAGCGCTGCGCATCGCTCTGCGATTTTGAAGCGTGTGGATGATGTCCGGAAGAAAACACCGAACCTCGGAATCCAGCAGTTCAGTTGCGAGGACTGCATCGGCAATCACCTTTCCGAATGCAAGAGCTGCTACCGCTGTCATGATGCCTTCGCTCTGGAAGACTGCCTCTATACGATCGAGGCGAATGGAATCAAGAACTGCTGCGACATCACCGTCTGCATCGAGGCGGAGCTCTGCTACCAATGCACCCACTGCCCCATGGGCTACAACCTCAATTTCTGCTTCCAGTGCGACTACTGCAGTGACTCAGAATTCTGCGCCTGGAGCAAGAATCTGAAGAACTGCTTCGGCTGTGTATTCCTCCAGAACAAGGAGTACCACATTTTGAATCAACCGGTGGATCCCGCGATCTACCATCAGGAAGTCGCTCGCATCAAGAAGGAACTCCAGGATGCGAAACAGTACAACCTCCTCCCCTACCTCTTCACCGACTATGAGAAGAAGCGCCTCGCAACCGAAACCGATTCTGTAATTCAAACCCTTCCTCCCCTTTAATTATGGCTGCAACCTCCACCCAGAATGACATCGTGAAGCTCGTCTGCCAGGAACCCTCCTGTAAGAAGGACTTCATCGTGATCTCCGCAGAGAAGAAATTCTACGAGCAGAAGAAGCTCCCGCTCCCGGATCACTGCCCGGCCTGCCGCCACAAGCAACGCATGGCTCTCCGGAGCGAACGTCAGCTCTACAAGCGCACCTGCGACAAGTGCAAGGAATCCATGCTCTCCGTGTATCCGAGTGACGCACCGTACGTGGTGTATTGCCACAAGTGTTTCTGGGAGAATATTGGGTGAGGCCTATAAGGTTTGGAAGAGGTTAGAAAGGCCTGAAAGGTTGGTTGCCTTGAGCATTTATTATTTCTGGGAGCGGGATTCTTTCCCGCGAATCGAAGGTTATACATCCACAAGCTCACACAACCCGCAGCTTCCTGATATTCACGATGCGATCGTATTCCTTTCGGTATTTCTTTCTCAGGCTCGGTGCACCCTGGAATAACTTCATTACGGAATCTGCAAGGTTCTTTCCATCGATGATGTGGAGACTCAAGCCACCAACGAGTGAATTATAAACGAGAAGAATGGCTGCAACATTAGACTGTGTGTGGAGGTAAACCTCCCGAGCGCATTCTGCTGCTTTCGCTACTTTGGTCTCTCGGTGAGAACGGAACATTTCGTCAATGGTCTTCTTCGGACTCCCGCGAGAAAGAGAGTCACGATGTTCACTCTCGACTGTCCCTTTCGGGGAAGAGGGATCTTCTCTTCTGCTCTTTCCACTCTCAACACCAGAGGCCTGGGCCAGGAAATGATGCCAAATGAATGAACGAGTCACGTGCGTCTCCGGAGAATCAGGAAGAATCCCATTGATCTTTTCCAAATCCTTCTCGCCGATCAGTCCCGCCTTGACCATTTTATTGAGCGTGAACGCCATCCGGCTTTGAGTGACGAATGCTCGATCTTGCTCGAGTTTCGCTCCACCGTCGCCCCAGGTGAGATCGACATTCACGACCTTCGCGTTTCCGCCTTCGGAGAGGCAGACGAATGTATTCCAAGCATGTTCACCCCTCAACTGTTGACCCTCCAAATTTCTCATTCCCGGAACATAAGGAGATACGTCATTTGTGGAACCTGATCCCGTTTGAATACAGTGGAAATTTCTCAGGTGATTATTCTCCGGATCCTGCCAGAGCTTCACGGCTTCGGTGAAGGCCTTCGTGATCGCTGCGTAGTTTCGACAGACGAACAAAACGGGAGAGTTGTCACCATTTCTTTCGCGCTGCATTTTCTGTTCCAGAAAGACATCGGCACCAGTCGCATCGATCTTCATCCTTTCGGCATAATACTTTCCCGGATTCTTCCGGATGTCTGCTTGTCGGTCAGGTGGAAGAGCAGCGAGATACTTCTCCTTAATCGTGTACGAGGGGAACATCTTGTCTATAAGAGAGTCTTCAAACCATTCCATCCGTGGGACACGTTTCACCGCCGATTGAGCAAGGTTGTAGTCGAACATATGGACGACAGTCTTCGATACCAATGTCATCGCCTGCTCCGGTGCGAGATGATCGAGATCACACGCCTCCTCAAACCCCAGATCCGCATCCCCTCTCCAGAGATCGGGGTGCTGCAACAGATAGGTCTTGAGCAGACGCGACGTCTTAGGGATATCCGTTTTTTCATAATTACTGCAACCATAGGCATCGTCTTCCAAAAATCTCCCGATCGGACTGCGGGCATCAACTGCTACGGCCGTATTCGTCAACACAGGGCAAAAATCTTTCCCCTCGGAAAACCGGAAAGACTTGTGATCCGAGGACTCGAACGACAGAAATGGTTTATCATGGCCCATATCCAGATCTTCCATCATGAACCCCACGATGCTTCCGGCGAGATTGTTCAAATGATACCACGTGTCATCGGAAAGATGGCTTGGGACATTCAGAAATAAGGATTCCCGATGAGATTCGAATGAATACGATTCGATAAATTGCGGCCCTCCGATCACACGCAATTTGGCGTACGTCGCCGGTCCGCCATTCGCTCTACGAAGGATAACCGTAAATAAGCCGTCCACCTCGGATGAGGGTGACAAGGTGACATCAGCTCCTTTCTGGCGTGCGTTTGACGTGAAGAGATTGAGGATTTTCGAAGTAGTTTCGCGCAGAGTGACCACGTCCGGCGGTACCAAGGAATCACGTTGAACGGCAGATGAACTCACTATGTCCTGACGCGGGATCTTCGAGTTCCCATGAGAGGATTCATTGTTCAACCATCGAAGGAAGCTCAGGGAAGATCGATTGACAACTTTTATCAGCCCCGCACTCAGTTTCTGAAATTGACCGCGAACGTCCGTAGAGTCCTTCCCAGTAGTATTTGATGAAGATAACAGACGACGGACACGATCAAGAGCCTGAATTCGAGTATCGATCATTTCTCCAGCTTTCTCCGCCGAATTTCGGCTTTCGACGGAATGTTCTTTGTGCTCAGGCAATGTCTTCCCATTTTCCTGGACCGGATGACTGTCTCTAAGCCGCTGATCAGCGAAATCTTGTATCACGGTGTGTCGAATGACGGAAGAATGAGTGCTTCGGCAGCACGATCCCCTCGCTCACGCTCTACAGTGAGAGCAACAGCAAGTTTGTGGCATGCGTTGGGTAAAGCGAGAAGAAAACGATCGGAAAGGATATCTTCTCCTAATGCATTCAATTTATTTGCAATACGCAACCGTTTGGTATCAGAAAAGGCTTTTGCCTTATTGATGATCGACTTTCGAAGAGACTCACGAATGAACGTGCATTTTGAAACCAATGAAACGAAGTTGGAAATATTCATTTGTCTGTTTGTATGTATATATTATAACATCACTTTTGATTTTCCACAAATACGCCGCATGCATCAGGCTTAGTGCTTTGATACAGGAATACGGAACCTTTCAGGCCTTTCTAACTTCTTTCCTTTCCTTTTAAACCTCCGCCCTCCACTTCCAGAAATACTTCACCGCGCTCGCAATGTGAATCCTCCCGGTCTTCTTCAGTAAAATCGACAGAAAACTTTCGCCACTCAGACGGTCCTTGCGATCACGCACGGTAATTCGCGGAGCATAGACCACGCGTTTACCCACTTTCAACGTCCGACGGGAGAGATCCATGTCTTCGAAAAACAGGAAGAAGCGCTCATCGAATCCCTTCAACTCACGATAGAAATCCAACTGCAGCATCAGCACCGCGCCCACCACCCAATCCGTATCGCGGGGCTCGAGCGACGTCACTCCACTCTGGAGGTAGCGTGCAATGCGCTGCTTAAAAAACGGCTGCAGGAGCGGGATGCGCTTGATGATGACATCCAGAATCGTGGGGAATGACCGGGAAGATTGCCGCACCGTTCCATCACCGTACTGCAGGCGCGGGGCGAGAATGCCAATGGAAGGATCGGCCTCCATCATCGCCACCATCTTCTCGATCGCATTGGGCTCTGGTTCGTTATCGGGATTGATAATGAGGATGTACTTGCCCGTTGCATAGGTCGCACCGAAATTATTGCCCCAGCCGTAGCCGTGATTCTCCGGCGTCTCGATCAAACGCACAGTGGGGATATCCTTCAAACGCGTTCGCAGAATGCCGATGGAATCATCTTGTGAGTGATTCTCCACGACGATGATCTCGATCTGATCGGCGATCGTCTGTCCCCGCAAGGCTGCAACGCAGCGCACGGCGTACCCGGGCGTCCAAGTGGTGAGCACGATGGCGGATACGAGGGGAGACACAGAACAATGGTATGGGAAGTTTGTGGAAGCAGAAAGTGGCACGAGGAGTTAGAAAGGTTTGGAAAAGGTTAGAGAAGCCAGAAAGGTTTCATTGAATAATAACCTTTCAGGCCTTTATAACCTCTTCTAAACCTTTCAAACCTCATCTATGGCACAATACCCCCGTGTCCCCCAAAACTCCCAAGAACCCCAAAGAGGCCGAGCTGAAGAAACGCGTCGCCAAGCTCCCCATCAAGCCCGGCGTGTACCGCTGGCTGGATGGACGGGGAAAGGTGCTGTACGTCGGCAAAGCGAAGAATCTCCGAAACCGCGTGAAGAGCTACCTCCAGAAAGACGCCGCACACGGGCCGTGGAAAATTGCGCTGATGCAGTCGGTGCGCGATCTGGATGTGACGGTCACCCGGACGGAACTGGAAGCGCTTATCCTCGAAACCAACCTCATCAAGCAACACAAGCCCAAGTACAACGTCCTGATGAAAGACGACAAGAACTACCTCTTCATCCGCATCACAGTACAGGACCCCTTCCCGCGGATCGACATGATCCGCAAGCCCTTGGAAGACGGATCGAAGTACTTCGGACCCTACACGCGGGGATTTGAGATGAATCAAACGCTCACGATGCTGCGGAAGATCTTTCCGTATCGGAACTGTAAAATGTCGATAGAGCCAGAAGCAATGAACCAACAACTAATAACTAATAACCAGAAAACTTCGTTCCCCGTCGCCATCAAACATAGGGATCGCCCCACCCCCTGCCTCGACTACCACATCAAGCAGTGTAGTGCTCCGTGCATCGGGAATATCACGCCCGAGGAGTACCGCCGGGATGCCATCGATCCGGTGATCGACTACCTCAAAGGCAATACCCAAACGGCAGTAGAACTCCTGGAAGGAAAAATGCGGGATGCCGCACGCGCACGGAAATTCGAACGGGCAGGGAAGCTGCGCGATGCACTGAAAATGCTGCAGGGACTGGAGGAGAAGCACGTCGTCTCGGATGCCTCCGGCGAAGATGCCGATATCTGGGCCGTGGCACTCGCTTCGGGCAGAGCGCACGTTGTGCTCCTCAAAGAACGCGGTGGCAAAGTGATCGCCGAGGAGAGCATGGCACTCGCAGGACAGGCCGAAACGCGCACCGAAGTCCTCGCGCAGATCCTCCCACAGTTCTACGCAACGTCCCCCGAAATCCCCGCAACCCTCATCATCGGAGAAATACTGGAAGAGCTGCATCTCCTGGAGGCGATGTTCAGCCGTGAGCGCGGAACGAAAGTGACGATTATCACCCCCGAGCGCGGCAAGAAGCATCAGCTCCTGGACCTCGCGCAGGAGAATGCCGATGAGAAGGTGCAGCAGTTCGAAACCAAGTGGGAGGCGGCGGCGCGCAATATTGAAGAAGCGCTGCAGGAACTGAAAGAGAAATTGAACCTCCCTGCCATCCCCAAGCGCATCGAAGGCTACGACATCTCCCACCACGGCGGCACCGAAACCGTCGGCAGTATGGTGGTGACGGTCGACGGGAAGCCGAAGAACGAGCACTACCGGTCCTTCACGATCAAGACGCTTTCGTCGGGCGACGTGGATGACTACCGATCTCTGCAGGAAGTGCTCAAGCGCCGGCTTCTGCACCTGAAGCAAAATCTAGGACAGGAGGAACGAGAATGGAAGAGGCAAGGAATACGTTTTGGAAAGGCAAAAATGGACGAAATGGAAACTCTTGTGCAACTGATGCGCGACGAGCCGGAAGGGCTGAGCCTTGAAGACATTGTTCCCGAAGATTTCCTTATGGCACGCGATGGAGACACGATCATCGCCTTCGGTCGTCTATTGAAACACTCTCCAAAAGAAGTGGAGCTGAAATCAATTTGGGTTCGTAATGAACACCGCCACAAAGGACTAGGAACGTTCATGATTAGAAAACTCCTCGATTCGGCGCGAAGAAAAAAATGGAAAAAGGTCTACCTTCGCATCTTTCTTAAGATGGAAGAGTTCTACGCGGCTCTGGGCTTCTGTCGTTTGCAATCTCTGCCACCTGTACTAGGGGCTAAGATCGAGAAAATCCGAAAGACACACCCCGGTGTACAAGGTGCAGCCATGGTTTATATCTTCGCCGAACACGCCAAAAATGATCCGTCGCTCTCCGCCCGCCCCGATCTCATCGTGCTGGATGGCGGAAAGGGTCAGCTGAGCTCGGTAGTAGAAGTCTGCAAGGAACTCTCCGTGACGATTCCGGTGATCGCTCTGGCCAAAGAGCGCGAGGAAGTATTCGTCCCCGGCGATCCGCGGCCAATGGTTTTCGTCAAAGATTCTCCGGCGCGCTTCCTGCTGCAGAGGCTTCGAGACGAAGCCCACCGCTCCGCCAATCGTCACCGCGAAGCGCGGAAGGGGAAGGTCTTCCTGGCTTCTTCACTCGATGATCTCCCGGGCATCGGACCGCAAACGCGCACGGCGCTCCTGCAGAAATTCGGGAGTCTGGAAGGCATGAAGGAAGCCACGGACGAAGAACTCCTGACGGTATTGAATGAGGGGCAGTTGAAGGCGGTAAGGGGGATGGAATAGTGAATTTGCGATTGAATATTTGCGAATTGCGATTGGCTCATGCAGAAAGATCAATCGCAATTCGCAAATACAGAAATCGAAAATGACATCCAATAACAACGTTGATTACGCTCCATTCTCCGGCAAATGATCCAGCCGCTGATACTGCGTCACCAGAGCAGAAATCTTCGCCGCTACGTCCTGCGCACGGGGAACATACTTCCGCATGATCACGCCCTGTCCCCGTCCTTCTTTGAGCTGCAGACTGACAATGCCAAAAGCAAAAATATTCCAGAACTGTGTGCGCGTCCCCACCCCCACGATGCTCTCCATATTGATCGGATTGATGTCCCGACGGATGATAGAGGTCTGATCGACGAAGACGATTTTGTCCGTAGTCACGAAGATGAAGTCGAATGCCCAATCGATGTACGCCCGCAGTAAACGGAAGAACACGAGAAAGAACCAGAAAACGAAGAGCACCGCGATGGTCCAGTTCACCGGTGCACCATAATTGGCCGCCGTGATGCCAATGGCGATGAGAATGGCCGTGAGCACAACGTCGCGGATACTCGCGAGAAAGAAGGAGAAACCGTGATAGAAAACGGTCAACACCTCCTTTTCCCCGGAGGTGAGGAATTTCTGCTTGATCTTCTCGCGATTGGTCTCGAGGGCAAAGATGCGCATAGAGAAGAAGTGTACGCCTTTTCAGGCCAACAGAAAAATCCCCTTTCACGCTTTGCACTGCAATCCGAGATCAGTACACTGCCCCCGGTCCAATTCATTGTTCATTTTTCATTCGCGCTCAAGCGCGCTTAGGCTCCATCGTCTAACGGTTAGGACACTTGGTTCTCATCCAGGAAATCGGGGTTCGATTCCCCGTGGAGCTACCATTCGACTCGGCTTTCGTTCGCGAAAGCCTCGCTCATGGTCGTCGCACTCTAAGTGCTCCGGCCATTCTTTGTTCAAGTCGAATAACAGTGAACATCGTGGGCCATCAGCGTCATAAAAACGCTAATTGACCACAACCTAAATAAATTATATAATATAGTCAAATACAAACTGATTCTGCCCATGCACAATACTCGTTCACTGATGCCGGTTCCTGCGCTCCCTGAAGTGATCGTCTCGCGATCGATTTCCCAGATCCTCGCTCCATGAGTCCACTCACTCTATCACCAATGCCGCCGAGCGAATCCGGTGTGAATTCCAAGAGCCTCCTCTGGCTTGGACTTGGAATCCTTTTCTTAGCGCTGGTTCTCGCCTTCGTGCGATGGGAAGCCGTCGCCATCAATCAGGTGTGGCAGCATCTCCTCCTGCGGAGTCAGCCGTACACGTACGACGGACCGTTCGGCGCGCTCTTCCGCAGCATCGGTCCCCTGCCGGGTGGCGCAATATCCTCGTTCGCACTCCTCGTTGCGAGCGCCGTGGGGCTCTTGGGCATGCTCTGGCTCCGCAATCACGGTGATCCGCTCCCATCGCGGAGCTGGCTCACATTCGCGGCGCTCCTCTATGCACTTTCGATTGTAGGAATGGGCATGACCGGAGTGCTGCTCCATATGCGTTGGCTCCTCGCGGGCATGCGCTACCTCCCCTCGCTCTTCTTCGCCTTCCTGTCCCTCGTGAGTGCCATCGAGCTTCACCGTGAACGCAGGACTCTCCCGTCGTTCTTCTCGACCATCTTCGGGATCTTCATCCTAGGCAGCCTTACGGCCGGCACCTATGCGATCCAGACGACCTCGCCAACTTTCGCGCTGGTCCCGTGGATTTTAGGGCTCCTCCTCTGCTTCGCAACACTGAGCGTCCTCCTCGCCGAGGGTAGCTGGACGCAGGACACAATCTCCGCTTCGTTCGTCTGGATGACGATCCTCCAAGGGAGCGCATTCGGATACACCGTCTTCTCCGGCTCACTGACGGGCGACAATACAATGCGCATGACGCTCTTCACCTTGAGTCTCCTCGCTCCGTTCAGCGCACTGCTCTGGACGATCCTGCGGCTCTATGTGGAGAGTGAACGGCGCCGACGGAGGAATGCGACGGAAACGCCCATCGCCCGGAAGCAGGCAGTGCCGAAGGAGACGCTCGAACAGATCGTGCGCACGCAGACGACCCCCGTCATTATTCTCAATGCGCTGGGACAGGTGGTCTTCGGGAACGAAGGCTACGCCACGATGATCTGCCGCTCACTCTACGACCTGATCGGACAAGCTCCCGACGATTGGACATCTCCGGTCCAGGACGGGCCGTACCTCAAGCAGATACTGTCACAGGTAAGCCTGCGCAAGAAGCCGGAGACGCACACGTTGCGCCACACCCTTCCAGGCGGCCAGTACCTCGATGCGTCGGTCACCGTCCAACCAGTGATCGACACCTTCGGCGATGTGCGCTGGTTCATCGTCACCGAGCAGGATCTCACACAGAGCACAGAGCAGACTCTCCTCCTCAAACAAATCCTCGAGAACATGCACCTCGGCATCTGTCTCCTCGACGTGCCGTCGCTGCACATCGTCCACGCCAATGCCTACGCGCTCGTCCTTCTCCGGCGCATCGGATTCCCCGCGCTCGAGACGTTCTCCGATCTTTACCCGGCGTTACACACCCAGAAGAAGGAGGCGTATCCCCGAGAGAGGATTCCTCTCGAGAGGACGATGGCAACCTTGGAAGAAGCGGAGAGCGATGACTTCTTCATCGCCGATCCTCAGGGAACGGCGGCGGATGCCATTTGGCATATGCACACGACACCCATCTTCGACCACGCCGGCAAGCTCCTCCAAATCCTACTGTCCTTCGACGATGTCACGACGCAGAAGGGAATCGTGAAGACCATGACTGACTACGTCTCGATCATCGCGCACCAGCTGCGCACACCCATGAGCGTCCTGCGCTGGTCTCTGGATGCGTACCGTGACAGTGCATCACTGAGCGACAGGGAGAAGCAGGAGATCTCCGCCACACTCACTCAGACGCTCGACGGGATGAACGGCATCATCGATGGCATCCTCAATCTCTCTGGCATCGAGGACGGCCAGACGGTGGCCAAGCCCCAGCGCGCTAAGATCGACGATCTCGTGCGCGACGCATTCAAAGAATTCCAGCCGCAGCTCGAGAAGAAGAAGCTCATACTGCAGATGTCCGTTCTCCAGACGCTACCGGAGTGCACACTCGATCCGTCCCTCGCGCGTCAGATGCTGCAAAATCTCATCGACAATGCCGTGAAATACACGCCCGAAGGCGGCACCATCGACAGTATCCTCTCCGTCGAACACCATCGCATCCACTGGACACTCCACGACACCGGCATCGGCATCCCGAAGAATGACCTCGCGCGTGTCTTCGAGAAATTCCACAGAGCGAATAATGCGCAGCACGCCTACGCGTACGGCCTGGGACTGGGAGTCTTCACGGCGCAGAAGATCGCGGATCTCCTGCAGTGCCGGATCACGTGCGAATCGGAAGAGGGACTCGGCACCACCTTCCACGTCTCCTTCCCCACCGGCGTACCGGAGGCGGAGATCGCGAAGGCGTGAGCTAAGGGAACATCGTTTCCGAACAGAAGACTACGAGAGACGTCGCGCACGGCGTGCAGCTCTGTCACCTATTGAATGCTCGCAGAGCACTGTACACTACGGGGCGAGCCGCATGTTCTGCGTCTCGCATCTTACGGAAACTCGCATGCCGAAATCCCTCCTCCAGCGCATCGTGGAAGCACCCGCTGCCGGCCTCGGCCGGACGATCAATAGCTCCCGCCGCCTCGCGTACGGAGTGGGTTTGCCATTGCGCAAAGCAGGACAGTATTGGAAGACCCTGGGGCCGGGACTGACCACCGGTGCAGCCGATGACGATCCCTCGGGCATCGCGACGTATTCGCAAACGGGAGCGCAGTACGGATTCCAACTCCTGTGGATGGCGGCCTATAGTTTCCCGCTGATGGCACTGATTCAGGAAATGTGCGCGCGAATCGGGCTCGTAACCGGACGGGGACTCGCCGGCAACATTCGCCACCGCTACCCGCGCTGGGTTCTGCACACCTGCACCATCCTCCTGGTCTGTGCCAATACCTTCAACATCGGTGCGGACTTGGGCTCCATGGCACAGGCGACGCAACTCCTGCTCCCGGGGATTCCCGCAACCGTCCTCATCCTCTTCTTTGCGATCCTGATCCTCGGACTCCTCATCTTCAGCTCCTACCGCTACTACGCGCGGCTCCTCAAGTGGCTCGCGATGATCCTCGTCGCCTACATCTTCGCAGCGTTCCTCGTCCATCCGGACTGGTCGCTCATCGCCCGCTCGAGCTTGCTTCCGACCATTACCTTCTCCCGAGAGCAGCTCATCCTCATCTGCGCGATCCTGGGGACAACCATCTCCCCCTACCTCTTCTTCTGGCAGACGTCGCAGGAGGTGGAGGAGGAAATCGAGCGCGGGGAAACCACATTGAAGATGCGGCAGCAGAGCACGACCACCGCAGAAATCACCCAGATGCGCATCGATGTGTGGTCGGGAATGTTCTTCTCCAACCTCATCATGTTCTTCATCATCGCGGCGTGCGGGGCGGTGCTGAATAAGAACGGTATCACGAACATCGTCTCCGCAGCCGACGCAGCAGAGGCCCTGCGACCACTCGCCGGGAACGCCGCTTCCCTCCTCTTTACCGTCGGGATCATCGGTACAGGCCTCCTCGCAATCCCCGTCCTCGCGGGCTCCTCCTCATACGCACTCTCCGAGAGCTTCGGCTGGCGATCGGGGCTGGACCTCAAGCTCAGCAAAGCACTCGCCTTCTACGGAGTGATCATCCTCTCAGTCCTCCTCGGGTTCCTCATGAACCTCATCGGCCTGGACCCCATCAAAGCCCTGATCTACTCGGCGGTGGCCAATGGCGTGGTCGCTCCGGTGATGCTCGCCTTCGTGGTGCTCATCAGCGGGAGCAGGAAAATCATGAAGGAGCATGTGAATTCTCCAATGACGACATTCCTCGGATGGCTCGTCACCGGATTGATGGTGATCGCGGGCGGCGCGGCGCTGTGGGCGATGATGGGGTAAGGATCCGTATCAATCATGATCAAAGAAGCATGTCACCCTGAGCGGAGAAATGTCATCCTGAGCGTCGTCGAAGGACGAAGGGCGACATGCTGCGACTGATGCGCTCACAAAACTCTGGTATTTCTCCATCGTCGATGTCGTAGCGATATTGACGGACAGCGCGAGGCCACAAAACTACTGGAAAGTGCTCAAAAATCGCCTGCGAAAGGATGGAAGCGAGGTGGTGACAAATTGTCACCAACTGAAAATGACGGCTATGGGCTATGGTGGGTAAGACGAGATTCTATTGCTTCTGAGCCAAGTATACCGCGATGCGCTCCTGATCCTCCCTCTCCTTCTCATTCTTGGGATAGAGCTCCAGAACGATGAACGCGATCGATTGCGCATGCCGGGCGTAGACGATGCGCAGTTTATTCCCCCGCAGCGCAGCACAGGGAATGCGCGCCTTGAAGATCTTCACCGCTGCGACACTCTTGAGAAGCGTGTAATTCTTGTGCGTCGCCGGAAATCCCTTCTCCCCTTCCAGCATCAGCGTGAATTTACAGAAGCGCTCCAGATCCGCGGGAAGGGACCGGTACTTCCTGCACAGTCTCTCGAAATCCCGCTCTGCAGAGCCGAAGAAACTATAGTTCGTCATCGTCCTCGCGAACAGAAAACGCCGCATCGCGGTAGAAAACGGATTCGTAGTCGATCACCTCGTGCATCGCGTGGACTTTCCAAGGCACATCCCGGTGGGCGATATCACTGATTTCGGTGGCGGACTTCGTCGCGTACTTCGCCATGACCTCATCGATCAGCTGCGTTTCGTTGGAGCGAAAGGCGGTGAGATTGGGCTTACGCAAGGGCAAGTACTTGATTTGCTCGTGGTCGAAGTACGTTCCACGGATCTCCTGCAGTGCTCCATCCGTCTTCATCTGTGCAACGATCGCAGCAAACTCCACTGGGAACGGGCCGTACGACTCTTTGCGATACGAGACACCCATGAGCTGCTCCTCGTACTTCTCGTAGTAGTCGAAATCGATGAAGTACAGGAGCTTGAAGAGGACGGTCCTGCCGACATTGGGAAGCGCCCCGACTTTCCCGAGGACATACAGCAGGACTTCCTTGAACTTCTCCACATTCTCCGGCTTCACCGTGATCTGCGGCCGCGGGTCACGCTCCTGAGGAACCGCAGTCTTCTTCGGTGTTTTCTTGAGGAGGACATCATCCGCTGCAGGAAGTTCCCCGAGCGAAAGGGCATCCACAGATATCCCGAAGAGCTCCGCACACGTCCGCGCCTGAGCAAGCTTGATGTCCGCCTCGCCCGCTTCCACCTTCGCCAAGTGCTGCCGCGAGACGCCGATGGCCTTCGCGAGCTTCTCTTGGGTGTAGCCGTGCTGGTCGCGGAGGGTAGTGAGGATGTGGGGCATGATGGAGGAAAATGGAAACACTCTTCAGTGTAGGGATGTTCTATTTTTGGTCAAGAGTTTGTTGCAATTATTAACATACCAATCACTGGCAAAAATTCGGCTCCTCATGAATAGAACAACGCTGCAGGCGATCCTCGGATAAGAATCCGCCTCTAGATCCATATTTCCTGCTCCAATCGGGTTTTCTGGATCGCATTTCGCCAGCAAAAGTGCCCTCTTAGACCCTTGATTTTCTTCGTGGAATATGGGAGCGAAATGGCGATAGGAGCTTGTTATTGAAGAGAAGTCAGTACTACCGGCAGAGCCGGTAGCATGGGAAAAGCCCCTAGAAGGGGCTAA
>JBAWYM010000011.1:0-38630 GCA_037143575.1 Candidatus Peregrinibacteria bacterium | reverse complement strand
GGCACCCATGCTACCCCAGGGAATCGTTAGAAGAAACTATTTCTTAATTCCGTATAACCAATAACTAGAAACCGGTTTACAAACCCATCCGTGCAAGCATCTGCCCCAGCCACCACATCTTCCTCTGCTTCTGAAACGGCGCAGATATCGCGAGATCGCGACGAATCGCATGGAGAATTTTGAAGATGACATATCGGTGACGCTGACCGATGAGCACATTGGCCTCTCCCATGGAATCCAATGATGACGTGATGAAGTTCGCAGAACCGATGAAGAGCGAGAGACGATCGACGAGGACAAGCTTCGCATGCAACATCTTCGGATACAAAAATATATGAAGATGATGGGGATCTCCTTCGCGATGGAGACGGGCAAGCGCCGCTCTGTTCGCATGACCATGAATATCCGGATGCGCCGGTAAGATAATGGTAACCTTAATCCCCTCACGGCTTCGTGCAGCCAAGAGCGTGATCATCGCCGGATCGGAGAGATAGGCCTGTTCGAGGACGATCCGATGCGATGCACTCTGCAGAAGCTGCGTTAATTGATCGCGGACTGTTTTGTGAAAACCCGTATTGAGAATCAGCTTGAGGGATTCCTTGGGGGATGAGACGGACTCCCCGGCGAGGTACCCCTCCACGAAGCGGCGTCCGCGGATCTCCACGAAGTAATCGTGCCACTCCGTCCGATACTCATCGCCGATGTTCATTCCGCCAAGCAAAAGAACTTTCCCGTCGATAATGAACGCCTTCGTGTGGTCACGCTCCGAGAGATGGTGCACCGCTATGCGAGGGTGATTCCAGAACCGCTTCCAAGGAGTGCGTGCATCGGCCTTCGTGGAGAGGAAATCATGCTCAAGCTCATAGCTGTCCCCTGTCGCATCCTTGGTGACATCCACGAACACTCCCCGATCCGCCGCCTCGACAAGGAGAGCGGCAATCGCCCGCCCAGTCCCATCGTCCTTCCAGAGGAACATCTGAATGACGATCGAGCGCTTCGCACGGGAAAGGAGCTTCTCCAGCCGGGGATAGAGCTCGGATCCGTCAACCCACACCTTCACTCTGGCACCCAACCAATCTCCGGGAATGATCGTGCGACGTAAAGCCGATTCGACTTTGAATCGGTAGAGGAGACGGAAACGATGCAAATGCACTCTTCGCTGTCCCAAGCCCCAATAACTGCGGATTCCGCGAGCAAGCGACCTCCAGAATCGGAGGGATAACAGCGACCGGATGCGCCGAATTCTTCCCGGAGGGACTGTAGAAGAGGTGCGATTCATGGTACAATGGTAGGATACCTCTGTGGGCAACATCCTCCTACTCCTCTTCGGCCTCGTTCTCTTCGTTGCTGTCGTAGCCGGAGTGCTCTGGGCGCTGCGCTTCTTTGCAGATCGCCAGCGGGAGATGGATCTGATCTTCCTCCGGATCCTCGTTCCCAAGAAAGACAGCAAAGAGGATAAAGAGCGTGATTCAGAGAAATACTCAAGCGGTCAGGATTTCAAAGAAGTCCTCGGAGTGATGGATCACCTCTACCAGTCACTTTTCTCGCTCTACAACTCCAAAGTCAGCCGCTACTGGAAAGGCCAGCCGTTCCTCTCGATGGAGTACGCCGCCCTCGCTGGCGAGATTCTCTTCTTCGTCATCTGTCCCCGGAAAAATGCCCACGTCATCGAAAAGCAGCTCACCTCCTTCTACCCGGATGTCGTCATCGATCAGATGGAAGACTACGACATTTTCACCGATCAATCCGTGGTCGCTGCGACGATCCTGCTGCCCAAGATGAACTACTCCTTCTCATTCCGTGGTTATCAGGAACAGAAGAGCGACCCTCTCAATGCCATCACCAACGCCTTCTCCAAGCTCGATACCTCGGAGGGCGCGGCCGTGCAATTCATCATCCGTCCGTCCAACCCGGGCTGGCAGAATGTTCTCGCCAAGGCCGCCGTGAAGATGATCAATCCGAAGAAACACAAAGCCAGTCTGTGGAATCCCATTACGTGGGTCAGCGCCATCTTCGAGATGCTCACCTCGAGCGACAGTAAGCCGGATCTCAAGACGGAAGCGGAATCCACGGGGAATCGCGTGACGTCCGTTCAGGAAGAGCGCAGCAAGATGCTCGATGAGAAAGCCAGCAATCCCGGATTCGATTGTGTGATCCGTCTCCTCGGCTCCTCTGACACACCCGCGAAGGCCGAGCGTGTCCTGGAAGGCGTGCGCGCCGCATTCACGCAATTCAACACCGTACGCGGCAACAGCTTCACAACCCCGGCCTTGCTCTGGCGCAATCGTGTCATTGCCGACTTCATCCGTCGCACTCCACACCACAATTTCCTGCGCTGGCTCATCACCCCGCGGCTCATCGCCGGAACTGCGGAGCTCGCGAGCTTCTTCCACTTCCCGAATACCAAGTACAACAAAGTGGAGACGATCAAATGGCAGAACTTCAAGCTGGCACCGGCTCCCAAGGACATTCCGGAAGACGGCATTTTCCTGGGGCTCAATCACTACCGCAGCGAGAAGAAGAAGATCTTCATCAAGAACGAAGACCGCTTCCGCCACTTCTACATCATCGGACAGACGGGGACAGGCAAGTCCTCGATCATCCAGATCATGGCGCGGCAGGACTTCCACAACGGTCATGGCGTGTGCGTGGTGGACCCGCACGGTTCGCTCATCGAGGACCTGCTGCCCTACATCCCCCGCGAGCGTGCCGACGACGTGATCTACTTCAATCCGGCGGATATGGAGCGACCGCTGGGATTGAACCTCCTCGAGGGCAAGTCACCGGAAGAGCGCGACCTCATCGCTCTCGACGCCATGAATATGATGGTGAAGATGTTCGGCAACGAAGTCTTCGGACCGCGCATCCAGGACTACTTCCGCAACGGCTGTCTCACGCTCATGGATGATGAAGAGGAGGGCGGCGCGATCACAGACCTGGTCAAGCTCTTCACCGATGACGAGTGGCAGAAGTACAAGGTCGCCAAAGTGAAGAACCCCATCGTCCGCTCGTTCTGGGAGAAGCAGATGGCCAATACCGGACAGCGCGAGAAGCAGGAGATGATCCCCTACTTCGCCGCGAAGTTCGGACAGTTCTACACCAATACCCTCATGCGCAACATCGTCGGACAGACGAAGAGCGCCTTCGATATCGCCGACTGCATGAACAATGGCAAGATCCTGCTGGCCAACCTCAGCAAAGGTCTCATCGGCGACATCAACTCGACGCTGCTGGGCATGATCTTCGTGAACAAGATTCAGGTGGCCGCCATGCGACGTCAGCGGGAAGACATTTCCAAGCGCAAGGACTTCTTCCTGTACATCGACGAATTCCAGAACTTCGTCACGCCGTCCATCGAATCCATTCTCTCCGAAGCCCGCAAGTACCGCCTCGGCCTCATCCTCGCCCACCAGTACATCGACCAGCTGGAGAAGGATGACAAGCTCTCGGGAGGCGTGAAACTGAAAGGTGCGGTCTTCGGCAACGTCGGCACGATGATGTTCTACAAGATCGGTCCGCAGGACGCCGAGACGTGCGCCAAGGAAATGGCCCCGGTCTTCTCGGATCAGGACCTCGTAAACCTGGATGCCTTCAAGGGCGCCATGAAGCTCTGCATCGACGGCAAGCCATCCCGCCCCTTCACCATCGAAGTCCCGCGCCCGTGGCAAGAGACGACCTACACCAAAGATACGCAGGCGGCGGAGGCGTT
Source organism: Candidatus Peregrinibacteria bacterium (assembly GCA_037143575.1). Lineage (GTDB taxonomy): Bacteria > Patescibacteriota > Gracilibacteria > Peribacterales > Peribacteraceae > JBAWYM01. The sequence goes on along the minus strand of JBAWYM010000011.1, from coordinate 34,921 downwards.
TAAGCAGCTATCGCGATTGACGTACGGAAGGCAGAAAGACTTTGTAAATAGAGAGATTATGCGACGGATTGGATAATGAGCCTGCCCTGAGCGAGCGGAGCGAGACGAAGGGTGAATCGGGAGATTATGAGGAGAATCGGGTAATGGTTCATGGTTGAAAGAATTCATCATCCGGCCCGCACCCGAGGACGGGTTGCTGCTGGGAGATAATAATATTTTATAACCACCCAGAAGCATCCCCTCCGTGGGTGCGGGCCCCGACATGAACCCGCTTTAACGGGTGAACGATTGTTTCCGTGTCCGATGAAACAGGATTATCTATCATCGAACAATGAACCAACGCCATTTCATCCAAAACAACAGCACCATGCTCGTCACGACGAACACGCTGGACCGTCGTCCGATCTTCGCGAAACCTGCCATCGCCAAAGAAGCCATTGATTGTCTGTACCGAACGCAACAATTCCATCCCTTCTTTCTGTATGCATTCGTCATCATGCCCGATCACTGCCATCTCCTGATGCGGGTCCCGGAACCCGCTACGATTTCCCGCGTAATGAACGCATTCAAATCCGGTCTGACATTCGATACAGGGATTGGCAAAATGTGGCAACAGCGCTTCTACATCAGCCTTGCCGATGATCCCGCAGAGGCGAAACACTACATCCACATGAACCCGGTGAAGGCGGGCTTGGTTGAAAATCCACAAGATTATCCGTGGTCATCGGCATGTGGACGGTGGGATATTTCGCCGCTGGAATTGGACCTGTCCGTGGACGTTTCCATTCAACGGTATTCCTGATGCTGCCCGCAATACGTATAGAGAACGATCATTAGGAAAATTGCCTGAAAGATCACCGTTGAAATACCCCATCATGCTGCCCGCACCCGAGGACGGGTGCTACTGGGTCATTGAATGAAGATCATCAGATAAACACCAATATCTAGGCCCACCCAGAAGCATCCCGTCCCCCTATTTTTCACCACCCAGAAGCATCACGTCCACAATTCCCACCACCCAGAAGCATCCCCTCCGTGGGTGCGGGTCGTAGCCATGAATAACATTTCACGGCTAACGGTCGATCGTCATATCACCGTGAAAATGTATCTATCAACCGTTCAACGGTATTCTTGATGCTGCCCGCAATACGTATAGCGAACGATCATTAGGAAAATTGCCCGAAAGATCACCGTTGAAATACCCCATCATGCTGCCCGCACCCGAGGACGGGTGCTGCTGGGTCATATAAATGATGATCATCAGATAGACATCAATATCCAAACCCGCCCAGAAGCATCCCGTCCGCGGGTGCGGTTCGTAGCCATGAACTTCGTCAAAAGAGAGATTATGAGGAGAATCGCAAGAGAGAGAATGTTTTAGATGACTATTCATCCTTAGCCAGTATAATATTGTGAAATCATCTTCAACATGAGTATGATGTAAGTATGCCACTTTTCGTTAGTATCGCGTTGGGGATACTTCTTTCCATAGTGATTATCCTGTGGCTAATATCTATCCCTTTAGTGTTCATATTCGCGAAAAATCATTACGAATATGAATGGACGATGTGGTACTCGGTACTCTGCATTGTTTTCCTGGGTTATCTACTTTGGAGATGGTTTGCTGGATAGGGGGGCGCTGCTGAGTCACATAAAATTCACATCACAGAAGCCTACCGCGCCGCCACCGTCCCCACCGGCAGCGCATGCACTAGGTACCGCTGCGAGATGGAATCCGGCGGCCAGCAGGTGTAGAGGATCAATTCCTCGCCGGAACCGTCATCGCTGAAAGAGGCGGAATCCGCGGCATCCACTGTCTGCTTCTTGGTAATTTCGTAGGTGTAGACCGTCCCGGAGTACGTCACGTACACACGATCACCCACGTTGAGCTTATTGATCTGGCGAAAGATCTTGGTGTACTGCGACAGATCCCACGGATACCCGCTGCTGTGCCCGTAGATCATGATCTTGCCTCCTGCTCCGGGGTAGCTGAAGAGATGCCCCACGCCATACTGCAGCGGCGCCAAAATGCCGTCATTGGTGAAGGGATCCTCCGGATGCGTGATGGTGAGATCGGTGACCCCCAGAGTCGGCATGGCGATGGAGAAGTATTTCTCGGAGGCGTACGGAGAGGAGCCGGTCGTCTGCATTGGCTGCGTCTGAGCATACTGGATAGGAGCAGCGGCTACGGAAGGCTCAGAACCGGTATAGGAAGCAACGTTCGTGGAACGGACCACATGCATGCGATAGGCAATATCGAAGAACTGGCCGCGGGTGATCGCGCTGCCGAGACGGAGGAATCCACGGTGCATGACGAGATTGCGACGGATGGCGGCGTTGATCGGTGAGGTGAACCACGCATTGCTCTGATTTTCGATGTACGGAGAAAGATCAGCCGGATCGGTGGTCGTCTTCTTGTCATCGCCCGTCAGACGCATCAGGAGTGCAACGGCTTCTTCTACTGTGAGATACTGACCGGGACGAAAGGAGCCATCGGGATAGCCGGTGACAATCCCGCGCTCGAAGGCCGTCTCGATGTACGGCGCATACCACCCGCTCTGATCCACATCGGAGAAGAGGGACATCGACGGCAGATGTGACTGATACCACACTGCGCGATCCGCCGTTGTCTTGTCCAGATTGATGACCACTTTCAGCGCCTCGGCTCGGTTGAGCGGGTTCTCGGGTCGACCGTATCCATCGGGATATCCAGCGATGATATTGCGATCCGAGAGATACGCGAAGGCATCCTGATAGGGCGTGCCGGGAGTATCCGGGAATGACGCAGCGAATACAGGAGCGACGGCGCTCGTGAGGAGAACGGTGGCGGTGAGAAAGGCTAAACGTCGCATAGAGAAGTTATAATAGACATTTTTTAATATATGTCAATGGCTCATCGCGCTGATATTCCCTTGGACATTTGGCTTCGATATCACAATAATCACGCATCAAAGATCGTTCTTGTCCTGCAGGAAGCATCCCGTGTAGATGATGAGATATTTCCTTCCTGCCCTTCCTGCTCTTCCTCTCGTTCCTGCCTTCCATCTCAATCATGCGGGTAGAAACCCGCGCTCAAGAAAAATATTTATGCCACTTCAAATCGGAATTATCGGCCTCCCCAACGTCGGCAAGTCCACGCTCTTCAATGCCCTCACCCGGACGCGCGGAGCACAGGCTGCCAACTATCCCTTCTGCACCATCGAGCCCAACGTCGGCATCGTGGAGGTTCCGGACGTTCGTCTCCAGAAACTTTCCGAGATCGTCCATCCCAAGAAGATCATCCCCGCAGCTATCGAATTCGTGGATATCGCTGGTTTGGTCCGTGGCGCGAGCAAGGGTGAAGGGTTGGGAAATAAATTCCTCGCGGCGATCCGCGAAGTGGATGCGCTGTGCGAAGTGGTGCGCCTCTTTCCCGGAGATGTGATCCATGTGGAAGGCTCTGTGGATCCCGCGCGCGATCGGGAAACAGTGGAGACGGAGCTCTGCATCGCCGATCTCGATACGCTCGAGCGACGGCACGGCAAAGTGGCGAATGCAGCACGCACAGGAGACAAAGAAATGGCGAAGGAAGCTGCAGTCCTCGAGAAGCTCATCCCCGCACTGAGGGAAGGAAAGCTCGCCATCGAGGTACAGCTTCTGAATGCCGAAGAAGAAGCCATCGCCAAGGGATTTCAGCTCCTCACCCGCAAGCCCATCATCTACGCCGCCAACGTCGGGGAATCGGAGCTCGGCAGTCTTTCCATTGAGACAGCGAAGGAACAACTCCGACTCCCCTCCTCCGCGCAGCTCATCACCATTTCCGCCAAAATCGAAGAAGACCTCCAGGATCTTTCGGCGGAAGATGCCGCCGCATTCCTCACTGAGCTCAAGGTGACGGATTCTGGTCTCACGAGACTGATCCACGCTGCCTACGAAGCTTTGGGCTACATCACTTTCCTCACGGCAGGACCCGAAGAAGTACGGGCCTGGAACGTGCGCAAGAATTCCCGCGCCCCGCAGGCCGCCGGTGTGATCCATACAGACTTCGAGAAAGGCTTCATCCGGGCGGAAACGATCGCGTACAACGACTACATCACCTTAGGCGGCGAACTCAAAGCGAAGGAGGCCGGCAAAATGCGGGCGGAAGGAAAAGAATATGTCGTTTCTGATGGCGATGTGATGCATTTTCGATTTAATGTATGAATACTTTTCCAATCTTTTCGCATGAGACCCGATACACATCTGACCGTAACTCCCGATGAGGGAATCTTCAAAAAGCCTGAAACATCCGCTAATACTTCTCAACTGAATCTGGAACGGCTTCTGCAGGAAGTAAGAGCTGTATTCCCAATCGATTATTTAATCACTTGTACTCCAACAGCCGACTATGAAGGAACGATAGTCGCTCAGAATCCAACGGGAGAAGAAAAGATGCGAGTAAATATGAAAGATAAAAGTGCTATTGTGATTGATACTCCTTTTAGTGGAGTTGGTTCGCTACTTTCCGGAAGAATATTCCGTCTGCAAAGATCACTCTAATGTTCCTCCCCCGCCAAGAACCCTTCACCTGTGAACACTGCGGCAAGACCGTAAAGATTATCGAACATGGCTCCTGTAGGAATCATTGTCCGAATTGCCTGTACTCGAAGCATGTCGACGATAAAGGTCCCGGCGACCGATTATCGAACTGCCTAAGTCTCATGAAACCCGTGGGTGTCGATCACCGCGGAGCCAAGGGCTGGATGATCGTCCACCGGTGCCTTAAATGCGGGAAGGAAATCACAAACAAAATGGCACCGGATGACGATCTTTCGGTGTTCTCCGCCTTAAACTCTGCAAAGTCCTCGGCAGCTGACCCTGAGCAGGGTCGAAGGGTGAAGTAATATTGTGTTCATCTTTCTCTGCTGCATCAAGGGCTCTTTTTCCATTTGCTCTTGAAATCAGTATGGGGGTTGTCGTAGGCTGCGCAGCCTCATGCGTGTGTTTCTCTTCATCTGTGCCTTCGGCGTTTTGTTCCTGTCGATGTGATTTTTGTCATAGTGAGCCAGCCTGTGCTGAGCCGGGACGAAGCATCGAACTATGGCAAAAATCAATCAGAAATTTCTACACTGCCTTTTGAAACTGCGATAAATACTGCTCGCTGAATGCAGGCTTCACCGGGAGCTTATCCGTCACATTTCCCTCCGGCATCACCATGATCTGGTCCTCGTGTGTCGTCGCATTGGCCGAAATCGTGAGAACGAACTTCCCCGATACCACGGCAATCTTCGCATCCGTGGTCAATTCGCTGGTATCGTCCAATACCGCGTCGAGCCCGCTCTCCTTGATATCTTCCTTCACCCGATCCTGGAGCGCCTTCTTCATGGCCGGCTCGGAATCCAAGGCGAACTTCAGCTCGGCGAGCAAGGCGTTGTGAGCCAATTCCTTCTCCAGATCCTCCGGACCCTTCACCTTTTCACGTATCTTTTCATAATTCGCTTCCGACATGTGGAAGCGTTCTTTGAAGCGCCGAATTTCCGGTGAGGAGAAATTGTCGAGCCAGGAGGACATAGAGTGGAGTAGTTAGTCTTTGCTCTTATTCTGCTTCTCAGAATCCAATCTCCGAAGTAGTGAAGAATAATCAAAAATTTGATTAAACTCTGGAGTGCCACGGTTATGAACTAATCGTTCATTCAACCAAAATAATGTATTTGCTTTAAGGCTCTTATCAGCCTCGACATACTTTTCAAACTCCTGCTTACAGGATGGTTGTCCTACAACCTCTTTCGCTGCCTCAAGAGCCTTCTCAGGGGGGCAGACTTCGACATAGTTGTAACCATGATGGATCGTCGGTTCCCGTTCAAAGATGACCCTCCGTGCTGCCATGACCCTCGCAAGATATTGCGTACGCAGCTCAGGAGTAACTCCATCCGTCTTTGCGATTTGCGCATACAACTCCGCATACTCCTGTATGACATCGTTATCGAGAAGTTCAATATTCACTTTTTCGCTGACTTCGAGTGCACGTTCCGGTTCACCCAGAGCTTGGTAACATACCGCCTGCAATACAGCGACATTGCTATCATCCGGATACTTTTCCACGAGCGCGCGATAGAGGTCTGCAATGAAGTCCTTTCCTTCCTCACTTCTGAGACACGATATCTGATAGCCCTTTAGAGCTTTCCGCTCTTCCGGGTGTCCCAGGAAATACTCCCGCAGTGCCAAGTGCGCTGCTGATTGCTGATTTGGCAGTGAGCGTATGAAACTCAAGATATTCCCGGAGCTATGAAATAGTGGCTCATATCGTGCAATCGCCACATCGATCTTTCCCTCTCCCCAATCAATCGCTGCAAGTTCATGGAGGTGGTCGATATCATGCGTGACATTGTAGATACGCTCGCGTGCAGACTTCTCCTGCTGGAGGAATGCCTGTTTTCGAATCGAATCAGTTTCTGTCTTTCGAAGCTTCGATAAGAATTCCGCTTCGGTATGGAGGAACGTTGTATCTCTTGGAAATGCCCTTTCAGCTCTCGCATACGTCTCCAGGACCTTATCCACATTCCCTTCCGAATGATAGCGGGTGATGAGATCGTCGTAGTGGGAGGGCTCCTGGTCAATCTCCGGAAGCAACTCCAATCTCTTCTCGAACATGCGCGTCATGACCGATGGATTGTTGCCTGCATCCTTGGAACAGTAGCTCCTGAGAGCATCGTAGAAACCGAAGAAATACGGATTGCCCTGAGGATGACGACCCTCCGGGTATCCTTCGAAGAATGTGAGAGCCAGAGGATGGTATGTTTTCCCCTCCTGCATCCCTTCGATGGCAATCTGAAAGATATCGATCAATGCTGCATATTCCTTCGCATCTTCCAGACTCTTGACCACTACTTCTCGACTCTTCATAAACTCAAAGCATTCGACCATAGCCTTCAGTCGTTGACATTCGGGGGTCTGGAAATCCCCTCTCTGTTCCCGTTCTTCCCAATACTGACGACCTCGCCGCTCGAGACGGCCCGAAGTCAACTCGGCAACCGCCCCGGCATCCCATCTCCCAAGAGAAGCGAGATAATAGAGGCGATTGACCTTCTGAATTTTCAAACCCAGGACAGTTCCTTCACCTGACCTCTTGGTAAAATCTACATTGCGATACTCCGTAGAAAATGATTCCCATGTCGTGGCTTGATCTTCAGTCGCATTCCACATTCCATACTGTTGCGCAAACACTAATCCATCATCCTGAGAAAAGTTCTCATGCTTCCAATTCTCTGTATATCTGCTTTGCTTACCATGAAATTGCCTTTTCCAGTCCTGTGCTTTATCTGAAGGCCTATTACCCCATTCGTTGATTCCAGATGACGCTTGAAATGCATGCGAGGCAATGGTGACATGATGAGCGTACTCATGGCGTACTGTTGCTGAATCTGTATTCGCCAGAAATATCTGATTGTCCGCCATGGAATAGAATCCGCCGGCACCGTCCGAATGTTTTCCCGAGATATCTTTCAGTGGAATATAACGAATTCCCGGCATCGTCTGATACAGACTCGGCGGAAGGACATCGAGCTCACGAAGGAGTATCGGCAATTTTTCCCCAATAACCTTCATACTCAGAATCTTTTCATTGTAATGCGCATCGTAGGCTCTATTCTCGAACGCAAATGTGGAATTATGCGGTGCGCCCTCCCGTTGCGCTCGCCATATCTCCACCATGCCATCTATACCATGGAGCTTCTCCCCATGCTTGCGCATCCGTTCGAGCATGACATATTTCATGTAATTGATTGGCTGAAAGCCATCACGATCCCACTCTTCGGGTAGAGCTGGAAGCATGTAGAGCTCTTCGAAGAGATCGTACTCTTGCGGTGTCTTCAGAAGCGCTATCATGCCATCTGCGGCACGCTCAGCAATAGGTCTGAGCTGCTTTCGCTGACCCTCAATGAGATCTGAGAGATTTTTCTCGTATGTTTTGTAATCCCCGTTTGAAGAAATGCGATTGTCATCGAGATCCTTGATCGCTTTCTCTGCTGCTGCGCTCGCTTCGAGCAATCCGGTGAAAGGAGAGCGATATTCCACTGAGCCATCTTCTTGCACGAAAGCAAAGTGGGTGCGCTTTGGATCAAACCAGAAATTTCCCATCTCCAAATATCTCCTCATGACTGCCTTTCCATCAATGAAGTAATCTTCGGTTCTCTTCTCCCCCTCAGTGCTCGTCAATCGCTGTTCACTGCCCCGCACGTCATAGAGTGTCTCTGAGCTCTTCTTCGAAGCTTTCTCGCGCTTTTCACGACTTCGGAGGTACGGAATGGAATTCCTGTCCAGAACACATTTTTCTGTAATCTCTGCCTCTCCATCGGTACACGTCCTCACGATCTCACCTTTCTCCTGCGGCTTCATCTCCTCTTTTACGACAACTCCTCCGCTGTGAATGAGGAGGCGAATATTCTTCTTCTGCTCCAATCTCTCGATCTCTCGCGTACACTCTCGGATGTGCTCTCCCGCCTTGATTTCCCAGCCTGTGTGTGCAGGACGTCGATACCACTCAGGCAGAAAGGAGAAATCCGGAGGGTTCATTACTGCGCGCTCTTTCCGAAGTGTTTTCGCCCGCTCTTTCAGTATGTCGCATTTGCGCTCATCTTCTTCGGTGAAGAGATAGCCGAAAGGCTCCTTGATGCGATAAGCATCGTGCGGTGTCACAACGAATTCCTGGTCTTTCCCGTCGTACGGAAGTGTGCAGCCAAAACGATATCCGTCTTCGGAACGTAGAAGAACACTCGTGATTTTCCCATTCTTCACGCTGTAGGGTGCGATTTGATCGATCGCAAGAACCGCATTCTTCACGATCGTCTCGAACGTGTGCACGGTGATGGGCTTCGCCGAACAATCGATGATGTTGCCCTCGATGCGCAGTTCCGAGAATTCTGAACCCCGGATCAATCGCGCTTCCATCGCACGATCCTTGTAACGGAAGGACACCATCCCGTTCTTAGCCTTCAGATCATCAATATCCTTGTAGCGCTTTTTCAGCTCTTCGATCAATTCCTGAAAATGATATTCAGCCTCTTTCTTCGCGTCCGCCAAACTCCTGATGGTCTCTCGTTCTACGGGATTATCCGCAGGTTTGCCGGCCATTTCCGGGGAATCGGACATGAATGTGTGTTTGAGAAATTCTTCTTATCATTATAGAACATTTTCGGGTTCTTCGATGCTTCACAGGTGTCTATTATCTTGCATAATAATCACATAGGATCACATGATTATTGAGTGGGGAAAGTGATTCTCTTTTCTCCATTCATAGGTATGTTTTTAGTTTTGTGGATACTCTGCTTGTTTTCCCCTATCCCTAACCCTTCCACCCGCGGGGGGAAGGGAACTGTATGTGTTTTTGTGTTTGTTTCATTGGAAAACTGCCTCATTTCGGAAGAGCTCATTCAACGTCACCCTTCCCCGGCCGGGGAAAGGGACGGGGATAGGGGTACACGCGGGATGCAGCGCACAACAAGACTCGTATCATCCCCCACCCAATAATCATGTGATCCAGCACATATAACATCGTGCTGAAACAACAGCAAATATGCCATCCTTCGACTCCGCTCAGGATAGCACACTAACTACAACCCGACGTCGTCCCACAATCCAAACACACCTCGCACGATCCATTCGCCTTCACGCGCACACTGCCACACCCGCTGCAGAGCGAACCCGTGAATCCCTGCTGACGAGCCTTGGCGATCTTATCGGCGACGGAATCTATCGCAGCTTCGGCTTCCTCCAGCTCCGCATGGTTCTTCATTTCCAGAACCTGTCCGAAATCCGCCGGAGCCTGGGAGCCTTCATCGACCACCGGGAGGGACATGGCGAAGGCATCTTTGCTGCGCGATCCCTCGCTGTAGGCGAGGTCCACGAGCTCACCGTTGTGGAAGCGCTTGGCGCTCTCCCGATCGAGGAACTTGAGCGCGAGCCAGCGGCCGAGGTAATCCATCAAGCTCTTCACCATCGGAATCTCCTTGTTCGTTGTCATCCCCATCGGTTCGAAGCGTGTACGGACGAGCTTTTCACAGAGGACTTCCAGCGGCACTCCGTACTGCAGGTTCATGGATAAACTCAATGCGAGCGTGTCCATCACGCCGGAGAGCGTGGAGCCTTCCTTGCTCATCTTGATGAAGATCTCACCGGGCTTGCCGTCAGCATAGAGACCGACGTGGACGTAGCCCTCGTGACCGGCAACGGAGAATTTGTGCGTGAGCGACGGGCGCTCATCGGGGAGCTTACGACGGCGGGGAAGCTCCTTGAGGACGATCTTCTCGACGATCCGGATTTCCGGCTCTTTCTGGACGACGGTCTCCTCCACGTTCTTCTTCTTTTTGTCGGACTTGCCTGAGAGTACCTGGCTCAGCTTGCAGCCGTCGCGGTAGAGCGCATTGGCCTTGGTCCCGAGCTTCCAGCTGAGGAGGTAGGCACTCTTGATATCCTCCACCGTGGCCTCGTGCGGGAGATTGATGGTCTTGGAAATGGCTCCCGAGATGAAGGGCTGGATCGCCGCCATCATGCGAATGTGTCCTTCGGCGGAGATGGAGCGCTTGCCTTCTTTGCCGCAGCGACTGGCACAGTCGAAGACCGGCAGATGATCGGGGTTGAGATGCGGCGCACCTTCCGTGGTCATGTGCCCGCAGATCTGCACATTGGCCAGCTCGATCTGCTCGTCGGTGAATCCCAGAGCGGCAAGAAGATCAAAGGAAGGATCTTCTGTGCGCTGCGGAGGAAAGCCCAAACGAGTGAGGGCTTCTGGTGGGAGCGTCCACTTGGTGAAGGCGGAACGGATGTCGAAGGAACGGGGAAGATTGTTCTCCACGGTCGCGATGTCCTCTTCGGTAAAGCCTTTCTTCCTGAGGGTCTCGCGATTGACGTACGGTGCGCCCTCCAGACTGAGAGAACCAAGGACATAGCGCATGATGTCGCGGATCTGATCCTCGGTGTACGCGAGACTGCGCATGGCCGGCTCCACGGATTGGTTAACGATCTTCATGTACCCGCCACCGGCGAGCTTCTTGAATTTTACGACGGCGAAATCGGGTTCGATGCCCGTGGTATCGCAATCCATGAGTAAACCAATCGTTCCGGTAGGTGCGATCACCGTAGTCTGAGCGTTGCGGAAACCCGAAGCTTCCCCCTGTGCCAGAGCCCGATCCCAGCACTCCTTGGCTGCTGCCAAGAGATCGGGAGGAGCGGTGTGCTGATCAATACCGACAGGCAGAACCGACAGCTCTTCGTATTCCCGTGCAGGAGCATCGTAGACGGCGCGACGGTGGTTGCGGATGACGCGGAGCATGGAGGCGCGGTTCTTCTCGAATCCTTCAAACGACCCGAGCTTCCCGGACATCTCGGCGGACGTGGCATACGACTCCCCGGTCATGATCGCGGTGATGGTCCCGGCGAGGGCGCGCGCTCTGTTGGAATCGTACGGAATGCCCATACGAATGAGCATCGCACCGATATTGGCGTGACCAAGTCCAAGTGTGCGGAACCGGTAACTGAGCTCCGCGATTTCCTTACTCGGAAACTGCGCCATGAGCACAGAAATTTCGAGGACAATCGTCCAAAGACGCACGGCGTGCTGGAACGATGCGATATCGAAGCGACCGGAATCACTGTCCAGGAACTTCAGGAGATTGATCGATGCGAGGTTGCAGGCGGTATTGTCCAGGAACATGTACTCGCTGCAGGGATTACTGGCATTGATACGGCCATCGGCGGGACAGGTGTGCCATTCGTTGATCGTCGTATCGTACTGGACCCCCGGATCGGCGCAGGCCCATGCGGCAAACCCGATCTTGTCCCAGAGCTCGCGGGCACGGAGCGTCTTGCAGGGTGCTGCGGCTCGCTCTTCCTTCTCAGCCTTCCGAAGCTCCGTCCTATAATACAACGGCCAATCACCATCGTTCTCTACAGCTTCGAAAAAGGCCTGGGGAACGCGAACGGAATTGTTGGAGTTCTGACCGGACACCGTCTGGTACGCCTCCTCGTTGAAGTCCGTGGAGTAGCCCGCATCGGCGAGCGCCGCGACCTTCTTCTCCTCTTTGGACTTCCACTCGATGAATTCCACGATATCCGGATGATCGAGATCCAGGCAGACCATCTTGGCCGCTCTGCGCGTGGTTCCGCCAGACTTGATGGCTCCAGCAGCGCGATCGCCGATCTTGAGGAAACTCATGAGCCCGGAGCTCATCCCGCCGCCCGAGAGTGGCTCCTTGCCACCGCGCAATTTGCTGAAATTGGTGCCCGTTCCCGATCCATATTTAAACAAGCGAGCTTCGCGCACCCACAGATCCATGATCCCGCCCGGATTCACCATGTCATCGGCCACCGACAGGATGAAGCAGGCGTGAGGCTGGGGGTGGGTGTAGCTGTCCTCGCTCTGATGGACCTCTCCGGTCTTGGGATCGCAGTACCAGTGACCCTGGGAAGGTCCCGTGATGCCATACGCATAGTGGAGACCGGTATTGAACCACTGAGGACTATTGGGCGCCGCCATCTGATGAATGAGCATGTAGGAGAGCTCGTCCTCGAAGGCCTGCGCGTCCTGCATCGTTTCGAAGTAGCCTTCCTGCTCACCCCAGTGCCGCCAGCAGCCTGCAAGACGACGAACGACCTGACGGGCACTCTTTTCCGGACCTGTCACCACCTTCCCCTCGGCATCATGCAGGAGATTGCCCTGCGCATCGGTCTGAGGAACACCCGCGCGGCGGAAGTACTTGCTCACCATGATATCGGTCGCCATCTGGCTCCAATCGGCGGGAATCTCTGCGCCCTCCATTTCAAAGACAATCGACCCGTCGGTATTCTTGATCCGACTCGTTCGCTTCTCATACTTCACCTCCTCCAGAGGATCACTCCCGGGGGTCGTGAAGACACGCGGAATCGACAAACCTCCATTGCGACGGAGACCAGTCGAAGGAATCGTGGATCCGGGAGAAGAAGAGAGCGGAATAGGGTTCATGGGGGATGTGAAGAAAGCGTGAGGAACACAGGATGTTGTGTATGTCCTCCGACAAAGACACAAGATATTGATGCATCGTCGTCGGGTCAACGGAAGATTTCGCGGAGAATTCCGAATGAACCCGACTGGGCAAAGGGGGTGATTCTCTCATAAGTTCTGGAGAAGAGAAACGAGAAAGCCTATGGAATGGGAAATGGATTTGCGAAAAGGTAAAGCGCAATTGGAATACGGGAATACAAGAATACGAGAGCACGAGGAAAAGAATGAATCATCCCGGTTAGTGTTGTCTGCTATCCTCGTATTCTCGTACTCCTGTACTCTCTGTCCATGCCTCTCCACCTCCGCATCCTCGGCTGGCTCTACACCGTTATCGGAGTGATCGGCGTCATTGCTTGTAGCGTCTTCATCTACATGATCTACGGAAAAGGACCCTATGCCTACAGCCCCGAAATGCAGAGGCTCCTCATCGAAGCTGGATTGGGATCATGGATGCTAGGTGTAGCGACCATCGCCTCTATCTTCTCTTTGATCGCCGGACTCGCCCTCCTGAAGATGCAGTCTTGGGCACGCAAACTGCTCATGACCTTCGGTATCCTGAGCCTAGTCGACTTCCCCATCGGGACGATCATCGGGGTGTATACGATTTGGGTACTGTGGAGGCATAAGACACTCAGTACAAAGTCCGGCGAATAGGAGTAGGTGTACAACAATCCACTCTTCCATCACGACCACAAGCAATCCACAATTATTTTTTGTTGTATCGCTCAATCATTTTTCCTCCCACTATGGGAAAACCCTTCGACCAATGGAATGCACTCAAAAAGAAGATGAATGAGCGCATTATCGACACGACATTGTTCTTCCACGAACGTGAAGTCTGGTGGTGCGCGATGGGAATCAATATCGGCGTGGAGACTGACGGAAAGAATGAACACTTTGAACGCCCGGTTCTCATTCTTAGGAAATTCAACGGACTCATGCTTTGGGTGCTGCCACTCACGTCGAAAGAGCATCCCGGTATTCATTTCCAGAGCATCACCCACTCCAAAGGCGTTTCCTACGCCTGCATATCTCAACTACGCACGATAAGCAGCAAAAGACTTCTGCGAAAAATCGGCATGATCTCCGACGATGAATTTCTGCGAGTCAACCAGCGAGTTCGAGGCTATTTACAAAAATCGGACCCCGCTTTTGGCGGAGTCCTCGGAGGCCGAAGCCACTAATACATACACGCTACTTCATGCACCCTGCTGCGTCAATCGTTCTCAAAGCGAATATAGTGTGAAAGTCTTGCTCTGGGACGATCATCGGGGTGTATACAATTTGGGTGCTGTGGAGACACAGGACGGTGAATGAGGATAAAGACAAAAAATTGCTGCCATAAGCATTGTAGAGTTTGGCAATGATCATGCCGTTCCACACCTCCGTGGAACCGTTTTCTTGGCCTCTCATAAACCAAATCCCGTTCACGCTCTCACAATCTTTTACAAAACCAATAACGGCTCTGCACAAATCGATGTTTTACTGCAGGATGAGTCGATTTTCGGTTTTGTTCAAATGTGACAAATCCATGATCCCCGTAACATTCAGAATGTGTACAACATAGGTGAACTGAAACGTGATTCAACTGTTGCATTTTTTGCAACAGTTCGTATCATCGAGATAATACATTGACACCACTCCGCTCGCACGCTATTCTTGGATGGCGCACGTTTTTTTCAGGTAATCGTTCCTGTGGAATCCGAGCTACGCGGCGCAAGCACCACCTCATGGCAAAGAAAACGTTCACCGAAGGCACGTGGAAGAAGGACCCCTGGTTCAGGTCCCTCTGTGCTGCGCTGGCTGCATGTACAACGGAAGAACAGGTGGCCTCCTTCCTCCGGGATGTCGCCACACTTTCTGAGCTGAAAGCGCTGAGTGAGCGTCTGGAGGTGGCCAAGCTTGTGGCCAATGGAACCACCTATCGCGTAATCATGGAGAAAACCGGAGCGAGCACCACCACCGTCACCCGTGTTGCCCGCTTCGTCCAGGATGGCGAAGGCGGTTACCAGCGTTTTCTGCGATCTTCCCATCATACGAGCGAAAGCCTCGTGCATGCTTCCAAAGGGCATCATCACGCGGCTGCACATCGCGGGAAGAGTATGGCGTCGAAAACGTAAGAACATCTGAACCCTTCGACCTCATCCCCTCCCCGCAGGAGGGCTTTTTGTATTTTCCTTCTCCGTCTCATGAACTCCGTACGTTCAACACCGGCCCAGCAAACCATCCGCATTGCCATCCAGAAATCCGGACGACTGTCCGAGGGATCCCTAAACCTCCTCCGACAAATGGGGCTGGAATTCGAAACATACCAGGACCGGCTCTTCACCCAGTGCCGCAATCTCCCCGTGGACATCCTCTTCATCCGCGATGATGACATCCCGGAATACGTGCAGGACGGAGTGGCGGATCTCGGCATCGTGGGAAGTAACGTCCTCAATGAACGAAATCTGCAAGTGGAACGCCTCCTGCCACTCGCCTTCGGATTCTGCTCGCTCTGCATCGCCGTACAGGAACGCTCTTCGATAACCACCGTCGAAGCACTGAACGGAAAACGAATCGCCACTTCGTATCCTGCGACTCTCGCTGCATTTCTGAAAAATCGTGGTATCAGTGCGGAAAAAGTCCTCCTCCGGGGAAGCGTGGAAATCGCTCCGACCCTCGATATCGCGGATGCCATCTGCGACCTCGTCTCCACCGGATCGACACTCCGGACGAATCGCCTGAAAGTAATCGATACCGTATCAAAGTGTCAGGCAGCACTGATTCAGAACCCTAGGATGAAACTGCAGAAGAAAACACTCTGCACAAATCTCCTCATGCGGGCTCAGGGAGTGCAGGAGGCGCGGAAGTACAAGTACATCATGTTCAATGCACCATCGACTGCTCTCCAGAAAATCAGAGAACTCGTCCCCGGCTGCAAAAGCCCGACCGTCATTCCGCTCGCGGATCCGGCCTTCGTCGCCGTGCACTCCGTCGTGCTCGAAGAACGCTTCTGGGACGTTGTCGAACAGATCCGCGCATGTGGAGGCTCGGGCATCCTCGTTTCGCCGATAGAGAAATTCATTCGCTAATACTTTTCCCCTTCTCATAATGTCTATCGTCAATCTCGCCCGCCGGTCCGTCCGCACACTCTCAGGAATATCATGGGGGAAACCGCTTCCGAAGAACTGTCTGCAGTACCAATTCTCGGAATTACAGGAAGTCTATCCGCCCGTGCTCGCAGCCCTAAGGAAAGAACTGTCCTACGTCAATCGCTATCCGAATATCGGGAAGATTGCACGCGTCCGCCGACTCATCGGGAAACGCTTCGGATACGTAGAGAAAAACGTGTTCCTCGGAAATGGTGTAGATGCGCTCATCGATCTCGTCGCCCGCACATTCTGCGACGCAGGTGATGAAGTGCTCATCCCCTCTCCCACGTATCCCTGCTACGCCGATGCCGTCCGCTTCATGGGGGCAACCGTCCGCACAATGAAGCTTCGACCGGATTTCTCTCTCGATCTTCCCGCATTCCAACGGGCGATCACTCCCAAGACCAAACTCATCTTCATCGCAAACCCTAATAACCCCACGGGAAATCTCCTCCTCACTATTCAACAAATCGAAACAATCCTAAAAAGATTCAGAGGCATTCTGGTGGTGGACGAAGAGTACGGCGATTTCTCGGACGTCACCGCTGCCTCGCTCATCAAGCGTTACCCAAATCTCATTGTCCTGCGCGGCTGCTCCAAGAGCTTCGGTATCGCCGGACTGCGCTTCGGTGCCGCAATCGCTAGCGAACAGATCATCGACCTCTTCGAACGTTCCCAGGGCGCCACGCAGGTCTTCGAGGTGAACCGTCTCGCCCTCGCCGCAGGAGAAGCGATTTTCGCAGACCGCAAGAGAGCGGAACGATTCGTCCGTGCATTTCAACGAAGGAAATCTGCATTCGAAAAACAGCTCTCATCCGTTCCGGGAATCACTGTCCTGCCTACGCTGACGTCATTCACGCTCTTCACCACGCCATTTCCGGCGAGCACCGTCCGTTCCCGAATACTCAAAAAGAATATCGCCATCAAATCCATGTCGATGTACGAGAGTGTTCCGAAGAATCTCCTGCTGACTGCTGTGCCGCCGCAGAAAGAATGGAATCGATTTATGCAAACTCTCTCTTCTTCTCTTTCCCCAGCTCTTCTATGAGTACCTCCCCCATCCCCATCTACCGCAACTCTGCGCTCAAAGGAGCCGATCGTGCGCGCATCTTCCGCAGGTCCCAGGCGAACATCGATGCGATCATGCCTGCGGTCCGGGAGATCATCGAAAAGATCAGAAATGGAGGTGACACAGCAGTCGTCGACTACGTTCGAAAGTTCGATGATCCAGCCTTCGATACTTCCCGCATTCGCGTATCGAAACGTGAAATCACAGAAGCCTACACATACATTCAACCGAAGACGCTCACGATGATAAGGCAACAAATTGAAATTTCCAGAGCCTTTCACCAGGCGCAGGCGGATCGCATCTTCGCTGATGCTGATTGGTGCATCGAGACAATCCCTGGCGTGCGCACAGGAATCCGTAAAGGTCCCATCGACAGTGTCGGGCTGTACGTCCCAGCCGGCAAAGCTCCTCTTCCTACAGTAAGTCAGATTCTGACGGTGGCAGCCAAAGCCGCCCGCGTACCGCGCATCTGCGTCTTCTTCCCGCCGACGAACAATTATCCAGAAATCATCGTCGCCGCCGATCTCGCCGGAGCGGACGAAATCTACAGAGTCGGAGGAGTGGCGGCGATCGCAGCGATGGCGTACGGAACGGAGTCTATCAAACCAGTCGATAAGATTGCCGGTCCGGGATCTCCCTGGGTACAGGCAGCCAAGCTCCAGGTGTTCGGGCAGGTGGGCATCGATATGCTGAGCGGCCCGAGCGAAGGACTGGGCATGGCGGATGAAACAGCCAATCCTGCGTGGGTGGCGGCCGACATCCTGGCAAGACTCGAACACGGCCCAGACTCGGCCTTCCCCATTGTCACGACTTCGAAAAAACTCGCTCAAGAGATCCTCGTTGAAGTTGAACGACAGGCTCCCCTTCGAAGTCGCTTCGAGAAGTATATCAAGCCAGCACTAGGAAACGGCTTCCAGGCGATCATCCTGGTGGATTCCATCGATGAGATGGTGAATGTCGCCAATGAGTACGGAGCCGAACACCTCCAGATTCAGACGCGGAACGCCGAAGAAGTCAGTAAACGCATCCGCAACGCCGGCTCCGTCTTCATCGGACCGTACGCGCCAGTCCCCGTCGGAGACTATGCGTCCGGGACCAATCACTGCCTCCCGACTTCCCGCGCCGTCGCCTACGCAAGCCCTGTGAGTGTCGAGACCTTCATGAAGACGAATGAGTACCAGATCCTCACGCGCGAAGGACTGGAGGCCCTTGCACCCATCGTCCGGACCATCAGTGACGTGGAAGGATTGGATGGGCACAAGGAGGCGGTGGAGATACGACTGCGTTACAACAATTAACATTTAACAATTAACAATTAACCATTCACTTTCCACTTACATCTTTCCACTTTCCCCCCACTCTATGGAACCCCTCGGCATCACTTGGTCAAAAACATCGGCTCAGAAAGTATCCATCTCCCGCCGCACCCGCGAATCCGTCGTCGCTGCGACGATCGAGGATACAAAGCGTCGCGACTTCAAGATTGCGACTGGCATCGCCTTCCTCAACCACATGATCGAGACCATCGCATGGAGATCGTGTCTCAATATCGATGTTAGCTATGAGAATTCGCAGTACCGGCTCACGCACGTCATTGCGGAGGATACTGGCATCGTCCTTGGCACAGCTTTCGCAAAGCTCATTGAAGAACGAATGAAGAGCGGCGTAAACGGTAGTGGATCGGGCATTCTCGGCATCGACGAAGCACTCGCTGTAGCATCCGTGAGCTTCGAAGGACGCTCGATGGCAACGCTCGACTTCACCCGCTCCCCAGGAGCCTCCATCGTTCAGTTGGAAGACGCGCTCGCTGCGGACATGGCCGAATTCTTCCGGGGATTTTCTCAAGGCGCACGGGCCACGGTGAATATTCAATCATTGAGCGGCATCGATCCGCACCACACCTGGGAAGCGATCTACCGCAGCTTCGGTCTCGCTCTCAAGGAAGCTCTAAGCCCGAACGTATGGAGAGCCGGAACGACGACCGGAGTGAAGGGAACGAATGAGTAAACAGGAATACGAGAGTACAAGAATACTAGGATATTCCTTCCTGCCTTTCCTGCCCTATCAACCCTCAACCTACCTATCATGAAACCACGCTCCCCAACCATTGGCATTCTGAAAACCTCTTCCGGCAACACCGGAAGCATCCAACACGCCCTCACGCGCAATGGAATTCCATCACGCATCGTGGAAACCGCAGAGGAAATCGACGCCGTGAACGGGCTCATCTTTCCGGGAGCGGGAGCAGCAAAACCTGCGATGGCTGACCTTAGGAAAAGAAAACTCGTGAGCGTACTCAGAGGCTACAAGAAGCCATTCCTCGGCTTATGTCTCGGAATGCAACTATTGTTTCTGACCTCAGAGGAAGGACCAGCGAATTGTCTGGGGATCATCCCGGGGGAAGTCCGGAGACTCCCAAAGAATGTCATGGCGCCGCACATGGGCTGGGACAAGCTCAGTACTGGTGACTATGCCTACTTCGTCCACAGCTACGTCTGCATTCCGGATGATCCGAGCGTGATCACGCAAACCGTGCAGTACGGAAACGCACTCTGCGCCGCCGTCCGGCTCAGAAACTTCTTCGGCCTCCAGTGGCACCCCGAAAAGTCCGGTGACATCGGCGATGCATTCCTTCTTTCCTTCGCAAAACTCGCTGAAAAATGATTGCTATCCGCTCACCGCTATCCGCTACTCGCTCATACGACTTCTCACTCCTTTCATCTCTGATCCCTCATCTCATCCATGCGTATCATCCCCGCCATCGACGTCCTCAATGGGAAAGTCGTGAGACTCACCCAGGGTGATTTCGGACGTGTGCAAACCTTCTCCGATGATCCTCTGAAAGTCGCTCGGCAATTCAAACGTGACGGTGCTTTTCTCCTACACCTCGTCAATCTCTCTGGAGCAGAAAACGGTGAATCGCAAGAATCATTCCTCGCTCTCATCAAGGGAATCTGTGAAGGAATCAGGGGAATCAAGGTCCAAGTCGGAGGAGGAATGCGGACGCTCCAGGATATCCAGCGTACCCTCGATGCCGGTGCCGCATCCGTCATCATCGGAACCATGCTGGTTCAGCAACCGGAAACTGTACGCGCCGCCGTCCTGCTTTTCGGAAAAGAGAAAATCATTGGCGCCATCGATACTGCCGGTGACGACGTTCGGATGATGGCCTGGAAGAAGGCGAGCGGCAAAAGCCTGCGATCGATGTGCACTCGCGCAATGGAAGTGGGCATTCGCACAATTCTGGTAACGGATATCGAGCGGGACGGTATGGAGCAGGGACCCAATGTCGCTCTCTATAGAAAGCTTGCAAAAGAATTCCCGTCACTCACCGTGCAAGCGAGTGGTGGAATCCGGAATCTCCAGGATTGTGAAGCGCTGAACGACGCAGGATGCACATCCGCAATTGTGGGGAAAGCTCTCGTCAGTGGTCGAGAATCCTATCAATCGCTTTGTGTTTTAGATAAGCCTAAAGGTATGAACAAAGATATTGTTCGTAACTCAAATTCTCTCGCCATCCGGATTATCCCCTGCCTCGATATCGCCAACGGACGGGTCGTGAAGGGAATGAGCTTCACAAACCTCAGAGACAGCGGCGATCCCGTGGAACTCGCGAAACGGTACTGCGAAGAAGGAGCGGATGAACTCGTCTTTCTGGATATCACCGCAACGAATGAAAATCGCAGAACCGTCATCGATCTCGCATCCCGTGTCGCCAATGCCGTGAATATCCCCTTCACCATCGGCGGAGGTATCCGGAGTGTAGAGGATGCCAAGGCACTGCTTGCAGCAGGGGCCGACAAAGTGGCGATCAATTCCGCAGCGGTAAGAAATCCCCAGCTCCTGAAGGAAATCGCTCAGGCAATCGGGAGTGCCAATACAATCTGCGCAATCGATGGGAAGAGGCAGTCGCTTTGTCACAGTGAGCGTCGTCGAACTGCGACAAAGCGACGTGCGCAAACATGGACCGTTCTCGTTCGCGGTGGCAGAGACGACACCGGTATCGACGTCGTGGAATGGTCCAGACAAGTAGTGGAGCTCGGCGCCGGCGAACTCCTCGTCACATCCTTCGATAACGACGGACAGGGCCAGGGCTTTGATACGGAACTCCTGGCTGCGATCAAGGCGAACGTTTCTGTTCCGGTCATTGCATCCGGAGGAGCGAGATCTCTGCAAACCTTCGTCGATGCCGTGAAGATCGGAAAAGCCGACGCAGTTCTGGCCGCCACCGTCTTCCACTTCGGCAAGCTCACGATCAAAGAAGTGAAAACTGCACTTTCTCAATCCTCTTTCCCCATCCGCCCATGAAGAAGAACCTCATCGTAAACTGGCAGAAGTATCCAGACAGACTCGTCCCGGCCATCATCCAGGATAGCTCAACGGAGCGTGTCCTCATGCTCGGATACATGAGCAAAGATTCGTTAAGCGAAACGCGAAAGACGGGCTTCGTTACCTTCTTCAGCCGGTCGAAGAAGCGCCTCTGGAAGAAGGGCGAGGAGTCGGGCAATACCCTCAAAGTTGTCTCCATTACACCAGACTGCGACAAAGACGCTCTTCTGATTCGTGCTGCTCCAAAGGGTCCTACATGCCACACAGGCAGTAGATCCTGCTTCTCCTCCAGGGGAGCAGGTTTCGTACCTGCGGGACAGGGTGAAAGTACCTTCGAAACTCTCGGTCTTCTCATCGACACAATCCGTAACCGATCGGAAGGGAACGACGAAAAGTCTTACACGAAGAAGCTTCTGACAGGCGGGATCGATGCCTATGGTGCGAAGGTCCTCGAAGAAGCCGAAGAAGTGGTACGAGCCGCTCGAAACGAGGGGAAGAAGCGGACGATCGAGGAGGCGGCGGATGTGTTGTATCACCTTCTGGTACTGCTTAGAGGAGAAGGCATAGAATTGGAGGATGTCGCATTTGAACTGCGTAAAAGGAGAAAATAATGTTCCCTATTTCCCTTCCCATTCTTCCCATGCCAGCAACACTCCGAGAACGATTGCATACAGCAGACCACATCCTCTGCACTGTTGCGGAACAACGCTTCCATGTGGCAACACGTGCGATGCAGGTGAATGCGGAGTCGTGCAGGATAGATTTCCTGACGGAGACTGATCTGAGACCTTTCCAGGAATCACTGGAGCAGAAAGTGAATGAGATTATCCGGAGAAATCTGGCTGTGACAGGCATGACTCTGCCTCGTGCCGATGCGGAGAAACTCATCAGTCTCGCCTCCATTCCTCCTGATGCGCAGGAAGTCGGCATCTACGAAATTGCAGGATTTAATCGTGTGCCGTGCGCCGGGCCGCATGTCCAAAACACGCAAGATATTGGAATTTTCTCCATCGCGAAGATCAAGAAGTCCGGAAAGAACTGCTGGTCGGTGACCTACACGGTACAGTGAAACAACTGGAAATCATCCAACCGTTCCACGCTGCGATGGAACCGTTTTCTCGGCTTCCTATTGAGAGGAATTGGCAACATGCACAATCAGACAAGAACCATCGCTTGCGAGCACACTTGTGATGCGCCAAACTGTATGCATGCCTCCGAAACCGTCAACATCCCGTCGGCAATCACGCTCCGCATCGTGCGATAAGGTATCGGAATCTACGGACATGTTTGCACCGATGAACACTCGCCCAGTGCGCATCGTACGGACCCCAAAGCAGGAAGCTGCCCTGCGTAGATTTTTCGGCATTCATGAGTAAGACTGAGTTTTTGGCGGTGCAAGGAAAGCGTGTTCTCCTTGATACCAATGTCATCATGAAAATTGAGGATAGCCCGAAAACAGTTCGGGGGGCTCTTGTAACATTCGCGAAGAACAATGATGTCTGTATCTGCGATACGGTCCTCTATGAACTGTTGCGAAACCTGAATGCAAAACGATTCCGTGAACGACACAGCCTCATTCGCGATGCCGGATTACAGTGTATTTCAGAAGGCACTCCGGAAGTGAGAGCGATGTTCGAAAGAGTGAACTGGCTCTACCTCTCCGCTCTACGAAAAGAACCATGTGCATTTCTGCATCGAAGACAAAATGGCCTTTGGATCATCGCGGCTGGTCTTGCGAATGGCATTAGTCATTTCTTAACAACCGACCAGAGCTTAGATTTTCTGCCAATGTTCTTCTCAACCAGTAAATTCTCCCTCGATGGGAACCAGCAGCAAATCTGCCTGCATGCATTCAACAATTCGTCCGCAGCAGATGAATGGAGCAGACTCCTTATGGATGAGTGCTGCACTATCAGCTTGCGAAAGAGATATATGCAGACCATCAAGCAACAAAGCTTCTCGGTCAGGCAGAAGAGATGAGCTGAAGCCATATTCAGCTATCCGAAAACACTGAATGATTCTAATAGGGGTTCTCACAAAAATCGGACCCCGCTCTTGACGGAGTCCTCGGAGGCCGAAGCCACTAGTGACACTAGTATATCTCGTATGAAAGTAAACGTCGTTAACCGCTCCCCACCAACGAAATCTCATAATCCACCACCCCCGCCTTCCTGAACATCTCCCACGTCTTCGCCCCGCCTTCTACGAGCAGACTGGAAATGCCAAAGTAATCTCCCGAAGGAGTCATCAGAACTTTCCAGAGCGAAGGTAGATCGAAGCCTGATTGATCAATCGGTACTTCCCACACTCGCACTCCCCTCTTCTCAAGCTCAGAGACTTTCGATGCATCCGCCTGCGGAGAAACAATGACCAATGTCCCAATGACCAACCTGTGGTGAGCGGAGTCGAACAATAGACCATTGACGGCCTTCGCCGTCATAGGAATCCGTAAGTGTGGATCGAGTATTATGCGTAATGGCTGCTGATAATTCTGTTCTATTTTTTTATTCGTTAAATCAGATAAACGTACCGTGAGCTGCGGATCATCAGCGATCACCGTCCCCACCCCGACGAGGATGGCATCGTGCCGGGCCCGCAGCCACTGATGCGACCAGCGATCCTGCTCTTCAGAGGTGATCTTCAGCGGTGAGCCATCTGACTTCGCAATCGCACCAGAAGACGTCCTGGCGCTCTTCAGTGTCACCCACGGCCGTCCCTTCGTCTGCAAACTGATAAAGCCTCGGTTCAGCCATTCGCAGCTTGCCCGTTCGACCGGACCACTTACTTCGACGCCGGCCTTTCTCAGGAGCTCAATCCCCTTCCCCGCAACCAGAGGATTGGGATCCTGCATCCCATACACCACTCGACGAACGCCACGTTCCAATAGAATATCCGTGCACGGCGGCGTCTTTTTTCCGGAATGACAGCAGGGTTCCAGATTCACATAAAGTGTATCTGTTGATCTAATATTTTGTTCGAACTTTACCAGTAACTGACGCTCAGCGTGAGCTTTCCCAAATCCGGAATGAAATCCTTCGGCGATGATCAATCCATCACGGACAAGGACTGATCCTACGAGAGGATTGATGCTGACATTGCCGCGACCACGGTCGGCGAGTGCGAGGCAGCGGTGCATGAAGGGAACGTGATCCATGGAATGAGTGTACCAAGAGCTCACCATTGTCTGAACCGTGATTCAGAGGATTGTAAGGATTTCTAGATTACGCACATTCGAAGGTCATCATGAAAATCCAGTAATCCTTGTAATCAAGGTTCAGACAGCGGCAACATGGCGAACATCCTCACGGTCATGATCACCTCTTCACCACCCCCTGCCGCTTCTCGATGATATCGGCAGCGACGTTGGTGGGGACTTTGAAGTAGTGGCTCGGCTCCATGGAGTAGCTCGCGCGACCCTGCGTCATGGAACGGAGTTCTGTGGCGTATCCGAACATGGCGGACAGCGGGACGTTGGCGAAGATCGTCTTGGCCATTCCACGGTCACCTGTCGAAAGAATGAGCCCACGGCGTGCGCTGAGATCTCCCATGACATCACCGAAGTACGACTCCGGGCTCACGACTTCCACCTTCATGATCGGCTCCAGGATCATCGGATCGGCCCTGCGGCAAGCGGCCTGCAGACCCACGGATGCGGCGATCTTGAAGGCCATTTCGGACGAGTCCACATCGTGGTATGAACCGTCGAGGAGCTCCACTTTGATATCCACGATCGGGAATCCTGCCTGAATACCACGCGTCATACCCTCTTGGAACCCCTTGTCACAGGCCGGGATGAACTCGCGGGGAATACGTCCTCCGACGACCTCATTGACGAATTCGTAGCCCTTGCCCGGCTCCTGAGGAATGAGCTTGAAGACGACGTGACCGTACTGCCCGCGACCACCCGTCTGCTTCACGTACTTCTCCTCGTGCTCGATCTCCTTCTGGATCGTCTCGCGGTAGGCCACCTGGGGCTTACCGACGTTGGATTCCACTTTGAATTCACGGCGCATACGATCGACGATGATATCGAGGTGCAGCTCACCCATGCCCGAAAGAATCACCTGACTCGTCTCGTCATCCGTGTGGACGCGGAATGTCGGATCTTCCTCGGAGAGCTTCTGCAGCGCAATACCCATGCGCTCCTGATCGGCCTTGGTTTTGGGCTCAACAGCCAAGTGAATGACCGGCTCGGCGAAAGTGATGGTCTCTAGGCGAATGGGATGCTCCAGATCACAGAGCGTATCGCCGGTGCGCGTATCCTTGAGTCCGATGACCGCGGCGATATCACCCGCTTCGATCTTATCGATCTCGGAGCGATGGTTGGCATGCATGCGCACGATGCGTCCGATGCGCTCCTTGCCGCCGTTGCGGGTATTCATGACGAACGACCCGGTCGCGAGGACACCGGAGTACACACGGACAAAGGTGAGGCGTCCCACGAACGGATCGGTAGCGATCTTGAAGGCGAGCGCGGAGAGCGGCTCGGCATTGTCCGGCTTGCGCGTCTCCAGTGCATCCGTATCAGGATTGACACCCTTGATCTCCTTCACATCGAGCGGGCAGGGCAGATAGGCCACCACACAGTCGAGCAGGAACTGGACTCCCATGTTCTGGAGCGATGAACCGCAGACCACCGGATACATACGGTTGCTCACCGTTCCCACACGCAGGCCTTTGATGATCTGCTCCTCCGTCAGGGAATTATTCTGGAGGTACTCATCGAGGAGGGAATCGTCGCACTCGGCGACCTTCTCCATGAGCACAGCACGGTACTCGCTGATCCGCTCGTGCATATCTTCGGGGACCGGAATCTCCACGATCTTCTCGCCGTGTTCTCCTTCGAATTTGTACGCCTTCTTGGTGATGAGATCGACAACACCCGTAAATTCTGCCTCTGCACCGATCGGCAACTGCACCGCAACAGCGCTCTTGCTGAGGCGATCGTGGATACTGGCAAGCGACATGTAGAAGTCGCCACCGGTCTTGTCCATCTTGTTGATGAAGGCGAGACGCGGCACACCGTACTTGTCGGCCTGGCGCCACACGGTCTCGGACTGGGGTTCCACGCCCTGGGAACCGTCAAAGACCACGCATCCTCCGTCGAGGACACGGAGACTGCGCTCCACCTCGGCCGTGAAATCCACGTGCCCGGGGGTATCGATAAGGTTGATGACACAATCGATCATCTGTCCGGTCGCGTCCTTGGCCTTCCACATACACTGTGTAGCCGCAGAAGTAATGGTGATGCCGCGCTCGCGCTCCTGCTCCATCCAGTCCATGGTCGCCTCACCCTCGTGCACTTCGCCGATTTTGTAGTTCTTGCCCGTGTAGAAGAGAATGCGCTCAGAGGTTGTGGTTTTTCCAGCATCAATATGAGCGATAATTCCGATGTTGCGAACGTTTTTGAGATCCATGGTGTGGGGAGGTGTAAGAGGTTTGGAATCGGATGACGTGCATCCGGAAAAACTGCGCGGGAACTATAGGGAAACAGGCCAAGGGACGCAAACGGATTGAGATGTTATTGAACGCGGCAAGAAAATGCCCCGCACATGCAGGGCATTTCACTTCGAATATTCTCAGAAAGAATTACGGCGCTTTTCTGGCTAAATGTGCCTCCCACAGAGCCTGATCGCTCGTGAGATCGGGCCAACCGCGATCATGTGAACGACGGGTGTAGTAGCTAGAACCGTCAGAAGCGATCCAGAAGAACTGAGGATCATTGCCATAGGTTGTTTGAGGCAGATAGATCATGTGTGCAATGCCTGCCTCATCCTTGAGGGCAATATCAATCTCCTTGGAAGTATTCCAGTTGACTTCGACCCAAACTGCACCTGATGTATCCACAATCCTTCCCTCAATCCAATTTCCACGGTCGTAACCACCCAGATTGTATTGGCCACTCACTTCCGTTACGCCAAAGCCAATATTGGCAGTATCGGCGGGATCGACGCTCGTCAGAGATTGAATGTCTTGGAACACCATCGGAGAAATTGTACGAGCTTCGGATTGGCACGTTGCACTGCACCCGTCGCCGTTCACGATATTACCATCGTCGCACTGCTCTCCTATTTCGATGGTGCCGTTGTCGCAGACGGGAAAAGAATTGCCCGGGTTAGTACATTGCACTCCCCACTCATCACCACGATCAATATGAAAGAAGGCTTCGAGCATCTTTTCCCATGTCATGGAGCTTTCTGGAAAGACGCTATTTTCGCTATCCACTGAGAACGCACAAGCATCGATCATTCTCTGGACATCATCATGATAGGCAGAACCAGCAGGATTATCCGCTGCACCGGGAGCGAGTAAACTGCCTTCAAGACGAAATGCCTGCTGAGCCATAACCGCGAATTCAGATCGCTTCACCACATCGAGCGGACGGAAAGTGCAGGGATGCGTTCCCAGGCATCCGCCATCTCCGGTGGCCCAGCGTTCCTTCGCAGCTTCTTCGACATAACGGAAATACGGAGAGGAAACGGGAACATCATCAAAGCTCGGCTGGGCAGGCACAGGATTCAAGATGCCGCCATTGATTTCGACCAGGAAGCGAATGAATTCCTGACGAGAGGCGGTCGTTCCCAGAAGAGTGCATGCATTAGCGGCTGTGACGAACCCACGATTGACATAGGAAGTCACCGCAGCAGAAAATGTGGAAGGATCGCAAACAGGCTGCTCGATCGTACACATTGAGCTACACCCATCGCCATTCTCCGTGTTGCCGTCGTCGCATTGCTCACCCCAGTTCGGCTGATCATTCGTACCGTTCTCTAGGATACTATTACCACAGGTCACGGGCAGTTCTGTGATCAAAGCAACGGAGTTCTTCAGGACAAGCTGAACATCCTTGTCTGTAATTATGCCATCGACATCCACATCACCGACGTACAATTGGCGTGGTGAAAACGTCATGAGTCCTAAGAGATACCTCTGAATGCGCTGGGCATCGAGTGCTTCGACCAAGTTGTACTGATCTTGCTGAACATCACCGTAAAGATCCGGGAGCGTGACTACTCCACGGATTTTCCCCCTCACAAGGTAATAATCACCCTTGGTGATCGTGAGAGGTGCGACATCCTCTTCCCATCGCTGGACATCAGCATACGGAAGATCTGCGGCTGGGATCTGTGCAATGCCGTTGATGTGCTTCGCGATGAGGTCGAGGTCGAGTGCATCGATCAAGCCGTCATTGTTCACATCACCGAGCTGTCGAGGGGCCTTGCAGCTCACCGTCGTGCTATGCACATCACCTGCGTTGTTACCCATGACTGGATCAGGCAGGGAAGAAGTGACGAAGGTGTGGTAACCGAAGACCGCTTGATCCTGTACTTTGGCCGGAATGGCATAGGCGATTTCCACGGGCTGGCCCAGCGGGAGGTTCGTACACTTGACGACTGACTCAGGGATAGTTGAGCCTGGAAGTTTCTCCGTGACGAGATTGCAGGTATCACTGGAGAACGTCAGATTGAAACTGAGTGCCGTGCCGTCGGACAACTGCGGGATATTCGCGTAGACGGTCACGCCGGAAACATCGGCTGCTTTGCCGGACACGAAAGTTGGCGTCTGAAGAAACTTGATATTCCCACCGCACGTCACCGGTACATCGTTGCTCAGGACAGGCTGAGAAATTGTGAGATCCGCACACAAGACCTTCGTGATGACTGGACTGGATACATTGGAATTGTTCGCGAGAATAGGATCGGCTGTCGTGCTGGCAACACTGGCGACGTTCTTGAGGCTGGTGCCGCAAGCAACGGCTGGCGCCATGAATGACAAGGAAATGATCGTCTGGCCTTTTGCAATCAGGGATCCTGCATTACAGATGATCGAATTACCTGACGCGGTACAAGCATCTCCGAGGGAAGATCCCATGTACTGAAGCCCTGCCGGGAACGTATCCGTAACTTTGACATTTTCAGCCGTATGCGGACCGAGGTTCGTCACTTTCACGGTGTATGCAAATCCCGTACCGCTCATGACCGTTGCGGGGCCTTGCTTTGTGAGCGAAAGATCTGCACTCAGTGCAATCGGCGCTTTCAGATTCAGAAGCTTTAGAGCAGTTTGGGAATTCGTCACGTTTGCGGAAGTAATGCTCATATCGGTCGTATTAACCTTACCGTCACGATTGAAGTCGTACTTGTTCGTTATGGAAGCATTCAGCGTCCGATAATCACGTGCTCCAGAAAAATCAGAACCATCGACAAAGGCATTGAGTGTACTATTACCGATTTCTCCGACAGCATTACCGAAGTAGAAGATATCATCTGCCTTGAGTCCTGTATTCGCCGTCGCCTTCACTGTCACCTGCAGCCATTGCTTCTCGATAAGATTATCCGGCCACGTCATGAACACGCGATCGGAGGAACTCACACCGAAACCTCGAAGAATATAAATGGACGGAACCGCAACAGTAGGCCAAGCGGAAACGTTATTGTCATTACCGACACGGAATGCGAAATCAGCATAGGGACTCAGTTGCCCCTTCGTCGTAAGGTTCTGAATATCGATAATGATGCCGTTGATTCCCTTGGAATAGCTTGTGTAATTTACGAACGTAGCAATCTGATCATTGAAGAGAGGCTTCTTATCTGTCGCGATGGCAGCGGAATCACCCTTGGAAACGGGATCGAATGCAGAGTTGTTGTAGAACGCGAACCGGCTGACAACCTTCGCCTCCGGTGCCTGCACGATGACAGATGCGCTGCACGTCGCTCCGAAGAGCTTTCCGTTGCGATCGCTCATTCTCCAACTAAATGCGTATATACCGGAAGACGTCGGTGCAATGGCACCAATGGAAAACTTGAATTTCTGGCCCTGTGATACGAGCGAGATGAGATTGACCTTAGAAATACTCCAATGTTTCGTCAGCGAAGTCAGATACTGCTGCGACGAACTCCAGCGCGTTGTCCCCGTGTTCTTGACCGTGACATACCCCATGAATACAGCTCCGGGCTTCACGATTGCAGGAGCAGTGACACTCACACACGATGCATCAAGCGCGGGTATCGGAGCAGCGATGGCTGCAAGCGGTGCGCAGAATCCTGTGACCATGATGAACACAAAAAGAGAAGCAATTCCGCGAAGATTGACATTTGTCATAATGATTTGATGGGGAATAATCCAGAACAGGTTAACAGGATCTTCTGATATGTCTACTATTATTTGCACTCAATAGCATGTTTACCTGCTATTTGTCTATTGTGAGAGATAATAATTGTATACTTTATTTGTACAGAATATTGACTTTACCCTGCTTTCTCCGCCATGGGATTCATCGTATCCTCAGGATGTGACCACCGAACAATCACTCATTTCCCATCATCGTCGATTCATGGAAATCGACCTCCTCCGGTCGCTCGCGATCGTGCTCATGGTGATCTACCACGGTGCCTACGACCTCTCGGCTTTCGCCGGCTGGTCCATCGATATTCAGCAGGGTTCTTGGCTGATCCTCGAGCGCATCACCGCCAATCTCTTCCTCCTGATCGTCGGCATCAGCGCCGTCCTCGCGCATCAGCGCATGGAAGAACGCGTGACAAAGGTGACAGATTCTTCCCGATTTTTCCTCAAACGCGGCCTCATCGTTTTCGGCTGCGGAATGCTCGTTTCCATCGCAACCTATCCGTTCCTTGGTTCTGAGTGGATCCGCTTCGGCATTCTTCACCTCATCGGCGTTTCCCTCATTCTCATTCCCCTCTTCCTGCCGCTGAAGGAATGGAATGTCCTTCTGGCCGGCATTGTTTTCGCTCTTGGGCAATGGACCAATGCAATGTCCACCGCTTCGCCTTTCCTTCTTCTTTTTGGCTTCCGGACACCATATTTTGCCTCAGCAGACTACTTCCCGCTCTTCCCGTGGCTCTCGGCAATTCTTCTCGGTATTGCCATCGGGAATCTTCTCTACCGCAGAGGTATGTTACAAAGACACATTCCGGAAACACGGTTGACGCGCATTTTTGCGAAACCGGGAAGACATTCACTCCTCATCTATCTGGTGCATCAACCTATTCTCATGGTGATCATGCACGTTGCTTTAGGGAAGCCGTAGTTCGTTAACCGGCGGTTTAAACCGCCGGTTAACGAACGCTTCGCAGAAACATATCGTCCTCACGGTTTCTCGTAGATGGCATGGGAACCGATGGAGGTGAAAAACGCCGTCTCCCCGTCCAGACGAAAAACGATCCTGTTCTTGCTATCTATAGAAATACTCCAGTAGATCCGCATCTTTCCCTTGAGCCGATGCAGCCGGAGAGATGGATGAAAAGGATTGCCACGAAAGAGATCGATGGCTTTTTGTGAACGATGTTGAGTCTCCCCCGATAACGCATTCCATCTTTTCAGAAAATTCGAAGTGAAGTTGATGTACTGCACATGCATCATTTCACTGGAAGAAAGTCTTCGATGCGATCATTCGGACCGATAACGGTGTACCTCCCCGCTTTGAAATCTTTCTCGCTCTGTCGGATATCCTCCAGCAATTCCTCCTCAGAGATCAAATGCTCTTCTTCCTCCACGAACCGAAGGAAATAGGCGCTCACCGTCAGCCCCTGGCTCTTCGCCCGCTTCTTCAAAGCAGCCAGTTTCTTCGGGGGAATGGAAATGCTGAGGACGGAGCGCATAGGAAAAAGGAGGAGTGTATTACAAGTGTATTACAGCCATTACCCAGAGTCAAGATGCGCACGCCGTGCGACTGGAGGATGCAAAAGAAGGAAAGGAATCAAAGGATGAAAAAGAACCTTTCAATCATTTCCATCCTTTCCTTCCTTTCAATCCTCATACACTCGCTTATTCGACTACTTTGCCAAATGTGCGAACGCCTTATTGGCCTGCGCCATCTTCAGCACATCTTCCTTCTTCTTCACCGCACTCCCCTGCCCTGCAGACGCATCGAGGAACTCCAGTCCCAGACGCTGCGCCATGGGGATACCCTTGCGTGCGCGTGCTCCACCAATCATCCAGCGAATACTGAGGGAAAGCTGACGCTTGGGGGTGACTTCCACCGGCACCTGATAGACGGAACCACCCACACGCTTGGGGCGAACCTCCAGGAGAGGCGTGGCATTCAAGAGAGCCTTCTGGAAAACCTCCAGCGGCGCATCCTTGGTGCGGGTCTTCACGATCTCGATGGCATCCCAGAAGACACGGCGCGCAATGGACTTCTTGCCCGAATGCATGAGACAGCAAATGAACTTCTCGATGAGAGGATCGGAACCTTGGGGGATGTAAGGCTTAACTGGCTTTGGCATGGGTGGAGATTGAGGAGATAGGGAGAAGCTTATGAGGTTGTAGCTTTTTAGCTTCTTAGGGGCGAAAGAACGAGAGGAAAGAACGTGAGGGAAAGTGAAGATTGAAAACCTAATAAGCTAACTAGCTAAGAAGCTACAAGCTACTTGCCTTTCGGCTTCTTGGCTCCGTAGCGGCTGCGTCCCTGCCTGCGTCCCTGCACCCCTTCGGTGTCGAGGATGCCGCGGACGATGTGGTAACGCACACCCGGAAGGTCTTTCACGCGGCCACCGCGGACGAGGACGACGGAGTGTTCCTGGAGGTTATGGCCCTCACCCATGATGTAGGCCTTCACTTCGTGGCCATTGGTGAGGCGAATGCGGGCAATCTTGCGGAGCGCGGAGTTCGGCTTCTTCGGTGTCATCGTCGTGACTTTGATACACACGCCACGCTTGAAAGGTGCCCCCTTCGGGAGCGGAACGGCGCGCATCGTGAGAGCGTTCCAGGTGTACTGGAGAGCGGGCGCACTGGACTTCCACTTTTTGGTAACGCGGGGCCTGCGGATCAGCTGATTGATAGTTGGCATAGTTGTAAGCCGGGAAAGGCTAGTGGGGAATACGGGTGAAGTCAACGGATTTAGCTTATTAGCTGGTTAGCTTCTTAGCTGATTAGCTTTTTAGGATTGACGGAAATTCGGCGATAATCGTAAGGAGAAGTGCGAGCAGGGACCTAAGAAGCTAAAAAGCTACAACCTAATAAGCTACTCATCCTCCTCGCTCTTCTCCTCTCCTGCCTGCTCTCCGAGGAAGCGCTTACGGTAGACCTCGCTCGTGGGAATCAGGCGCCCGATGATCACGTTCGCCTTGAGATCCTGGAGGTTATCGATGCGGCGGGTAGTGGCCGCTTCCACGAGGACGCGGATGGTTTCCTGGAACGATGCTCCGGCGAGCCACGATTCCGTAGCGAGAGCGGCGCGGGTAATACCGAGGAGCAGACATTCGAAGGTCACGATCTTGCCCTTGCTCTTGGTTTCCTTGGCAATGCGCGTGTTCTCCATGTGCACCTCGCAAATGTCGACGGTATCACCGGGGAGCAGATGAGAATCGCCGTTGTCGAGGATGCGGACCTTGCTGAACATCTTCTTCACGATGATTTCCAAGTGCTTGTCATTGATGGTCTGCCCCTGAGACGCGTAGATCTTCTGCACTTCCTGCACGACGTACTTCTGCACTGCGTACATCCCCTTCTTATCGAGGAGCTCGTGGAGGTTGAAGTGACCGATATTGATGGGATCACCCACCTGAATCATATCGAGATTGCGCACGCAGAGCGTCTCACGCGGTCGGAATTCATAGGTGCGTTCCTGAATCTCGGCATGGCGGACGCGGACCACTCCGCCCTCCGCATGCGAGACCTTGCCGGAAACGGTCGCCTTCACCGTGGAGCGATCCATCACGGAACGTGCGAGGACCGTGCGCTCCTTCACCGTCTGTCCTTTCTTCACAGAAATCTCGTGGCCGGCGGGAATGCGGTACGTGTCTTCTCCGAGCTCCCGGGCCAGAATGTGCACCTGCGTCTTGCCACCCTGATGGGTCACTTTGACCTGTCCGGCAATGTCCGCGAGAACGGCGGGGGTGCGGGGGGAGCGTGCCTCGAAGAGCTCCTCCACGCGGGTGAGACCCTGGGTGATGTCCGATCCTTCTGCGACTCCACCCATGTGGAAGGTGCGCATTGTGAGCTGGGTACCCGGCTCTCCGATGGACTGCGCGGCGATGATTCCCACGGGGGTGCCGATCTTCACGGTCTTGTTGTCTCCGAGGTCGCGGCCGTAACACTTCTTGCAGATCCCCTTGAGGGTCTTGCAGGTCATCACGGAACGCACCGGTACGTCATCAATCTTGCTGACGATGATGGTATTGAGGAGCGTGGGATCGATCTCCGTGTCGCGGGCAGCGATCGTCTTGCCCTTGACGACGAGATCCTGAGCCAGGGTGCGACCGGCGAGCCGGCTCTCGAACTTCTCTCCGATTTCTTCGGACTCCCTGCGCGTAACGAGGTGGGCATCCTGCGAATCACAATCTTCCTCCGTGATGAGAATATCCTGCACGGCATCGACGAGACGGCGCGTGAGGTATCCGGCCTCCGCGGTCTTGAGGGCGGTATCGGACTTTCCTTTGC
>JBAWYM010000010.1:0-38804 GCA_037143575.1 Candidatus Peregrinibacteria bacterium | reverse complement strand
CATAAAAACGTGTAAATAGACCCACATGCCTATCCAAGAGCGACACCCCTACCCACGTGTTTCGGGAGGCAAATGCATGACATGGCAACAGGAAATCCTGTGTACCAAATTCCATTATCATGCTCTCCAATCCCGACCCTCTAAAACTTCATGTCTCCTTTCTCAACCATGACTGATACCAATATTGTGAACAGGCATCTAGAACCCGTTTTTAAGATTCTTTTAACGGGATTAGAAAAATCAGAAATTGACTATTGGGTTTACGGCGGCGTTAGTGTCGCTGCTTTGGCAGGACGATTCATACGTCCGAATGCAGATGTGGACATCTTCGTAAAAAAAGGAGATTTCGAAAAGGCAAAAGAAATCTTGGAAGAACTATGCGAGAAACATCATTTC
The DNA here is from genome assembly GCA_037143575.1 of Candidatus Peregrinibacteria bacterium. GTDB lineage: Bacteria > Patescibacteriota > Gracilibacteria > Peribacterales > Peribacteraceae > JBAWYM01. The sequence continues at coordinate 38,408 of JBAWYM010000010.1, read as the reverse complement.
GGGAAGCCGAACGAAGTTGAGCGAAGTGAGCGGCGTGACAAGCTAGAAATAAAAAATGAAAGGAAAGAGGGATTATCAGTAGTTACCGTCAAGGTGGATGGCCAGACCGTTCGGCACATGTTTGGGAATATTTCTCAAGACTACCCGTCTCAAATACTTAACAAGGTAGAGAGGAAGATATCTGGCTTCAGATTCTTCACGACAACAGATGAATATATAAAGATCATGTTTAAAGATTATCTGAAATTGCGAGTAGATAAACCCTTGCGAACAACCAAAGAAAAAATTAAACGTGATGCAAAAGAAATGCTTACTGATGCTGAGTTCAGCGAATTTTGCAGAGATCAAAGGTGGAATTAGATTTGTGATCTCTTGAGCGTTCTGTCACTTCTTCTTGCCTTTGATCTTCTCAAGGACAATCCTCTGATCCTTCAGTGTCAGTTTGTCCTTCAGACACCCAAGCAATTCCCTCCGTTCCTCCTTCGTTCCTTCCTGCAGGATGTACTTCGCGTACGCCTTCACGTCCACCATCGGCACATCTGTCTTGGTTTTCTGCCCCAGGACTCCCTTTGTGAATTTATTGTAGCGGCTGATCTCGTCCTCCAGCTTCGCCTTCATGCCCATGGTGTCGAGGTCGATGCTGTCGATGAGGCCGGAGAGTTGCTCGATCAATTCATCTTCTCGGATTGACGGCTCTTTGCAGTGGAGATCCTTGGCGTGGGTGCAGCGGTAGTAGATGTATTTTCGGATGCCACCGTCCTTGAGATTCTTGTGCTTCTCCTCGGCGGTGATGCCCGATCCGCACCCGCCGCACACCATCATGCGGGTGAAGGTGAAGTCCTTGGTCCCCCATTCGTGCTTCGGCCCCATACTGAGGAGCTTCTGCACCTCGTCGAAGAGCTCTTTGCTGGCGAGCGGCTCGTAGTCGCCCTTGATCCATTTCCCGCTGCCCTTCGGGAATTCGTAGCGCCCGGTGTAGTAGGGATTGCGGAGCATCCGGTAGATCATGCTGAGCGGAGCGACCTTGCCTTTGCGCGTCCGGAAGCCTTCCTCTTTGAGCCATTTGTAGATCGTGCGCCCACTCGATCCCCGATAGGCCATGTGCTCGAACATCTGGGTGACGAATATTCCGCGCTTCGGATCTGTGACAATGCGGCTTCTGCTTTCTCCGGCTGGACGCTCGTGGAGGTAGCCGAGCGGGGCCATACAGGGACGGTAGCCCATTTCCGCTCTCGTCTTCTGACCGCGCTTCACGTTCACTCCTCTGTTGTCGTTCTCCAGCTTCGCCTGCGAGCAGAGGATCATGAGAAGGAACTTCTCGTTCGGATTGTTCGTGAACTTTTGTCCATTGGTACGGATTTCCCTCAGCAATCCTTGATCCATGAGATCAACGAGCGTGCCGAGATCCCCGGCGTTTCTGCTGAGGCGATCCGGAGCCCAAGTGAGAATCCCGGTGAAGACGCCCCGCCGGACATCTTCGAGCAACTGCTTGTAGACAGGCCGTGCGCCCGATGCCTTGGCTGAGTGGCTCTCGCGACGAATCTCCGCGATCTCCAGCCCGTCGCGCTGAGCAATATTCATCATTTCCTTGATCTGCGAATCGATGGAGAGGGCTTGTCGCTCGTCCTCTTCGCTCGATTTTCTGGCGTAGAGGCAGTAGCGCGTCGGAGCGATGGTATGGATGTCGATTTTTGTCTCTGCCGGTGATGGTGTGAGCGTTGTGCTCGGCATAGGATGATTGGGAAGGAAGTGCCTCAATAGGGCCTGTTCTCCCTTCCCAAGTCCAGTGCGAAACCCGTCTCAAATGGCTTCTAATAGAGCAAATACGCGCTAGTTGTTCGAGAAGTCCAGGAAATCTCTCGCAGTACGCTCGTGGGCTCTCCGCCAGTGCGTACCAGCCGATTCCTTCCTTCCGAGGAAGCGCACGCTCGTTCCCGTTCCTCTGCGCATCAGTACCTTGTGAATGAGGATCGAAAACGCATCCGCAAGGTCGTCATGGCTCTCGCGTCCGAATCCCACGAGCTGCTCAATGAGCTTCTCCGCTCCCTTCGAGGGAAACAGCACCGTCCCGTTCTGCACAAGATGTGAGATCAGTGCCAACCGTGCCCGCTTGTCCTGTCCGCGGGGAGAGAAGCCATAGGCCGCACAGCCCCGACGTTGCAATTCCTGGATCATCGCTCTCTGGTAGCCGACGTCTTCCACAGCCAGTTCCGTCCCCCGGCCCGGGGCGAGAGAGGACGACAACGCCATGGCCGTCTGAATCGTCTGCGGGAAGGTCAGGCGCTCGTTCACAAGATTTGGGAGAATGAAGATTTTCATATGCTGCCCGTTGCCATCGATGCGTGCGGATACCATCGCAGTGTAGTCGGCACATTCCCTTTCCGAGATCGCCAAATCGATGCCCGCGAGATACCAGCTGGAGCGCTGCCTGACCGGCAATGCGTCGTAGTACCGGATCCAGTCGGGATGGATGACCTGGGTGGAGTCCGAGACCATCCGCAGCAGATATTCATGCTGCCACGTCATCTCATCACCCACGGACTCACGCAGCTTTCGGATGGCATCCTCATCCGGATACATCTCCGGCCACAGACAGCGGCCCATGTCATCGAGCAGCGGGTACTCGCGGTACGCCGCATCCTGGATACCCATTTCGTCGATCTGCCTGCGGATGCGCTTGAGCAGGGCATCTTCGTGGAGGAGATTGCCGAGGAAGATGACGCGCGTGCCGAGCTTTCCTGCCGGGAGTAATTCGCCCATGACCCACTCGTAGGTCTTATCGCGCCCCTCGCGCGTTCGCACCGACTCGTGGTCTTCCAGGTCGTCGCAGACGATCAAATCCGGACGATGCTGGAGGTAGCGCATGCCGCGGATGCTTTGGCCCGTGGAGACGGCCATGATCTTCGCGCCATAGTGCGGCAACGTGAGCGAATACATGTTCCATTCGTCTTGTTCCTCGAAAGGTCCGAGGTCGTCCTTGAGGAGACTGTTCTTCTCCAGCTCATATTTGATGTTCTGGACATGCTGCTTGGCCTGCTGCAACGTTCGACTCACGACGAGCACGAACTTGCACTGCCGTCTGCCGAGGATATGCCACAGAACCGCGACGAGATTCATGAGTGTGGATTTCCCCGAGCCTCGGAATGCCAGAATGATGAGCAGACGCATGGCATCGTCTTCGAGGAGATGCATCATTTCGTGGTGGAATGGAGCGAGTTCTACGGAGAGATACTCGTGGAAATAGAGCGGGAAGAACCACTCAACGTTCTTGCGAGTGACGGCGCGGCGCACGATTCGGTCGCGCATCATGATGGCAATCAGCTCATCGTCAGTCATTTTTTGCTTCGTCATGGGGAACATTGGAAGGAAATACGATTGAGGATGTATCGGAAGCGAGGCCTGCGCGGATGAGAGCCGCACGAATGGCTGCTTCCTGTTCGGGCGTTAATCGTTCATCGACATGCCGGACGCTGCCGGAGAGTTCGAGCTTGTTCGCGTAGCTCGGATGATGGTGCCGGAGCCAGTACGTCACCGCCGTGAAGTTTCCGTCTCGGATCGCGGCAAGGAGTTGCGATTCTGCCATGTCATTCATGAGGAGTCTGCCTTCGCTGAGCGCCGCATCTGCATCATCCGCGAATTTCTGGTCCTCTCTCCGCCAGCGGTAGTACGTCGTACGGCCGATCTGGGTTTTCTCGCATGCGATCTGCGTGACCGGAGTCTTGCGGAGCTGCTCCAGCATAAGCACCTTATCGTGCGCGATGCGGTCGGCGACTGTGGAAGCCTGCGGTATATCTTGTTTCGTCATGGCCGGCAGGGAATGGATTCAGGGAGTTTCTCCGGATGGATCCCCGTATGCTTCTCGAAGCGCTCGAGGATGACCTGGCAGTATCCCGGATCGATTTCTACTGCGATGCACTTCCTTCGCGTGTCCTCACAGGCGATGAGCGTCGAGCCGGAACCCGCGAAGGGGTCGTAGACCGTCTGGCCGATCTTCGTGCTGTTGAGGATCAATCTCCGCATCAACCCAACCGGCTTCATGGTGGGATGGAGCTTGCTCTTGCTCGGCTTGGGATAGAGAAGGAGGCTCTTGTCCTTGGCCTTGTGGAATTCATGCACACCGTGCCAGCCGTAGGCGATGAGTTCGTGCTGGAGGTGGTAGTCCATGCGTCCGATAACCGAGTGCGTCTTCGCCCAGATCAGAAGCTGCGTGAAGTGGTACTCCGCTTCCTCGATGCCCCGCCGGAGTGCGAAGATCATCTTGTCACTGTTGAAGACGTAGAAGGCATTCTTCAGGGCGAGGAAGGGGGAGGCCGCCTCCATCCACTTGCGCGTGAATGATTGGTAATCGGTTTCGCTCTGTTCGTGGTCATTCGTAATCGCCTTATGATCGATCTTGCCGCCGCTGAAACCTTTCTTGTTCTCGACGTAGGCAACGCCGTATGGAGGGTCGGTCAGAATCAGATCCACACGCTCTTCGTTGAGGAATTTCTTCATGGCGACGCAGTCGGTCGCATTGCCGTAGTACAGCCTATGGCGTCCCAATTGGAACGTATTGCCGATGGTGATGGGGTGCTTCGTCATATCGTGATGGGGGAAGGGGAAATGCCGGTCAGTTTTTCGAAACGTTTCAGGATCACGTCGCAGAACACGGGATCGACTTCACAGAGGAACGCCCTGCGCTTGAGCTGTTCGCATGCGACGAGCGTGGAGCCGGAACCGGCGCAGAGATCGAGGACGGTGTCCCCTGGCTTTGTGCATCGCTTGAGCGGCTTCTCGTGCAAGGTCGGCGGCTTGGACGTCGGATGCTGGTATTCGCTCGTCGGCAGCCGCCTCACGAGCCAGATATCGAGCAGATCCAGAATGTCATCGATGGTCCTGTTGCCTGTGCCGACATCCTTGTTGAGGACTTCATGGATGTTGCGGAGCTTCTCTGAAAGAAACGGCTTGCCCCTCGTTCCGTACACGCACGACTCGTATGCCTTATTGAACGCAATCTGAGGCGTCATGTTGATGTTGTTCTTGATCCAGAGGCACGTTCGCTGATTCCTGACGCCGAGCGACCCATAGAGGCTCTGCAGGAGCCCAACGGAGTTCTGATCGCACCAGAAAAATACGTGCACATCTTCTTTCGAGACACTGAGGCCGTTCTCCATCAGCTTCTTTAAGAATGCGGCATATTCCTCTGGTGTTTTCTTGTCGTCCGTCGTCCCGCCGTACTTTCCGTCGGTTGAGATTCCCTTGCTGTAGTCCAACGAGATGTTGTACGGCGGATCGGTGTAGATCATCGAGATTCTCTCCGCTCCTACGAGACGCTTCACCGATTCCGGATCGGTGGCATCCCCGCAGAGAAGAGAGTGTGTTCCGAGTTTGTATAGATCGCCCGGCTTCGTCTTCGGTTCTCCTACCTTCTCCAGTTCCTCTTCGACATCGAAGTCGTCTTCTTCCGTTTCCAGTGCATCGTCCCAGATGTGGGAGAGATCACTGTCATCGAACCCTACGTCGAGCAGCAGATTCATGTCGAAGGACTTCAGCTTCTCGAAGTCCCACTCCCCGGTGTTCCGGTTGAGCCGGAGGTTCAGTTCCTTCTCCCTCTCGGGATCAGGAATGGAGACATAGACGACAGGAGCTTCGGTATGGCCGAGCCCCTTGAGGACTTCGTAGCGGAAGTGTCCTCCGATGATGATGTTCTTGCGCCCCGGCGCACAATTGACGATCAATGGGTCGACCGTGCCGAAGCGCTCGATGCTTTCTTTGAGCTTCTCTGTATTTGAATCGTCATGAGTCCGAGGGTTGTACTCGGCGGGTTTCAGTTCCCCGATGGGAACGTAGGTAATGGAAAGATCGTTCGACATAAATAATTTGGAAAGAAATATATAAAAAAAACTCAATCACGCGGACATCGACCAATGCACCAGGACAAAATTGGCAGGAGCATGAATCGAGTCCGGTGATAAAAAAGATCCGAAATTAATCGATATTAATCGTTGAGTACCAGTTTAGTTTCAGTAGGGACGGCTGTCAATGTTTTTGGCTAACTTAAGCCAACTATGGCTTGTTCAAAGGAAGAGATGGCAAAGTTTTCTACAAATACTTCATCAAACGTCATTACAATGATCTCCAACACATCCCGGTGTTTTACCTTCCTCTCACCATTACGCTCATCCCAATCGTGATTGCCGGGTAGATGAGGTACGTAATCCCGATATTGAGCATGTAGCTGGAGAAAGGCATCTTCATCGGACCCCAGAGGAAAAGGCAAAGATCAATCACGATGCTTATGAAGAACCATAGAATTCCCACAGAAATACCTTCCTGGAGGGCATTCCCTTGCACGGATTTGAAGTAGAGAACGGCGAAGACGACGCCTGTGACGGTAACGACCACCGCCATGGTAGTCTTGAAGAATTCCAAGTGTGTTCCCTTGAGTGGGAACATGAAGAAAGAAATAACGAATGGGATCAGCCAGACAAGAAAGCCGTAGAGAGCGGCGCGAGTGAGAGAATTCATGGATGGAAGAATAGCACTACGGTCAAATCGTCGTTCCTACGGATTTCTGGCATTCGGTTTCTTGCAGACCATGAGCCAAGCGTCTGTCGGTTGCCCAATGTGCGTTCCCCAGTGTTTGAGTCTCTTGAGCTTTCTGAACCCCGCTTTCTCGTAAGCTCTTATCGCACGTTCATTGCGTACGTCAGGGTCAACGATGACTTTCTTCGCGCCTTTCTGATCGAACAGAAATCGCAACATCAATTCAAGTGAGGCTGATCCGAGACCTTTCCCGAATAAAGTCGGTTCTCCGATGAAAATATCCATTGCCCAGACATTCGGTTCTTCAAGAACGGGTTCTTTGAGGCGATATTTTTCTTTCTGCGTTTCGTAATATTGTAGGTAACCAATTGGTTTGTGTTGTCGCTCGATAATCGCAGCTCGCACATGACACTCTCCGACGACACGCGGTCTGTATTTCGTTCGGATCGCATCGAGTGTGAGGTCAGATCGATTTTCATACCATTCATTCACTGATGGATTGGTCAGCCATTTGAGAATCAGTGCATATTCTTTGTCAGAATCTCCCATTTCTCGAATCAATAACTGATCGCTTGATGCCAACTGCATGTCCACATTATAGCTCGCATATTGCCTGCGTTCGTTGTCGGACAACAAAAACGAGCATAGAGGAATCTCTGCTACACTTCCTCGCACTATGAAACTTTCAACCTTCGTCATCTTCTCCGCGTTCCTCGCCATTGCGATCCCCCTTACGGCTTCCGCCGATTCCGCTCCACTCTTCGGCGCATACAGTGGTACCGCGCATCCGTACACGGATCAGCAGATCCAGCTGCAGTCCGAGAAGGTGACGATGACCATCCTGCGCAATCCGCCACCGAATGATCAGGAACAGCACTCCACAGTGACCGTCGATTACGTTTTCCGCAACACCTCCGACAAATCCATTACCGTGCTCACTGGATTCCCGGAGCGCTCCGAAGGCGACGCAAAACTCAAGAACTTTCAGGCAACGGTGAATGGCAAGAAAGCGGCGATCACCTACAAGAAAGATGACGCCATGATCGATCGACCAAATGAACCGACGATGCAGGACGGATGGTACTCGTACACGATGACATTTGCGCCGCATGAGGATGTGCAGGTGCGCAACACCTACGAACAGGATCCATGGGGCGGAGAAGGCTCCCGGGGCTACAGCGCCACATTCGAGTACATTCTGGATACCGGAGCATCGTGGAAAGGGGTAATCGAAAGTGTCGATATCGAAATCATTCTCCAAGACGGTACCCTCTACAATGTAGCATCGGTTTCGCCGCTGCCCGATCGTCCCTATGATCAATGGCGTATTTCCGATGACTTCAAGCATCTCAGCCTCACGCGTACGAATCTGAAACCGACGATGGCGGACAATATCCGCATCAGTTTCGGTCTCCAATCATCGTACCCTGTCTATCCAGGCTGCAATGACCGCGTTACGAAGGTGGAAGATCAGGATCATCCCGAGGTGGCGACCGCGACGAGTACCAAGGAAATTGACCGCAACTTCCCGTTCAATGGCGAGAAGATCCCCTGGGGGTTCTTCGCCTGCAAAGCGAATGATGGTGATTCGCAGACAGCATGGATCAGTGGTAAGCAATCAGGAAATCCTATCCTGTCCTTGAAGAATCTTCCGGCCCATCGTGCCTTTGATTCCCTCTATATTATTCCCGGTTTCCAAGACGATTCTGTTTCTCCGTCCTATCGGCATTATGCCAGGCCGAAGATGATCAAAATAAGTTTCTTTCCTCCTCATGCCCTTAAACCGACGGCTGCTCTGATCCTGAATATTCCCGATAAGGCTCCTTGGAACGACTCAACATATACACTCGGCAAATGGATCACCTATGGCAAAACGGAAGGAGCTAGGATGGACATCGAAGTGTTGGAAACGTATCCCGGAGAGAAATATTCAAATGTCGCCATTTCGGAAATTGGTTTGCTCGGAGTCCCTGAGCAGCTCGGCGAGCACTCCAATTTGGATGTCGGTATCAGCAAGATTGATACCGGGAGTGGCAGTACCGATTCCCTCGTGATCTCCGAGAATCCCCGCTCTATCACATCGACCGGAGGAAGTCTGCCGCAGCTCACGGTGTCGTCGGTCTCCACTCCGGCTAGAATGACTCTTTCCCTCTATCCGGTGATCATCACTATTGAAGCAGCCATCATCATTGGGCTTGGGTATACGCTGTTCAGGAAGAAGCGGCAGCCGTAGAGAAAAACCTTGTTGCCGCATCAATTGCCGGAGTATCTCGTTACAGTGTCAAAACTTCCTGAGAGGATACCGAAGGATTGTTCTTAGCTTCTCCCCCTGCGTTCTCCTTGGATCGGAGAGATACACCTCATGGTGTTTCCCCGTGAAACGACACCCTTTCTGTTCAGCAAATTCCACGAGTTTCCGCACCGTCTCCGGTTCTGTGGAATAGGGGCCAATGTGCATCATCTGAACCGCTTCTCCCTCTGTGAATTCTTCGCAGCGGATTTCGGTGATCGGCAGAGAAGGTTTCTTGACGCTCGCTTGCTCCATTGCTTCCTTGATTGTTTCCGAAGGAATGAAAGGTGGCACGAGCATCATGAGCGTCCAGTGACCGGAAATGAGGTCGTCTGGTGCAAACGCTTGCGTAGCCTTCCAGCGACTCCTCACCACATCCTTGTTCGTCCACCAGAGACCCTCCAGCGGTGGTACCTTGAAGTCGAACCAGCCATCCGGCTTCCGGATTTTCCCGAACTTCATCCCCATCTTCAGTTGGAAAAGGAGCGAATACAGAGCCTGCACGGAATCTTGGAACATCTTGCTCGCGGGAACGCCTTGGCCGTCGATCATCAAGAAACGCATGGCAGGAAGTCGCAGCACTTCCGGTTCTTTACGGGAAGGTGCGTAGATTCCTTTCATGAATTTCAGGAACTCGGAAGCTGACCGGATGGTGTCGTAATCCATAACTTCATTGTAAGCGGCAACGAATGAAAATGGTAGAATTGGCCCATGTTAATCGAAAAGAACATCCCGAGAATACGACACCCCTATTTTCTTGGAATCATTGTTGCTGTTCTTCTGTTGTCCTCCTGCGCGTATCGATCCGGATCACGCCAAGAACGATTTGGTGAACCTGTGTTACCGGGTACCTATTCCTTCAGCTTCGAGGAATACGACGCATTTACAAAAGATTGTGATCCAACAAAGATCCAACAAGGTTTTGATTCCATCGATAATCCCGATCTCCCGAAAATTCCTTTCAAGTCTGTGCGGTTGTGCCGATCCGGGTTCCTCGTTCTGGAATTTCAAAGTAGGTGGGCAACGAAGGAATTGAGAATCATTGATACGAAGAACCGGAGATATTTCAAGCTCGAACTGCAATCAGCAGGGAAACGATGCACGCACAACGATGGATGTGAGGTTCTGACGGACGTGGAATGCGATGTCCAATCCGGCTGTACGCACTTTCGTCTGGTTACGCTTTCCACCGCTTCAGGACAACTCATCACGCAGGCATCGATCGATTCCAATGCGACACTGGTCGTGACGGATGACGATCTCATCCGAACGGGAAGTGAAGGCGAAAAAGGGATGGTCTATCTGCATCTCGGAAATCAGGGATACGTTGTGCGTGATGGAAAAATCATCGAGTCCTCCGGGGAACGGAAGACGTACACAAATGATAAGTACCGCTTCGGCTTCAACTACCCTTCCACTTTGGCCATACGGAATACATTTGCCAGCTCATCTGCTGCATCTCAGATGATCCCTCAAGCCTCTACGAAACCCAATTCGTTGTCCTCTCGTGCAGCAGCAGAATTACTTACCTGGGGTGATCCAAGCTATGCCTTTCGATACCCGGATACTTATCAAGCGCGTGATCTCTCTGAGAATCCCGACGATCCTCAGTATATACAGGGTCAGACTGTCTACAGCGAAGGAGATGATCTCCCGCCAAATGTGGTGCAGATACGAGATGTCCTGCAGCCAACACCGGGGCAGAAATTCACGAAAGAACAGGTACAAGCCGAAGCGAAAAAGTGGTGCGCCTCTACAGAAGAATCTCTCCTGCATAGCTATAAGATTACACGCGAGGAACCTGTGCGAAATGCAGAATTAGAAGGGTACAAACTGTACTTGCAGAGCGCCATGGACGGGTGCGGACCTGTCTATGTCGCACGCGAAACGTGGGAGAGCGGGAATGTGACAATTATTGGCTATCACGGAAAGCAAGCTCCAAAGCCATCACATTTGAGATTGATGGAAACGATCTTCGAAAACTATTTCGCTGATTAATGAAGGGTGTCCATGGAGGGGCATTCCTTCCCCTCTCATTCCAGGGACACGATGAACGATCATCACCCACTTCGTCGATAGCAGCACAAAGCTCCATTCCACCACCATCTGTGAAAAACAGCCCACGAAAATTTGACACCAAGATTTAAATCAATACTCTAACCTTCTCCAGTTTCCAACTTTCCTTGCTATGTTCAAACACCTCAATTTTACAGTTCTCATTGCAACTGTTATTTCTGCACTCACGCTTGTATTAATCGTCTCTATGGGGCTTGGTACGTATTATAAACTCAAAACGAAAAGCACCATTTCGGTCATGGGGAGTGTGGAAAAAACCATTACTTCCGATAGGGCAAAATGGAATATTGGTATTTCACGAACAATGAAAACTACTACTGAGGCTGTTGAAAAAATTGAAATAGATTCCAATACGATAAAACAGTATTTTCTCGATCAGGGAATAAAAGCAGGTGAAATGACTTTTTCTCCGGCTTCTTCAGCCGAGCAGACGGAAAGTGTGTGTACTCAAAATCAAAATGGACAGGTATGTAACAATAAATTCATCGGATTTACTGCAAGCCAAACAATCACTATTGAATCCGAAGATGTGAATAAGATTGCTGAACTTTCAGAAAAAGCTAGTTTTGAGATTGCCAAGAAAAACATTAGTTTTATGCCACAGAATCCTGAGTATTACTATAGTTACGAAAAACTCAAAACATTAAAAGTGGAGGTTATTTCTCTGGCTGGTGCAAATGCCAGAGAACGAGCTGAAGAAATTGCATTGAAAACAGGGGCAAAAATTAAGGGTCTCAGTGAAGCCTCTATGGGCATATTCCAAATTACTCCAATTAACTCGACTGATTTTTCTGACTATGGTGTTTACGATACGACCACTATTGATAAGAAAATCAGCGTAGTGCTGCGAGCAACCTTTGTGTTGGAATAATTCCACTACCATATGACGCCCATCTGGAGGCAGAAGAGCCATGCAGACAGCAGTCCCGATCGTACGTCTAGAAATGGATTCTGAGTTCCATCGGACGATACTACGCATCAGTGAGAGCGATGAACAACCGCGACCAGTGCGTCTATCCACATTCCGCTCCTTCGATATACTTGCCGCTGTATGCGTCGTCTCCTGCTTGCTTCCACAGTCGCACTGCTCCTCACATCCTGCGTGAGTGCGCCGGCAGTTCCTCTGTCATCGGATGCCAAGGATCCCTCCGTGCCATCGAGTGTTTCCTCCGAGCGTTATCCGTCATCCGTTTCCGGGATTGCTGCTTCCTCAGGATCATCGAGGAATCCATTGAATGGAGATGCATACCTCGACCGCACCTTCGTCTCCGGAAAATGGGGAGTGGAACTCCGCTACCATTCGACAGTCCAAATAGATGAATGTCCACCTGTGCCCGTCTCCGCTCATGATTCCTCGGAAGGGATCCGGTTCACGATGGACTATGCCCTGGAATCCCCGTGTTTCGCCTTGCATGTCGAACCAGGGAATCCCCGCGAGACCCTCGCGACCATCTACATCGGTCGAGCGAAGAACAAGACTGACATTCAAGGATTCATTGAGAATGTCTTCCCGAGCGACTGCGAGATGTCTAGCGAAGAGAGCACCGATGGCGGGACCACGCTCATCTTCCTGAATTCGAAGAATCCGCCGGTTGACGGTCCGGACCAGTGCAGTGAAGCATTGCGGTGGAATCACGACAGCGGGATCGTGTACTTCAGCCCTCTCGGCAGTAAGAACGGTGGCGGGTACAAGTGGCCTTCCTTCAAACCCTTGAATCTCCCCGGCGGGAGAACGGAATTCGGTTATGATAGCTTGATCATGGATAGTCTCCGCTTCCCGGAATCTCATTCACAATCGCGAGCAGCCACGAACGATACCCCGATACAAGCTCCTGAAGGTAGGAACCTCCCGCTCAAATTCGCCAAACCTGAGGAGATGAACCTGAATCAATTTGAGCGTTCAGTGACCCCCTCCCCCTGTCAGCCAACATACTTCCAGCCGAGTGATGTGCCGGATGCGGATTCTTCCAGGCTGACGGTCAATGGGAAGAGTGTCACTGTTTCACACACCACATACGACGAATTCCTGGGGAGATCGCTCGCTCCCTACCGCTTCGTCGAGTATCTCTTCGAAGGACAGGACGGATGCCGATCATCGGCGCTCCACGTCTTGAAGGATGGGAAGCACGTTGCGCTCTACACGCACATCATCCAGCCGGTCAACGGATCGCCGGGGTGGTCGCCACAGTGGGAGAGCAAGCTGCTCAAAGTCCACAACGTCCACCTCGAAAAGAAGATGTGGCTGGAGCAGGAGCGCCTGATTGATCTCGAAACGAAATCTGAAAAAGTATTGCCTCTCGACCCCTGCTACCTCTATGGAAACTTCCTGAAGGATGGCTCCATGCAAGCGCAGTACATGGAACCGTACGCAAATGCCCCGACAATTTTCTGTGCCGTTGTCGCAGATGGAACCCCACTTGTGAAGGTGTATCCCATAGGGTTCGGAGGGTCATCGATGGCCAGTCCGAGAGTGGATATGGCTAAGCGCCTCTTTATTGCAACAGACATCTTCCACCAGTTCACAGGAAGCGGATATGGCCCCCTCCACACGCTGATGATTGTGAATCTGGATAACACCGATGAATGGGCTCTTCAGGAATCATTCGCGCCGGAAGACCAGAGCGATCCCCATGCATGCTTCTTCTCCGACAACAATCCTGAGTTCGACCTCAGCGGTTTCTCCTTCTCGAGGCCGATCGTACGATACCGCTATCATCGGAATGAGAAACCCTGCCTGGATCCGTGGACATGGAGCGAGTGGAAGCAATTGTCGCCGGGGCAGTTCATCGTCCATAGATAATAATGCGATCTATAGCTGTGTACTCCCAGTGTCAGATTGCTACACTGACGTCCCGCTTTCCTTGCCCTATGCGCCCTCTCGTTCTCGCCCCTGCTATCCTCCTTCTCCTTGCCGCCTGCACAGCGGCCCCCAAGCCGTACACCGAAATCCGCCTCCCCAAGAACGAACTCGAAAATTTCGGATATCAAGGACAGGAAGAGACATTTGCTCACTCAAACTTCCTTGCCAAGCACGGAGCGGAATTGCCAGCGCATGTTCTCAAAGAACTGCAGAACTCAGCCGAGAGCACAACTGGTTCCGGGAGAACATATGCAGAATACGAAACTGCTCAACTACGCTTCTGTCAGGAGCTGGTTTCTCCGTGTCCTGAGTATTCCATGTGCCGATATTGCCAGGTATTTGGGAGTGGCGGTTCGACGCTCGTCGCGGCGAGCACAGCTGCCATCGGTCCCAACAATGTCCTTCTGAGCAAATACAATTCCCAGTGGTCTGTGTTCCAAGGCAAGGAGAAACTCTTCTCCGCCCCCATGGCCTACGGTCCGGATGGCGTGATCCAAAGCATACAAATCTTCGAGGGAAAACCCGCAGTGGCATTTACGCGCACCGTCCGGCCATCGAAATCGGAAGATCAACCTATGCCGGAAATGGCTCCGGATATTTTCTACGACGGAGCATTCTTCAATGCAAAATACGGCGTGTATGGATCCCATGGCGTGTTTTCGTACAAGGGGAAGATCGGATTCATCGGACAAAAAGATCAGACAGAGTACGTGTCCGATAATGGCGAGAAATATTTCAAACAGTATGTGTATTTCGACGGCAAGCCTGTTTCCCCCGCATTCGATGCCATACGAACGGAATCCTGCTGTGACATGCCATCGACCCGTCTCCGCGTCTTCGATAACGGCGCACTGGTGTTCGTTGGAGAACGTGACCACTACGGTATTCTGACGGAGATAGACTTGAACGCTTCTACACCATGAAGAAGTTCATTCTTTTCTCGGCACTCCTGTTCCTCTGCTGCGGCTGCGCTTCGCTGCCAGGCGATGCATGGAAAACGCCTTTTTCGCTGCATACTTGTATCCGCTTATCCTATCCATACGATGATGCAATCGTGGGTGAGCAGCTCGAGCAATTCGATCGCGAAGTTGCCAAGGCTCCACAGGATAATCATTTCGAGATCACGGGGACATACGAGTACTGTGAAAATCGGGAGAATTCACGGGGAGTCTTCATAGCGGAGGTCGGCAAATTAGGCACCGGAGTCTTCCGGTACGATAGGACGAGCGGAGTCGTTCAGCAGGCCAGATTCCTTTCCGGAAGTCTGCTCAGCTACATTCCGCCGGATGAGAGTTATTTTCTGAATGAACCGCTGCGATCAGCATATGATGGGAAGTTGAAAAACGGAACGGAGCCGTACGTAACGATATTCGATAGGAATACGGCCACCACGGACGGGAAGATCACGGTCATTGCCTACAGCCGCTTGCTTCACAGACTGCGTGACGAGACCGGCTATTTTCCCCTTCTTGCCGAGAATGATCATGGTGGCCTCTGTGGCTCAACCATCCAATCCGATTGTCTCGTCGATTTGTATTACACGTACGATTACTTGCAAAATCATGTCTGGCTTGAAAAAGCCTGCACGTTTGTTCTGAAGCCCGATGGCAAGAAAGAATCCCTTGAAGCGTGTATGGTCTTTCCCGAACCCCTCAAATAATCTTCCGGTACTCTCCTATGAAGAAACTCATTCTCCTTCTCGCGCTTGTCTTTGCCGCCTGCTCCTCGGCACCAAAGCCATACACCGAGATCCGACTGTCGAAAAATCCTGAATTTACATACCAAGGACAGGAGGAAGCTTTTTCCGGTGCGAATCTGCTCGTGAAGCAGGGTAAAGAACTTCCAACAAATCAACTCATGCCGGTTTCCGAACTTTCGGATCCCAATATTCGCTTCTGCCATCGGTATGTTCCTCTTTGTACCATGAAATATGCGACTGCCTGCGGTCAATGCAGCTTCTTTTCATCCGCCGATCATTCCTTCGTTGCAGTAAATACGGGGTACGACGCACCGATCCTCACGTGGAAATCGTACGAGTGGTCATTCTTCGTAGACGGAAAGAAACTCTTCTCCGTACCGATGGAGTACGGATCAGACGGACCGATTCAGAGAGTGGATTTAGCTGAAGGAAAACCTGCTGTCTCCTTCCGGCGGGCTCTGGAGCTCCCTGCTTCGGACAAGGAACTACCGAAGACAGCATCCGATGTTTTCTACAATGGCACTTTCTTCAATGAGCGTTTCGGCGTCGACGGCTCCCACGCCGTATTCACCTATGGAAAGAAGATCGGATTCATCGGGAGGAAGGGCGGGAAAGAATACGTGTACTTCGATGGCAGTCCTGTTTCCCGCGCCTTTGATGCAATACAGACAAGTGCTTGCTGCGCTGCGCCAATGACGGAGCTTCGCGTATTCGACAATGGCGCACTCGTCTTCGTCGGCGAGAGAGATGGGTATGGCGTGCTGACGGAAATCGATCTCACGCAGGCACCAATCCATAGAGGAGAGGTGAATACTGCTGAGTTTCCTACGAAGAAGAAAGTACTCGAAGATGCAGCCACTCTCGGCAATCGTCTCCTCGCGCAGTACCGTGACCGAGAAAAGTGCAGCGACATACTCGCTGCTCTAGGGCGCAAGCCTGCTCCACTCACGTTCGTCGAGTGCCATCCTAACCAAGGAAGCCAGCGGCTCTTCGAAGCTTCCTATACCGTTCCCGGATCGGATGCCGCATCCGTCGAACAGTACCTGATCGATACCTTTGGCATGGCACCGCTTCATACACTTTGCTGCGGATGGGAGCCGAAAGATGGTAAAACAGGACAAGTGTATCTTGGTGATTACCGAACTCTGGAAATTAGGATGAACTCCGATGAAACGCTGATCAATGATCGTACGAAATGGAATGAGATTCCGCAGTTCCATGTAACGGTCAGCTTCATTGAAACCTGAACCACTGCAACCATGAAATCTTGCACGTCCAGAGATGCATCCTCTACCGCGGAGCGGACGCACTTGAGTTCTGTGCCCGGTGTGTAGCATTGTACCTATTGTAGACATCAAGGGCTTGCCGGCGCAGTCGCTGGCTCATGCGCTCCCCCCGCAAAGGCAATAATGGTCGACAACCGTCATCATCCCGTGTGGACGGTGGCGTGAGATTGGTGAGAGCGAATGCGGAGAGAACGGGTATGGGTGATCCAGATACACTGGTGACCCCCGCTGTGGGCTGTGAGGTGATGGTGACTGGCTCCTCCGCGCAAACGGGGGTGGCAAGCGAGAGCTCGATGCGGTTTCCCGAGACCGCAACGGTGTTCACCACAGGGAAGAAAGGAACCATGCCGTATTCCAGCTCTCTCACACTGAAGGCGCTTGGGGAGGGCGATGAAGCATCGCTGAGCGGCGTGGAGAATGTCAGGATGATAGAAGACCCATGAATGGTTCCCGATATCATGATGGGAGTTGAGAGGCTATCGCAGGACGCACTGCCATCGGCGCTGCATGGAGGTCCAAGAGATTCGGTAGATGGGGAGGGAGCCGCATTCTGCTGCGTCCCCACTTCGATCCATGCCCCCTGCGTCGGGACACCGACGGTACCTTCGTCGGAGATGATATCGGTCGGGAGTTCTACAGTGACGCGATGGGATGTCCCTGCCGCTGTCTGCGAGAAATCAGCCATCACTGAAATGGTATCTCCTCCGCATACGAGCGGAGCTGTGCGCGGGAGGAATGTGAGGGTTGCAGTGAGATCGTGTGGATTGACCGTCCTCTTATTCGTCACGATCCTGGAGCCGATTTTCGCATACAGAGAACGAATGGAATTTGGGGAAGTGCCTTCGTAAACGAGCGTCATCTTCTGTACTGTCGCAGTGCTTGCGCAACCGCTCCCAAAGACGTAGGTGAGCATGGGCACGCTTCTCGCGCCCGCGAGGATCTGGTGCCGTACGGTCGATACAGGGGTTGCAGCAAAGGCAACACTTGCACAGTGCAGGGAAAACACGACAACGAACAGTAGAGTAGCCAAGGACTTCATGGGCTACATGATAGACTTCTTTGTAAAGATACTTCAAGTTATTAAGGCCCTATTTACGGTTTGCCGTTGCCATGCGATGCATGCCGGACTGCAATCCGCGGGAGTCTTCATCGATGCCTGTCTTGTGGTAGGCTACTCAGCAGATATGTCTCTACGATCATTTTTCCTGTGCGCTCTCAGTTGGAAGCTCCTGCTCTCCGCAATTATTATCCTTGGGCTGATCGCCATCGCCCCCATCCTCATCAGTGACTACGGGTATTACCGCGTGGCGATTGAGGGGTGCGCAATGCCGTTCGGATCGAAGCCGGTCCCCGTTTGCGGTATTGTTATCGAGCCCCACGCAAATCTTTCTCCACAGGAGATCGCGCTAGGCAACCTTATCGATACTGGGTTCTATGCTATCTTCACCATACCACTCGCTGGTGTTCCTGCGATCGTTCTTCTTGTGCTTGCGATTGTGCTTGCGCTTGAGCGCGGAATAGTGAAGTTCATCGTGCGCTACCGCTTACGCGAGAATAGGCCACGCTGAGGATTGGGCTCTTTATTCTGGCGCTGCCATGCATGCCGGACTGCAATCCGCGAGAGCCCTCATCGATGCCTCTCTTGTGGTAACATTCCCTGCAGCTATGTCTCTACGATCATCTCTTCTGTGCGCTCTCGGCGGGATTCTCCTACTCGCGGTCTTTTCGCCCCTCACCGCATTCGCAAGCTTCAGTGATGTTTCACCTACCCACCCGTACGCCACAGCGATCGAGTACATCCAGGAGCAAGGAATCGTCCAAGGGTATCCAAACGGCACTTTCCGTCCCGATGCCACGATCAACCGGGCGGAGTTTGTAAAGATGATACTGCTCGCGGTATCTTCGTACGATTATTCCACTGCGGATTGTGCAAAGAGTTCAGTCTTCTCCGATGTGCCACAGGGAGCTTGGTTCAACCCCTACGTGTGTGTCGCCAAGAACCGGCGGTACGTTTCTGGTTACCCTGACGGGACATTCCATCCAAACGTATCGATCAGCTTCGTCGAGGCGGCCAAAATCATCGTGAATGCTCTTGAGGTTGCGACGGATGCCGGTCATACGCTTCCGCTGTCACCATGGTACAGACCATTCGTCACCGATCTCGAAGCCTCCTACGCCATCCCTCTTACCATCACCTCATTCGACCACCTGCTTACCCGCGGCGAGATGGCGGAAATACTCTATCGGCTTGAGAAGCAAATGCCACAAGGGATCACAACACTCACAAAGTTCCCGTCGCGGACGTATGAGGAATTAACTCGCTCTTCTCCCGGTGTCGGAAAGAATCTCTCCTTTTACCAGAATGTAAAATATGGCTACCAACTGACCTTTTCTGCAGATCGCTTGGAATTACTGGCGCTGGACAATGAGAAGCCAGCGATTGAAGAATCCTCTCCGACCAGCGATCTGATCATGATCCGTTCATTGGCTCCAGGCCCGCTCATGCTGCAAATCCTCGGTGTGCAAACTGATGACCTGCCTCGTTACTGGCTCGAAACAGAAATTGGCAAGAAAGATTTCATGAATGGCGGCTTCGATATGGGTCAAAGTTTGCAATGGATAAAGGATACGACGTTTGCAGGGTTGCCGGCGGTGGAAGCGAGGGGTGAAAGCAGAGATGGTTCCTTGTTTCGAATCGTCGTGCTCCGGAGTAGTGATCATCTCCTCATACTCACGCAGAGTGTCGAAAGTCCCCTTCTTCAGAGCGTCATGGATTCCGTGAAGATCACGAACTCCAGCAATCCGGAGTTGAATGACAAGTTCCCCGCATTCGATTCCTGCGC
The DNA here is from genome assembly GCA_037143575.1 of Candidatus Peregrinibacteria bacterium. Lineage (GTDB taxonomy): Bacteria > Patescibacteriota > Gracilibacteria > Peribacterales > Peribacteraceae > JBAWYM01. Next base: position 18,829 of record JBAWYM010000010.1, on the reverse strand, counting down.
TTCGGTCATTTCTTATGCACGGCATTCCTGGTATCCGGCATTCCTGCGCTCCAGTATTGCAGGCGGAATGCCTCCGGACGTGAACGGGGTCATCTCCTTCGGACAAGGATGCCTCTCGCTTGACGGAAAGACATTTCTTGCGCTCTGGAGCGGCGGCTACTGCGGCGGGACGAAGCTCCTGCGATACGACGTAACAGCCGACCGCATCGATGTGGCAAAGAACGTCTTCGACCAACCCTGTGCGCAGTTTGATGAGTTCGGGAAACGCAGAGGTCCCATCATCCCGATAACCGGCGCGGCGGGCGATGCAGGATGCAGCTCAAAGTTCTTCTTTGTCTTCGACCTTCTGAAGAATGAGGTGCGGCTGACCAAGACCGAGAGCAAATGTTGGGACGATCCGGCACCATGAGCAAGCGTCTGAAAAGAGATGGCAGAGCCAGACCGCCTGTACAATAGCCTCATGCATCTGATCCGTCGTTCGTTCGGGATATCCCTGCTCTGCCTGGCGGCCGGAATACTCATCGGCGGTTTTCTGTTCAGCGACGTTCAGCCTCGCTCATTCCTCGCCATACACCGCTGCGCGGCGCGCTGCTGGCACCCCAATGAGCTCGCCGGACTGATCGGATCGGTCATAACGCAGAAATTCTCCGGCGTTCTACCCGTCGTTCTGGAGACGGACTGGACCATCGTGATCGAGAGTCCGGTGAAACAGGCTCCCGTGCATTTCGTTATCATTCCGAAGCGGGACATCCGCGATGCGAGCGAGTTCACCACCGACTCCGTTCCCTACCTCGTCGATGCGTATGCGGTGATGCGTCATCTCATTAACGAATACCATCTCACGTCATGGCAAATATTCACCAATGGCCCCTCCATCCAACACGTGACCTTCCTGCATTTCCATCTGCTCGCAACGCCCGATACAGCTCGCTCTGCACCTGGAACGTGAAGCTCCCCGACCTGACTGTCGGGGTATCTCTCTGATACGCCTTCGGCGCTCTCAAGCAAAACTCGGCGAGCAGGAGTCAAGGGCAATCCATTGCCCCCACATTCATCCCCGGGTTCACACTCGGGGCCTCCTGCGGAGTCGGGTGAACGACGAAGGTGTCTCACGGAGAGAGTCGTGGTGTTTCATCCCTGGGAGGAAAACCTGTGATCGATGTGGAGAGCGCAACGGAGACGACTTTCACGATCCACGCGTATGAACTCTTGCCGGATCACACGGCTTCGTTTAACTTCTACACCGTCGACAGGAAGACGGGGGTGATCACTCCGATGTTTTAGGCTCATCGATGCATCCGAGAAATCACGTCGCACCACAACAGTTTCCGCGAGACTTACTGCCCCTCCACCACAATTTTGAGCCGCTGCGCATCGGGGCTCTGCTTCGGAAGGAACTGGATGAAACCATTGATGGAATACACGTGATCACGTCCTTTCTGTGCCTGGTAGGTATTGGTGGTATCGCAGACCACCTGCTCTCCAGGCTTCGCCATGTATGGCACCGAGATTTTCCCTCCCACATTCACGGACACGACCGGTGAACCACCTCGTAGGAACTCGACCGAAAGTTCCGGCTCTCCACCCGGCACATCCTTGCCAAGCTCCGAACGCATCAGAAAAAGGAGTGCATCATATTCCGCTTTTGTGAGGCTGATCCGATCATTACCATGAAGATTCTTCGCGCTTCGCTGCGACACTCCTGCGAAGATCTTCTCCATCGCATTGTGGAAGTCCGGATAGTATCTGTTGAACTCCTTCGGGTCTGTACCCGGAAACATTTTCTCGATATTGGTCGGGCGATTCCCGGTATTGATAATCGGCGGCTCTCGTTCGTCCTCCTGCGGCATCGGCTCGGGTTGCACTGCCGGAGCCTTGGGCTCCTGCCGACGCTTTGCAGAATTCTGCTTCTCCTTCTGGAGTATCGCCTGAACTTTGTTCCACTCGACAGTGATGCGAGCCTCCACCTGACCCAATTTCTGCAGCAGAGTGTCACGATCAAAAACCGTTGCAGACCCATCAGCCTTCACGAGGCCTCTATGCCTCATCAGCAATTGGCGCAAATTCTGAACAAGCCTGCTCTGAGTGGTCAGCGCAGCTTCTCTCTGCTTCGCGTCCGGTTTCGCCACAGCACGATCGACTTCGGACTTCAGTTTTGGAATCGTTTCGAACATCAATTTCTCCAAATCTTTGAGCTTGTCATGTACATGCGAAAGCTGCTGAACATTGAGAGAATCTCCGCGCATTTGATACGCAGAATCCACGCAATATGCGAGAGCTTTCACGCGATTCTCCAAAGCTGGTTCCCGCTGGATGGCGGCAATAGTCCGATCCAACTGCGAAATTTTCGGTGGCACAGCATTCGGTGCAGCGGTGAGAATGATCTGCTGCTTAGGAATATTGGACGACCGTTGAGCACTGCCAAGTTTGTTCTCCACGGATGAGCGCAGGGCATCCAGGTGCTTGTCGATATCCTTGGGGACGTCCGCAGCGGGTGTTTGTTCGAAACTCATAGGGGTGTTTGTTGCTTCCAGTATAGCAAAAATCGGTCATATGTGGTACCTGTATCTATTATAGTTGGATTGGGGTAAGCCCGTCGTTTTCACAATGACGCTCGATGAAGCGGGCAGCGGGATCGGAAGTCATTACGGCGATGACGGGCCTAGGAATTCATGCCCATGAGACGAAGCCTGATTTGCACCAGCGAAGAGAATTCCTTTATGTCTTTGGGACTCTTATCAATGGCCCATCGCAGTTTATCTATGCGTTTCAATAGCCAAAGAACGTCGAGATGTGCGAGTGTCGCACGATCGACCCCATAACCCTGCAGGAACAAATCCAATTCGGGATCAGCCATCTTCGGGTGATTCTCCAATATCCCGATAAGATCAAAATATGGAACAATATTCGCTTCCGCCTGTCCCCAGTCATACAAATACACTGTTCCGTTCTCTCCGACGAGAACGTTCAATAGTGAGAGGTCACCGTGACATAGGCCGAACGTAAATGATATTTTCCTCAGTTCCTCAAATTTCTGCCTTACTGATACGGATTGCTTCACATTGAGTACGTTCAGTTGAATCAGCTTGTCTGTGCCTGTGAGACTACGAATGTTGTCATCCAAAAATCTCAACCATGATGAGTCTTCAAATACTCCTGGTTTGTTCGTATTATGACCAAAGCCCTTCACAGGGATCGCATGGAAGCGCCTCGCATATGCTCCAAGGTGTTTCCAAATACGCTCTTTCTCTCCTTCGGAGTTCTTTGGAATTGTTCCGGGGATGAGCGTGAGAATGATGTATGCCATACCTGCTCTCTTACCTACAGACAGGACTGTCGGCCCCGGAATACCCGCTCTAGAACTCTGTTCAAGGCACCACTGTTCTTTGGAAAAACGACGATAATCGTTCTCAGGTTGGAGCTTAACAATTCTCACCGAACGATCGGTGGTGACTGAAAATGTTTTACTTTCATCACCGCCAAGAATTGGAGCGATGTTTCGTGGCTGCTCCTTCAAATCATTTTCTATCACATTACTGATCAGCTGCGATAATGGCGATGAAAGTGCTTTCACATTCCTCTTGGGGGCAGGATTGTCCGCAGTGTTCATAATACTCATGCTGGTGATAGAAGGGTCGTTGGATTTTGCCTCCTTTACTTGAACCTATTGGAGAGCGTTTCAAATTGTTTCCTATCTCCAAGATATTCATAGACCATGAGGTTTGCTGGATAAGTCTCACCAACAGCTGGTCGGAAATCCGGCCCGGGTTCGGGATACCAGAAAACATTTCCCTGATCATCTTTACTCCTAGCGATAAACATAAATTCTTCCCCTGCATTTCCTTCCGAACCATCCCTGACACCGATGCGAAAAGTTGAATATTCCCGATTACCGATACGGAAATTACCCTTTCCATTTATCAAAAACCCTCCAAGAGGTGCGGCTATCCACTCGGACTCACATATGGATATCCCCTTCATACCTTTCTTTTCCAGGAGTCGGATAGCATACGTGAGAGCATTTTCCACCGAAATCGCATGGTACTCTGCCGGAGGTGGTATTGCCTCATACAAAATCGCATCCTTGTGCAGGTAGCTTGAGATTCTTTTCAAAGTCACATTCGCTACTCGCTGTTGCCCATTGATATTCCCATCATTCTTCAATCGATTCTTCCAAGCGAGTACTCCTCCAATAAGAAGAACCACGACAAGGAACAGAGCCAGCATTATTGTTGAAATCCGGGAAGCTTTCATTGTCGATTGAGTCATATGTTTCAATTGTACTCCAACCATGACTGAAAGGATTTCGGGTGTGGAATATTGCTTAAACTTAATAACAATTGTATAATAACAATATGGAAAGGAATCGGCAGATCAATGACTTTTATGAGCAGCAACAGGCAATTCTTGAGCAGGCTGCGGGCAAACCTTATAGGGCCATTCGTGACATGGTCGCGCTCCTGAGAAATGCGACGAGGCAAACCAGTGTGCATTTTGATATTGGAGCTACCCATTTTTCTATGCATCTCGATGCGACTCCTATGCTCTGGTCAAAGCTCCAGGCATCGTGGGATCGCATTCCGGAAGAGGGTCGTCTTGGTCTCATCGATGCTGTTCAGAGTGGGGTGGATGCCCTTGTGCGTGACGCGCTCCTTCCCGTTATCGCCCGTGATGCAGGCATCTGTCTGGTGGAGGCGGATCCTAAGAACATGCTGGCTCCACTCTCCGTCGATCCAAGTCCTGCTCTTATCAGTGCGATCGATGTTCTCCAGAGCACGGTGTCAGAAACATCGGAACAAGGTTCGGTGCGGCGTTTGACACAACTCATCAATCAGCAGGAGTTCATCACATCGGCAGTGCCGAATGACTGCGTGCCGGCATTGCAGGCATTGGTGCGTGAATTCCCGGAGTACACAGCAGAGGTTCGGAATCTTTATCGAGCATGGATTGCGATCGCAACAGATCTCTTCACCACTCTGCGTGAAGCTGCATCGCATATCCAATCGCAAGAGGAATATCAACGTTTCTTGGTCGAGTTGCACATGGCTCTCTGGGATCGTGTGCAGACGGAGTGTGAGTCGAGCAACCCCTCCCCGGGATTCCGAGATTTAGTGACGCAAATCGCCCTCTCATCCGTCTCACAAGCGCTGGCCATAGCCAGAGTGTTGGAACATCCGGATGCAGATGCGTTCTTTCCAATGATGCCTGAAAATGTGCGATCCCACGAGGATCTTTCCCTTGAGGAGCATCAAGAGTTGGAAGAGCGCTATGGAGTAGCTGCCAGGCGATGGAACGAGTTGCTCGTTTCGTGGACTGCGATGGAAGGGGTGATCTCTGCCAAAGTGCTCGAGCATCCTGCGCTCATCCAATGCAGTGCTTCGGTCATTCAATCGTTGCAGGATTCCGCTCAGGGACTCCTATGGTTAGCGAATCTGCACAGAGACGCCGATCGAACGTTCATTGTGAATCGTTCCGAAGTCTCTGAGGATGATCTGGATCTGGAGAGAATCCCGCGTTTTTCTGCCATTGTGTTGGGAAAGACGATTTTCACGAATGGCAATGAAGCCGGAGATGCGGATGCGGACGGAGTCTACGGTCATCGCAGGATCGTCAGAAGGGTGGCGTACGATCCCTGCGCCGTCCCTGAACTCTATGTCAATCACAGTTCACAGGATACGCAGGCTCAGCCTCTTCACTGTTGGATGTGCCTGCCGGATACAGGTATCTCTCCGCTGAAAAGTCTCATTCCTTTCCATGTCATCTGCGGCGAGCAGAAGAGTTTCACGACTTCCCGGCTCCTCGACTTCACGCAATCATTGGAACGGTGTAGTCGAGCCGCCATTCAAAACATTGCAGCGGATGACCCCGAACTCGTAGAGCACTTTGGAGAAATTGCTACCGCGGGGCAGTCGTTATTGGTATTCCATGATCCACAGTTCTATGCGGTCCTTGCCCCCGATGTCCTTACCAAGGGATGTCTGGCTGAGTGTGCGCATCTGAATAGAGGGGTGGAGACTGCCATCGAGATGATGTGTGCGGCCAATGATCATGTCCCAGGCGCTCAGGGTGTTTTGGATCATCCCAGACTTGTCAGTTGGACAGCGAATTTTAATGCCTTGAAGGAGAAAGCCGATGATCGAGGTCGCCGACAGATGCAGAGAATCAAGCAGTACTTTCAAGCCAAGAGGATGTGGTCTGCAGATGAAGTCACAGAGATTATGAGCGCAGCAAAGATCACAATCACCAATAAACATAAGCACTGGAAGGTCGTGGGTTCTCAGGGGTCATTCCCGCTCCCCAGCGCACCGCTCAAAGATGGAGAATGGCGGGCGAACTTCGTGGCGGGGATGATTCTCTCCGTAGGAGACCTGGATGCGCTGGAGCAGTGGATGCACTCAACGTAGTCTCAGCGTACTGCTTGAGGCCACATTGAGACCGCGGCCGTCCAAGTGGTGTGGGCAAGAATCTCACGTCCGATTTTTTACAATCTTTGATCTTCGTCACTGTCCATTTCGAGGGCTCAAAAGTTTCCCTTCCAGAGAATCAGTCTTGAAATCGCCGGATGACTTCAAATACCTCGCGAAGAATTCCTTTCGTTCGTCTGCATTGAACATCTGGGGAATACCGCTTGTGGTGTGGAGCGGATAGAGATAGAGGACTGTCTCATTTTCATGAAAGACGAGACCTGCCGCGAGGCCGGAGGAGAGTGCAGGGTCCTCCTGGTCGAAGAGCAGGTTCCCGAGTGAATAGAGAATCGGAGCACCGTGGTAGATCTCGAGTGGCTGAACCACATGCGGATGATGTCCGATGATCGCATCGGCACCCGCATCGATGAATGTGTGGGCCATCCGGCGCTGACGTTCCGTTGGCTGTGATTCCCCTTCCTTGCCCCAGTGGAGAGAGACGATCAGACGGTCGACTGCCGCGCGCTCCGATTGAACGGTCTTCAGTGCAGAATCCTCATCCAGCCGGTCATTGGTATCATCGAAGGCGCAGAGACCGATAGTGGCGCGATCAATAGTTTTCTCGATGCATGGCGAAGGGTTCCCGATGGCGGCAATGTGGAGTGTCTGCAGCGCTGAGAGCGTTTCGTGTGTGCCAGTCTCTCCGGAATCCATCCAGTGATTATTGGCGGTGAAGACGGCAGTCACATGAAGACGCTTCAGGAGTGGAAGAGCAATGCTCTCCTTGAACGCGAAATGGACAAGCGCGTTCTTCGCAGCGGGAGCGGTGGTGATGGGTCCTTCGAGATTCAAGATACTGAGATCGTTGCCTTGCAGAAAGCGGTCTTCGTTCCCGGCAAGCGCATCCAGCAGGTGAGTTTTCTCCGTACGAAATCGCCCTTCGATGCCTCTGCCGAAGATGGCATCGCCCATGAAGAGGGTAGATATACTCATCGGATGCACTGCCGGACCCTGCCCAAAGGCGAGGAAGAAGTGACTCGTCGTCTCGGGTATCTCAGGATGACCGGTGAACGAAGCACTGTTCGTATGTTCGCTGTAGAGAATCTTCTGTGCACCCCGTTCGCGGTGGTACGTGAGAAGAGTCGCGATGGATGCCGGTGAATCGATTTCCAGTTTCATCACTCTCGGGAGATCGAAGGAACGGATCGCCGCGAGAGAAGTCTGGTCGTGGAAGTCGGCGACAATTTCAGGCTGGTAATGCGAGAAGTCGACACTTGCGAGAACGAGGGCATCCTGCGGAAGAATCGTCGAAAGAAGAGATCCCAGCTTCTCACTCTCCTCCTGCGTCACATTCATTTTGAGAATGATCGGAACAATGGTCGCCTTCGGCCATGTCCGTGCGATGAAAGCGACCTCTGCGGAGATGGAATGCTCGCGGATGAACGGCTCACGATCGAGGGAGACGAGCCGTGACGCGACGAGCGATTGGACAAGTGCGCCGTCGATCGGCACCGATCCGTAGGGCGTATCGTACCTGCCGTCCGCCGTAAGGATCGCGCCTTTGCCCTGCTCGAAGTGGTTGGGGCCGATGATGACGACCGTCGAAGGTGTCTGCGTACGGAGCGCCTGATAGAACCGGGCGAAAGCATTTCCGACGAGGAGATGATGCGAAACGATTCCTCCTGCAATGCGCTCTGTCAGCGGATCACTATTCCCTGCGTTCTCGTAAAAGTGATCATAGGTGCTCTTCCCGGTGAAGAAAGACTGGTAGACGGGCCGGAAGTCTGTCTCCGGATTGGCAGCGGGCGCAGGAGCCTTCGACGCGCACCCGCTGCAGATAAGAATCAACGTCAGGATTGTCGCCGATCGATACACTACGAGCCGCATCACTCACGGTTGAGTGCACCGCCCCATTCCACGACCGTAAAGCCGAGACGCTTTGGGGTGTGGAGTATCAGTGGCTGGACATGGATGGGGGCCGCGAGTCCGCGGTAATCCATGAAGATGCGGATCACGGTATCTGGACGAGGGCTCACGGTCAGCGGTGCGAGCGCTTCGAAGGACTCCTGCGGGAGGAAGGTGATGAAGTAGTACGGCTTTTCCTGCATCTTCGGTACCCAGAAATCCAGGAAATCGGCTCGTTCCTTCTCATTCAACCCGAGGAGTGTAAGTTTCTCCCCGAGTACACGCACAATATCCTCTTTCGCCACGACGAAGCCTTCCTTGGGTGCGATATACCCGTTGGTGTTCCCTTCCCAGAAGAGGTACGGATACGTCGTGCCGTCCGCTGTCGTCAGCTGACTTTCCGGTGTTGCCCGGACATTCCAGCCGTTGCCATAGGGCGGATCGGTGACCGTAAAACCGTTGTTGGGCGCAACACGAACAGAGACCTTCTTCGTCGTCTGCGGATAAAGGTAGATCACGGGCTTGCCGCACTCCGCAGCCGGGAGGTAGTCCTCCTTCAACCACCGCAGCCATCGTCCAAAGGGATCTTTGATGTAAATCACCGGATGCGAAGCGTAGAAATCCTTCACACTCATCTTCTGCTGTTTCGCGTCCGAGAAGGCGTAGTAGCCGTTGTAGACCTGCGGGAGATCGCGCGTACTCCCGGTGCCGAACTCCTGAAGATCCGCTGCTGAGTAGACCTCACGGAAGACCTCCTCTCCGCCAGTCTTGAGCGTTCCGACGGACTCAAGTGCGAAGTCGCCGTTCTCGGTGTGGAGCTTCCCCTTCTGAACGGTTACGACGTTGTAACAGATCTTGTGCGGATCACAGCTGAAGATACCGTGCGAGTACTGACCATCGCTCGTCGTACCGTCCTTCCATGCGATGGGGAAGGTTAGACGCTTTTTCTCATTCTCATTCTGGAGGAAATAGGGATCCTGCTTGGGATCGAAGGCATAGGAGATCTCGTAGATGCTCGTGGTGCCGTCGTTGTTCTCCACAATGATGCAGCCGGTCTTCTTGTCGGCATACACAGGCTTGCCGATCTCCGTGCTCGTGAAGAGGATGTCCTTCTCCGTCTCCGTCACCATCTCATTCGATGTGGCGATTTTGTGCAATTCATAGTGTGAACCTGGAATCTGAAGCGTCTCCGGCATGTCAATATCCATTCTCGCATCATCATCGGCGAGGACGGGGAAACCGGGGTTCGCATTGGTATTCGAGAACTCATGCGTGTACTTCGTGAGCATGATGATTTTCTGGTTCGGAAGTCGGATCAGCCTGAAGGATGGTGACCAGTAGGCGTAGCAAGGCATGGCATACGTAGCCGCACAATTCAAGGTGTACACGTAGACCTCTCCTCCTTTGTATATTCCATCCGCGATTGTTCCCACGCGATGGACGGCTATCAGATCGATTTGTTGCGCGATGAGCTCCTCTGTCGCCTCGGTTCCATCGCCGAAGTAGACCACACCTCGTACGAAGTTCTTCATTGACTCCGTTTTCTCCTGCCCGATGCTCTTCAGAAATTCCATTGCCGCTATCTTTTTCGGTGTCGTCCATTGCACGGTGACCTTTCCCGCGCTTTGAGTTACCTCTTTTGACGGAATGCCGGCGTTTACCTGCAGGAGACGCTCGGTCTTTGTTCCATTGTTAAGGTATGCGCGAAAGATAAAAATATTTGTTCCGTAGTCGAGGTTGCCGATTTCCGCCGACGCTTTGTAGCTCCACGTTGTGCCTCCTGCTCGGAAGCCGGGAAGCGGATCGGCAAGCCAGGAGAGATTATTCTGTGTTTGGCGCCTCACGATGATATTCTTCACATTTGCATCCATCGTTCCCTCGATTGTGAGTGTGGTTCCAGAGAATGTGATGTACCCTCCCTGAGGATAGCTTTCGTCGATGACATACTCGGTCGGGCTCGTGATCGTGAAATGGAGATCGGAACCTGTAGCGGCTTCCGGAAGAGGATTTTCAAGAGATCGGGGTTTTGCCGACGGTAAGGAACTCGTTTCTTTGTCATAAGTATTTACCCACGTTTTGACCGCTTCCATGCGATGGGAAACCGCATTGTACTGCCAGAGAATATGGGTAAACGTACCGGTGGAATTATCGTAAGGTTTCGTTTCGACGCGATGATCAGAGGCTGCGGAAAAACCTTCCGTTTGAGATTGAAGAACGCTGTCGGAACACTGCCACTGATCACTTGTTGTCTTCTTCGTGCAGAATTGCAGAGGCGCGGGATCGAAGCCGACGTCGGTGACGAACCGCACGATGTGCAGTTCCTTGTTATTGCACGATGCATACTGCGCGAAGGCGAAGAATTGTTCGTGCGGATCCGCCGACAGGGTGAGCGGATGCAACGTCTTGTCGTGATCGGTTTCTTCGTCGAACTTCAAGCCGAGCGAAGCCAGTGAAAGTGCGAAACGTCCGTATCGCAATTCATACGTTCCCTCGAAATGCTTCTTCCCCGCGAAAGGTGCTCCGCAATAGATGTCACGTTCTTGGGTAATCGTCACGCGTTCATCCGGTGCGTACCACGTTGGTCCATCTGCGGCATTGGATATCGATGATGAACTTGCACTGGAACTCGGGATTGGCTGAACCGCATTTCCCGCATTGCATCCCGCGAGGGAGAGCGTGAGAGTGAGGATGAAGAGCGAGTGATGGTAGGGACGCATGGGCAGAATGTGGAAAGAGGATTCGAGTCGAAGTGTACAGAATTCTCCGCTTCAGGAGTATCTGTCAATTCAATGAAATCGCCGCACCACAGGTATACCATGCCCACATGGTTTCCTTCCGTTTGCGCCTTCTGTTTCTTGTAGCCGCATTCCTTTTCGTACTCCATGGAGTGGAAGAGTGTCTGACTGACTTCACCCATGTTGATTCCGTTTTTCGGCTCGTGTTCGTACCACTTCTTTCCGGAGATCCATCACGGACATTCTTTGTGACTTTTCAGGTAATGACAGGGATTCTTCTCTTGATTTCATTCCTCCTTCTGCAGGGCAGGAAATGGATGCTTCGGTTACTGTGTATCCCCGGCATTGTGATGGTTCTGGAATTGCGCCACTTGTTCGAAGCATTGATGATCCACTCGTATTATCCGGGATCACTGACTGCTCTGTTCTTCCCGATTGTGGCATTTTTGTACTGGAAGGAACTCCTCAGGGAATTCGGTAATTGATGAGTTCTGTGTCTCGGTTTGATGACATCTTGCTATGGACCCTTCGAAGACCTGGGAGGCAGAACGGCCTTTACTTTGAAGGCGCAGAGAAACGAATGGATCGAATAATCCGTTCTTGAAGTCTGTAATCTCCTGAGTAGCTCCCGGTAAAAATGAACGTGTAATGTCCTGGGTCCTGCTCAAGGTAATAGCCAGGACCAGAAACGCCTGAATCCCATCCACTATCTTGAATTTTCCTAGCCTGAATTCCCTCGAGGGGAAAAAGGCTAGAGGGGCCGCCGAAGTTCCCCATGCCACCTTCAAGAAGGCTCGTCGCAACAAAAGAATCAAAATCTTGATGTGCATCTTTCTCGTGCCCGACTTGTAATTCCATGGCCTGCATGCCCGAGGACCATCCCATCCCTGAAGCCCCGGGATTCGTACTCTGGACATTGTTTGAGAGATGAATATCCAAAAAATCGGAAGGATCATCATTTTCCACAGTCCAATCAGCAGGGTACTCGAGTGAAACTCCGAACTTCTTATTGTTGTACACATGCCATCCAATATTCTGAGGGGAGTTGCCAGCGCGCGGCTGTGATGACCCCTGGGAGTGAGGCGTCAAAACAACAACCGGGAGGGGATCATAGGAACTATGTGCATTTCCCTCTCCGGTGACTCTCGTCTGACCGCCGTCGACATTGTCAGGGTGTACAGTTCCAGCCCTTGGTCCGCAAGAGGCCAAGGATAGAACACACAACAGGACGATAAAGCGTCTCATGTGATGATTCTATCATCCTTTCAGCGCAAGACTAATTGCAGTATTCTTCTCTCATCCCCCATCTCGTTATGCAGATCTCCCAGAGTAAAACCCGGAAACAGTTTCCCCTCAGTCCCAAGAAGATCATCAAGAAGACGATCGTCGGATCGATTTTCGCCATTATTGTGATTTCCATCATCGGAATTTTTGGTATTCCGATGCTGATTGTGATTCTCAGCAATGCCTTCGCTCAGGGAGAGAATGCTCAGGCTTTCGGCGGGCTGATCGGCATTCTACTGTTCATCGACTGCATCACAGTGATTCTCATGGCATGGTACCAGCGCGCCTACTTCGCCGTTTACTACTACGAACTCACCGACGACTTCATCATCATTCGCAAGGGACCGATCACGCCGCGTGAGATCACCATTCCCTACGAGAGGGTTCAGGATGTGTACGTTGATCAGGACATCGTCGACCGAATGTTTGGGCTCTACGATGTCCACCTCTCCAGCGCCACGGTCTCCTCCGGTATGCAGGCGCACATCGACGGCGTGGAGAAGCCTGCTGCGGACGGGCTGCGCGCGCTCCTGCTTCAGACCGTGAGCAAGAAAATAGGGCGGAAATGATCTCTTTCTCTACATCTATGACACAGCTTATGAATGAGAAAACGGTACCCGTTCAGGGAAAATGGCTTATCAAGCCCATTATTTCCAGCATCCCTTTCCTTTTGATATTGGCGTTTTTCCTGTACATGCAGATGGACTCCGCTGTGTTCGAGTACGCTTTTATCGGTTTCGTCTGTGTTGGTTTGGGGGTGCAGGAACTGTTTCAGTACCTGAGACGTTCCAACTTTTCGTTCACTCTTGAGCAGGAGTATCTGCGCGTTCGACAGGGTGTGCTCAGTAAGCAGGAACGAACAATTCCCTACAGCGTCATCCAGGAGGTGACCGTACAGAACGGACTCCTTGATCGATTGCTCGGCCTTGCGTCCGTTTCCGTATTCAACGCGTCCCAGAGCGGCTACTCAACGGATGCTTACGGCCACAACACCCGATTGATCTTCGGGATTCCCGTTCACTTTGGGAAGGGGAAATCGCAATTGGAGATGATAGGTTTTTCCGGAAACATGGTACATATCCCAGGATTACTGCCTGAAGATGCCGAACGACTGAAAACAGCTCTCCTGCAGAAGATGAAAGAGTTTAAAGGCAAAGACACGGGGTCTGGGCTGTGACCACAGTGCTATCCTGTCGTCCATGCACTCCACGTCCCGCGCCCTGCTCTACGGCTTTCTCGTTTGGCTCGTTCCGTTCGTGATCTCTTTCTTCATTTTCCCGCTCAAAGCTTCGCATCTGGAGTTCTTCAAAGCGACCATAGCAGTTACGGTCGCTGTCACTGGTGTTATTTTCGCCGTTCTCTACTTCAAATCCACACAGGGGAACGCTCTTCGGGAAGGCATTATCGTTGGCGTTCTATGGCTCTTCATAAGCATTGCGATTGATCTGTGCCTTTTCCTCTGGGGTCCGATGAAGATGCCTTTCTCCAGCTACTTGTTCAATATCGAAATCACATACCTCATCTACCCCGCAATCACGATTGGAATGAGCGTCTTGCGGTGAATTATCTGTATGTATTGGCGATCAATTGACTTCTCTGGGATGTCGAACGGGCGGATCATCCAAAGATCGACATCTGCGATTCCGGCGTTCCACGATCCTTGCTGCTCATGCGTTCCTGTCGGATTTCGAAACCCAGAGATCTGTAGGTGCGCGTCCGCTGGAAGTACATGTGTTTCATCATCGGAATGCCGAAGTCCACGTAGTCGTAGCCTCGATACCCTTGGCTCTTACTGAGAGTATTTTCTCTCTTCTGTTACCCCACCTTCGTCAGCTCCTGTAGGAGCGCTCTGCGATTCTTGTACTTCTCCCTGAGTTCCTTCAGTGCTGCGTCCACTTCCTTTTCATATCCGTGTTTCCGAAGTCGTCGGAGGAGTCGGCAGATCTCCTGATAGGTTGCGCGCCCGGTATTACACACCAGATGGTCTCCGACAGTGGATGATGCAAGCTCTGCGAATGCATCGGGGAATTTATCCATCATGGCCTCTTCGTATTGGAGCAGAAAAGAATACGCATCGCCGTGTACGGCGCTCCGGAGACGCGCGCACTCGGCTCGGACGCACTCAAGGAATTCGTCCCATTGTCCTTCCTCACGGTACACGTCGAGCAGCGCATCGACAGCATGCTTTGTCTGAAGTTTTCTCACCACAGCTTCGTACGCCTTCTTCCAGGATTCGACATCGATATACGACGCCTTCCATCGCCGGTACTCGTCCATCTCGTAACGATCGAAGAAGAATTTCTCGAGGAAGGTCTGCTTCGCCCGGTAGTCGCGCTCTTTGTCGGCGATGGTGACGAGCCATTCCTCGAATTTCCGGGAAGTGCCGAAATGTCCTTGTTTGTTTGCGATGACGATTCCTTCCTTGGCTGTGTTTTTCGCTTCAGTGTACTCCCCGATGCCAACGAGATGCTCGATGTACTCGAGGCGGATGTCTGGATGCCGCAGGTGATCGCACATGAACGCTATCGCTTCCTCCTTCTTCCCGACAGCTTGAAGGAGGGCAAGCGTCAGCTCCGATCCGGATTCCAGGTTATGCTCGCGGCGGTAGCCCTCGACATCCCTCTGGAAGTTGACCATGCCGTCGCGGGAGGGCGCATCGGAGCGGAGAGAACGCTCGGATTCGAGGAGGAGGACGCGGTTGATGGCATCTCTCAGTGCTTGTTCGCGGGAGCCCGGCGTCACGATCTTGAGGGCAACACGGAAGAAATCATCAGCAGCGTACCACCCGTCGTAGATCTTCCGACCCGCTTGCTCAAGGCAGTAACGGAATAGTTCTTCTGCAAGAGGATCGTCGGGCTTCACCTTCGCAGCGATGGTCCGCAGGATGTTCCACCCTTCCTCGATGCAGCCACCAAACTCACCGTTGCTGTCATCCATGCGCCCAAGGTCGGGGTAAATGGTCTCGAGGAGCGCTTGCCCGATGGGAAGAGCTTCAGCCAGTTTGCCGGTTTCGAGGTACTGTTCCGCCGTCGCGCAGAGGTCGCTTGCGGCTCTGCTCGCCGTGTAGGCCTCCTCCCACCCGATAAATCCGTGACGATCTGCGTTGTCCTCCATACACCCGCGGATCTCGTCGATGTACTCCTGCTTCCGGTTATCAGCGGGGACGTCCGTGGGCGACGGAGCAGACCGGAGCAGATGACTTCGGAAGCTGCGGTCTTCCATCGCCCCCTCGATGACGAGGCGGCGGAGCTCCTCTTCCGTGAGTTTCGTCGCGGCTTCTTCGGCTTGTTCACGAACTGTCCGGCCCTTCTTCTGAGGCTTTTCTTTTCCCGACGACTGCTCCTTCACAATTCCGGCGTCGCCGCGAGTGCGTTCGCGGATGGCGTAGAGGACGGCGACCTCGTGTTTGCAGTACTGGCCGAGGTCGTAAGGGCAGTTGCAGCGATGGTGAGAAATTGTTCCTTCACTGACCGTGATCGTCGTCTCGTACACTTCGGTTCCTTCGACGAGCGCCTTCCACCGTCCGTCATCCACCTCTTCGAGATCCCGAACGTGACCGTCTTTAAAGTATCGCTGCCCACGTTTTACGATCTTCTCATCGAGTTCGCCGTCGAATGTTTCGAGAGTGAGCATCGTGCGCGGATGAAGAATGATGGGAGTTGATGGAGCGGAGGAGCCGGGAATGATCTGAAGTTGGATCCGAGAATGGATGTGATATTACCATTTTCATGCTGTCGTTGTTTCCTCTGAGACATCATACTGTTTGCGACATGATTCCCCGATATCGTTTCCGTAGGCGAAGGTACTGGAGCTTTAAGCAGGAACTTGGTAGCAAGCTGTACTACATCATCCTTCTACTTCTCCTCGTCGGAGCGTACAAAATCTGGGGATTGAGCGTCTTCGATGAGTTCTGGCTCGCGATCCTCGGCATTGTCAGCTACAAGCTTGTCGGCTTCGTTCTTCGGGCCACCGGAATATGGCGGCCCCCCCGAAATATTCGGTAAAGAAATATTCGTCGATTATCGCATACAGAAGCCTCTTCCACTGTTACATTTGTAACATTCAGCTCCGACAGCCGCGCCTTCGGTCATTCCGTACGTTCATTATTATCACACTATCGTTTTCCACTCAGATACCTCTCCCCTCTGTCAGGCAGCACCGTCACCACATTGCGAAATCTTTCGTGAACCTTCATTGCGGCAAGAATATTTGCACCGGAGCTGATGCCGACGAGCAATCCGTGTTCCCTCGCCAGTCGTTCGGACATTGCAATCGCTTCCCGGCCTTTGACGGCGATCACCTCATCGACAAGATTCATGTTCTCCTGGAGGAGTTTTGGCACGAATCCTTCTCCAATTCCCTGGATGAGGTGTAGCCCTGGCTGTTTCCCGGAGAGCACGGCGGATTCCTCAGGTTCAACGGCAATGATCTTCGCCCGGATGCCCGCCTCTTTCAGCGCCCGGGCAACACCGATGAGCGTGCCCCCCGTTCCGGCTCCGGCCACGAATGCATCGATGTCTCCGTGCATTTGCTCGATGATTTCCTTCCCGATGCCTTCCTTGTGCGCGATGAAATTATCGGAGTTCCCGAATTGATTCGGCAACCACGCTTTCGGATGCTCCGCCGCGAGTTCACGGTACTTCTTCAGCGCGCCCGCCATGTCTTCCTTAGCGGGCGTCAGAACGATCGTCGCTCCGAAAGCTTTCATCATCTTCTGTCGTTCAATGCTCATAGATTCTGGCATGACGGCGGTAAATCGGTACCCTCGGACTGCGGAGATCATTGCGAGAGCGATCCCCGTATTCCCGGATGTGATCTCGAGGATCTCGTCTCCTCTGCGCAGTTCACCCCTCTCCTCCGCCTTCCACACCATGAACCAGGCCATTCTGTCTTTGATGCTCCCGGTGGGGTTGGTCGTTTCGAGTTTGGCGTAGATGCCGTTGAGCGTAATCAACGGTGTATTGCCGATGGTGTTCAGGATGGTGTTCATGGTTGTGGGGAAAAGTATATGCATACGAAAAAACCTCCGAGAGAGGCTGTCTGATCCAATACGTGCGAGATTTACATCACAGAGTCAGCCCCGCTCTTACAAGCGTCATTTCGACAACAATTTTGGCTGGCTCTGGAGAACATCGAAACCAATGGTACATTAATAATGGCGGATTTCAAAGGAATACATGACTATCTTGGGGTGTCCTGTACGAAGAGAGAAGTGGGGTTTTAAGAAACGTCTTCATGATCATGAAAATGCGCAATGTTTTACATGAGGCGATTGTAGAAAACTTTTCCATTCTCGTGCGAATGTTTTACATTTCTGCATATCCTCAGGCCAACTCTGCGTTCTGAACGCGCGAGGATGCACTCCGGTGTGTGCCATTTTCCACATTCTCCACCCCGATCGCTATTACCCCTCTTATTCTCGAAATGGCTTCCTCCAGCCCATAATCTCCGGATATTTGTGCACAAAATGTGAGCGCGAAAGGCCGAATTCGTGTGCCATTTGTGCCACTTCCAAAACCACCGATTCCCACGTGCCTTCGCCTGGTTCCGGATGGTATCCTCATAGCCCTCGAAAAACCCCTACGGGGCCGAGGGACAACCTACGTGTTCAGCCACTATCTCTGATGTTAATAGACACACATGTCTACCCAAGTAAAATGGTGGTATGACCCATTTGCTTTCGCGTGAGCTTTCAGATGAAAAAGAATAAAATTGTCGTATGAGAGAAGACAGACAAATGTGGCTTAAAGACTAAAATGCTCAAACTGGTGACAGCCGAAACAACATGATACCGTTTTGCCTAACATTCTTCCTCTCAGCTTTATGCCAAAGCATCATACAATGAACATCAGAGGCACCGAAATTATGATTTTTCATGAGCATGATGAGGATTTCATATCTTTGACAGATATCGCACGTTATAAAAATGCCGAAGAGCCAAAGGATATTGTGAAAAATTGGATGCGCGCAAAAAGCACCATCGAGTTTTTGGGGCTTTGGGAACAAGTGAATAATCCGAATTTCAAAGGGGTCGAATTCGACGCCTTTAGGTTCGAAGCCGGAAGTAATGCCTTTGTTCTTTCTCCTCAAAAATGGATAGCAGCAACTCATGCAATCGGGCTTCGTTCACGGTCTGGAAATGGCGGTGGAACATTCTTTCTTACCCTGCTTTAGCCCTCCGCAGAGCGCACACAGGCACCTTATAGAAAACTCAGGCCGAGCAATAGGGGAAGGATGAGGGCGTGTGGTGCATGAGAACTCTTCAAGATAAATGCTGCGGACAGTGTTGTGCGGACGCAACTCTACAGGAGTACGTAGTAACTCCCCTTCGTTTCGCCCTTCTTCTCCACAAACCCTTTCTCTGCCAAGGACCGGAGGAGGTTATGGGCCTGCTGGCGGGAAATGTGCAGCCGTGATTGTAAAGTTAATTGTCAATATAATTGACAACACTCGTTCCCAATTAAAATCCCAATCCCAGAGCCGAAAAGTCGGGGTCCGCTT
>JBAWYM010000009.1:0-41160 GCA_037143575.1 Candidatus Peregrinibacteria bacterium | reverse complement strand
GGTTCGATCCTTCGTCGGCGCTCAGGACAGGCTTACTCACCATGACACTTCCTCCATCGGAGATCTTGGTGAGGACGAAGCTTGCAGGAGCAGTCTCGGTGACGGTTCCAGTGAAATCCTGATTGAATGTCACCGTGATCGTCATCGGGGAGAAGCCGGCGGGGTAGAGGCGGGTGGCGGCTTGGCGGGAGATGGTGAAGGGGTAGGAGTTTGTATTGGGTGTTTTTGCCTCTCCCCGGCCCTCTCCGCTCCCACCCACACTCCCGCCCGGAGAGGGAGACGGCTCTTCGATAGAATCAGAATTATCAGTCCCCCCTCTCCCTGCAGGCGTCGGGATGGAGGGGAGAGGGGCGGGGGGAGAGGTAGAAACGGGAAAGGCAGAACCCGAGCCCCTCACCTCCACACTGCTCGTCATCCCCCTGATTCCATTGCGTGTCGTCGCCTCGAGGTACAAAAGATACGTCCCACTCTCGGCGAAAGTGAAAGAAGTTTCATAGTCGGGGGAAATCATCATGGAGTCCTTCTGACCGCAGGTATCGGTGGTGTGAATAGTGTCGGCCTTGGAGGTGAGTTCCTGTTTCTCACCACTCGGGGCCTTGATGACGAGGCGAAGCTGAGCGTCACAGATGATCTCTCCGAGGTCATCGAGGACACCGATAGCAATGTGTGCGGTGTCGCCCTGGATGTAGCGATCCTTGTCGGGGTTCATCGCGAGGACTCCCCAGGCGAAGTCCTGGGTCTGGGTCGTCACCTCTCCGGTGATGGGGTTGGTGATTTGGACTTCGAGGGAATACATGCCGGGCTCGAATTCGCGGAGAGGTTCCAGGACGAGGACGACGGAACCTTTTTGGAAATGGTAGGCGGGGGAGAACGATCGTCCGGATTTGTCGGTGAGAGTGACACGGATGAGAGACGAGTTTGTAGTGGGTAGTGGGTAGTGGGTAGTGTCACTGCTATTCACGTTCGCCTGATTGCTCATCGTTTCATTCAAGGCTTGTGCGACATCCTTGCGGGCTTCTGCATCATTACTCACCACATCCACGATGTCCTGCATGAGCGCTTCGGTGGTAAGGGATTGGGTAGCGGCAGCGGCATCGACGGCAGTGGGAGATGGTGGAGTGAGGAACGGGATGATGCTCTGGGGGAGTTCACCGAGAGCTTCACGGACGGCATTCTCGGCTACGGCGTTGCGGACATCGGTGGTGACGACGGCATCGAGGATCTGGGAGACGGCGGTATTGTCCTGGAGAGCGGAGGCGGCCTCAGCCTGACCTTCATTGCCGGTGAGAGCGTCCTCCACTTTGGTGCGGGCCGAGTCCTGCGCTCTGCGCTCCCCTCCTGCGAGGAGCGTCACGGTGGAGGAATCCTGGGAAAGGTTCTCGGCGATCTCGGTTTTCTTCTCGCTGAGGATCGCCTGCAGGATTTCACTCTTGATGTCTGATCCTGAAGTGAGGACGGAGATGACTTTGCCGAGAGCTTTGGCATCTTGGAGATTGCCGTCACTATCGAGGATGTCGGCATCGGATCCGGTCACGCCTTCCTTGGTGAGGGTGAAGGAGGGCATGGCATTGGCATCGAAGACATTGCCACCGGTAGGAGTGAGGGTGAGGGAGCCGGCGGGGAGATCCTGGGATTGTGCGGAGGATGGGAGGGAAAGGAGCTGGAAGCGTGTGGGTTCGGTGAAGGAGACCTGATCCTTCGCCAGGACATCGGCGGAGAAGAGAGAGGCTAGGAAGCGGGAGAGGAAGGATTCTTCAACGCCTGAGTGCAGGTCGCCTGTCCTGAGCGGGGTCGAAGGATCGACCTGCGGAGACGAGGCCAGACTGGAGATGTCTTCGAAGGAAGAGGAAATGGACGAGAGCGAAGAACTGCCTTCCTCGCTCATGCGAGAAGCATCCCGCGCTCGGTCATCGATAGAAGTCTGTCCCCCATCCGAGGAAATTGCAGACGAGGACTGTGACGCTTCATTTTCCATTTTCAATGGTTCGTTCGGGGCCACCACAGGTTTTTCATTTTCAATTTCTTCTCCTCCCATCGCCATGCCGAGCGCCTTCACCGGTCCGAACTGTGCGAAGAGCGGAGAGGTGAGAGGAGTTTTGAACGTGTAGGTGAGGGTGGTGGGAGAAGAGGCTTCCCACTTGCGATTCCAGGTGATGGTCGTGCCATTGTCCGTTTTTTCGATGGCAGCGGGAGGATCGGAGGTGAGAACAGTGAAGCCGGGGGGGATCTGTTCGGTGACGGTGCCGATGAAGGTCTGGTGCGGCGTGACGGTGATGGCCATCGTCTCGGTCTTCAGGAGAGAGGTCGCAGAGGGACCGGTGCGGACGAGGGTGAGGAGATCGGAGACGGAAGGGGTGTTGACGTTATCCGTGGTGGATCCCAGCGTGATGTCCTGTTCGAGAAGGACTTCCTCGCTTCCTCCGGTGAAGGTGTCGATCATCCTCTGGAGGAGACGCTGCTCTTCGCGGGAGGTGTTCCAGAGGACGGAGAGGTGGTAGGAACCGGGAACGAAGACGGAGGGAGTAGCGATCGTGACGAGGTGGGCGCTGTATGCGGAATCCTCTTCGGGGCGAACCGTGAAGGTGACGGGGAGATCGGTCCCGGAAGCCGTGAGCGTGAGCTTCAAACTGTCTTCGATATCTGCACTGCTTCGGATGCGAGAGTTCTTAGCGATCCGGAGGACGGGGTTGTTCTTCGAAAACGGAGCATCGATCACCAATGTCGCCTCGATGGATGATAAAACATCTTCCACGGTGCGCTCGGCCATCGCAGAGACCGAAGAACCTTCGGATGAGGCCAGGCTGGAATCGGAGGAGAGGGAAGAACCTTCGGATGATTCCATCGAGGACTCTGAAGAAATCTCCGCAGAAGAGGAAGACATCGCCACAGACGAAGACTCAGAAGATTCTGTGAGCACAGGCTTCGATGGAATGACCATCTCTTGTGCGCTCCCTGTTCCCGATTGCAGAGATCCCGTCTCCGTCTGCACTTCCACGGGAAAGTTCTCTTCGAGTGATCCACTTCCGCTCACGACGGGAACAAACTCTTTTTCATTCAACTCATCACCACTGCCGCTCTCCACCGACCCGCTTCCTGCATCGATGGTTGGGAGGAGGTCACCGGTGGAGGCGAGGAGATGCCCCTGCTGTGCAATAATTACAAGAACGCAAACCAAGGCCAAGGCAATACCCGCAAAGATATTTCTCTGTAGCACGAAACTCTTTTCCGGCCGGTTATGGATGTTTGTGAAGATCAATCAAAATACTATAGCGGGGTTTTGGCTTCCACAGTAGTTGACGGCATCGATCTGTGTGGGATGGTCATAGAAATGTCAAATCGTCTTGTCAGCCACTCCACCACTCATTCCTCTCAAGCCTCATACAATGTACGATCCCTCCACTGGACGCCACACAACGCAATCACCGGCTGCTCTCCTTCGCAACACTCCTCACGGTGCTGGCTTCGTTCGTCATGATCATCCTCTTCAAGGTGATCGATCAGGATGTGTGGTGGCACCTGAAAGCTGGAGAGCTGATGTGGAAGGCAAAAGGTCTGATCGGCACCGAGCCTTTTTCGGCAACACTTGCGGGGCGGCCCTATGCACCGATCCATGAGTGGCTCGCTCAAATACTCCTCTATCTCGTCCAAAATCTCGCAGGATGGAATGGCTTGATTCTCCTGCGCATCTCCCTCGTCTCCCTCGCTTTTCTGCTGATCCTCGCCATCGACCGTCGTGACATTTGGCCCAATGGAATCCTCATCGTCTTCGCTGCCCTCTCACAACGTCCCAGTTACCTCGATCGTCCGCAGCTCTTCACCTACGCACTCTTCGCTTTCGTTCTTTTCCAAGCCACTCGGTATTTGAGGAGCAAAGAAAACTGGAGCCGAAGCCACGTGCTGCTCTGGGGAACAAGCCTCGTTATTGCACAGATCCTCTGGGTGAATATGCACGGTGCCGCGGCAATCTTCGGGGTCGCGATCATCGGCGCACTCGTCGCTCAAGTATTCTGGAATCAATGGAAAACGAAGATAGGCCGGAAATCAGAAATACTCTTCCTCATCGGTCTCTTCATCCTCGTCCTGCTCTCCCTCCTACTCTCCCCTCTCGGAATCCGCAATCTCACGGATCTCTACACCTATAGTACTGATGCGACCATCGCTCTCGTCCGCGAATGGCAACCGAGAATATGGCTTGATCTTGCAGAGAATATCCTGCCCTTCGGCATCATCAGCCTCATCATCATCCTCGCGACGCGCAGAAATATCATCTTCTCCATGTTGATCTGGTGGATGACCGGGGCAATGGCACTGCAATCGTATCGACACGGAATTATTTTTGTCCTCGCATCGTGCGGATTGGCGTTCGGCGCGCTTCGGCAAAGCGACGCCTACGAAGCGATCGTGGATTTTTTCGCGAAACGACTGCCCATGGCCATCGCTGCGACGATTGCTCTCTTCGGAATCTTCTTCCTTGTGCTACACCGTGATACCTTCCAACAGATTAACCGTCTCGGCTACGGCGGATTTGGCGTCCATGCGCCGGCGGCGGGCGCCATTGCCTTCATCGAAAGAGAACAACTGCAGGGACCGTTCTTCAACACCTACAACCGCGGTGCAGAATTGCTCTTCAGTTTCGCACCACAGCGCAAAATTTTCGTCGATGGCCGGAACGTGGAATATGGCTTCCCCTTCCTCGATACTGTCCTGAAATCCGGCACGGATCCCTCACTCTTCGCGAAGCTTGAGCAGCAATACGGCTTCACCATCGCCATCATCGATAATCAGCAAACCAATGACCATCGCCTCGGCTACAGCTCTCATCTCGGGACGAATCCTCACTGGTTCCTCGTTGCACTCGATGACGGGACAGCGGTCTATGTCCGCGATGTTCCCGCTCATCAAAAACTCATACAAACTTCTGCGTACAGAACGATCACTGCAGAAAATCTGGAATTCGGAACGATCCTCGATACGGTATCAGTGACGAATAAACAGGAGATCGAAAAGGAACTTCGGCGCCTCGTGCAGGAAAGCCCTGACAGCATCAAAAGCCGTCTTGTTCTCGCGCAGTTCTACCTGCAGGAAAAGCAGATGGAGCAGGCCCGAATAATCGCGGAAGAAACTGTTCTCCGGCATCCGGACCGGCCGGAAGGATTTGCCATCCTCGCACAATACCTCGCATCGACTGGGAGTGCGGAAGGGGCTGCCGGAGCCATCGATAACGCTCTGTCGCTCACGGCGGGAAATCTGCAGATGACGGGATTGTCACCGAAATTCGTTGCGCAAGTGTTCCGGGGGATTGGGGATGAGAGAAGGGCGAGGGAGTACGGAGCGCAATGAACCAAGAACCATACCCAATAATTTGTCACACTGAGCCGAGCCTGTGCTGAGCCTGACGAAGCATCGAAGTGCGACAAATTACGAAAATGCCATGGTTCGACGCGGCTCACCATGACATTTTCGCGACTCTCACCATGACATTTTCGCGACTCTCACCATGACATTTTCGCGACGAAGATACTGCAATTATGGTTCATACTGACAAATAGTGAACCTCTTGCTACAGTGCTCCCCGTGCCCACCAAACCCTCCCTCCCCCGCCTTCTCGCGATTCTCTCCGCCGGTGCCTTCGCCCTCAGTGCCGTCCTGCTCTGTGCATTCAAAATCATGGACCGCGATTTCTGGTGGCACATCACGGCGGGCCAGATGATCTGGGAGACCGGGAAGCTCATCGCCATCGAGCCCTTCGCCTACACGCGCGCAGGACTCCCCTACCTCGCCAATCATGAGTGGCTGGCCCAGATCGCCCTCTTCTTCGTCTACCACCTGGGCGGGGACGTTGGCATCATCCTTCTGAGAACAGCGATGATGATTCTGACCTTCGGACTGCTCCTGCTGATCGACCGGAAGCGATTATTTCCCAACGCCCTCATCGCCATCCTCGCCGCCGCCGCAATTCTGCCCGGCTTCCTCGAGCGTCCGCAAATCTTTACGTTCCTCATCCTCGCTGCAGAGCTCCTCCTCGCCAGCCGCTATCTCTCCATTGGTCGAACGATGCCATCCCGCATCGGAATACTCACCACACTGATCATCCTCGATATCCTCTGGTGGAATATGCACGGTGCAGCTGCCCTCGTGGGGCTGGGCATTGTGGGAGCGCTCTTCCTGGAACGCGCCTTCCCAGCCTGGCTCGATGATCATCTCAGCGACCGGCAGACGCAGAAAGAACTCCTCATCCTCTTCCTCGCCTGCATCGCCGCTGCTCTCGCACTCTTCGCAACCCCCAGCGGAATACAGACCGTGAACTACATGGTCCTTCTCCTCACGGACAAAACCATCGCCTTCATCAGCGAGTGGCAGCCGCGGCAATCCGGGTACCTGCTCTTCATGGGACCGGTGTGGCTCCTCGGTCTTCTGCCGCTGCTATGGGCAAGAAAGAATGTCGTCTTCTCCATCATCCTGCTCGCAGCACTGGGCTACCTCTCCGTACGATCGCTGCGCCACGAAATGCTCTTCGCCCTCGCAGCACTCGCCATCTGTTTCCATCAGCTCAAAGACCATGAAACGTGGAATGCATTCCTAGAACGTCTCACCCTCAAGCCATTCCTCACGCTCCTCGCCGTCATCGTCGTCCTCCTTCCTATCGGCACTTTCGCGCAGTACTCCTACCGCCAGATGGTGGCGCGCGACAACCTGTGGGGGTACGGCGTCTTCGCTCCGGCAGCGGGTGCCGCGGAATTCGTCGACCGCGAAGGGATCACGGGAAACATGTTCAATACCTACGGCATCGGCGGCTATCTCATCCATCGCTTCTCTCCGGACCGGAAAGTCTTCATCGACGGACGCAACGTGGACTACGGTTACGATTTCATGGAAGCGGCATTCCTCGCAGGTCACACAGCACAGCAGTGGAAAGTGATCGAAGACCGCTACAAGATCGATTACGCCCTCGTCGATTACGACGCCATCAAGCAGCCGCAATGGCTCAGCTATAGCCATGTTCTGGAAGCCGATTCCACTTGGCCGATGGTCTACATCGACGACTGGACGGCGGTCTATGTGAAGAATCTTCCGAAGAATCAGTCCGTCATCAAGCGCGATCAGTACAAGTTCCTCACCGCCGAAGGACTGGAATTCAGCTGGGCACTGGAGAAAACGCCGCGCGAAAAATGGGGAGTATTGGAAGCCGAACTCCGTCGCGCTATTTCTTCGAATCCGAGTAGTGTGAAGGCCCGTATCCTCCTCGGCAAGCTCCTCCTGCAGGAAGGAAAAAGCGATGAAGTTCTGACGATCGCAGACTCCGTGGAGCACATCCAACCTCACCGCCCAGAGGCCTTCGCTCTGCGCGGCGCGGCATACCTCACAAGGCAGGATTTCGTTTCCGCCGCGAAGGCATTCCAGAATGTCTCTGCGCTCGCAGGCAGCGATTACCCGGAGCTCAATCATGCGCTGATCGCCAATGTCTATGAGAAAGCAGGATGGACGTGGAAAGCATCATGGGAACGCTTCCGCTCCGGAACCGGTTCCTCACTCGAGAACTCTCTTACGACCGGATCCGGAAGCTTCGGCTCTCCCGAAGTTCTCTCCGGCAGTTCACTCCCCCCCGGACTGAAGATGATGGGCTCGGGCTCCTCACTCCCCAGTGGCATCGGCAATCTCTTTCAGGAGACGCAGGATCAGATCCAGAAATCGAATGATGCGGGAATCGCCGCCGCTGAAAAAGGAGAGAAAGAGGAAGCGCGCAAAGCCTTCATGCAAGCGCTGATGCTGGACCCCGGTAATCCCCAAACCTGCAACAATCTCGCCGCCCTCTCGATCCAGGAGAACGATCTGACGAATGCACTGGACTACCTCAAGCGCGCACTGGACCGTGATCCGAAGTTCGCCGATGCGAAGATCAACATGGCCATCGTCCTCTGGAAAACCGGCAAGAAGACGGAAGCGATCGCGGCCGCGAAGGAAGCCAAGAAGCTCGGAAGTCCACGGGCGGATGATCTGATCGCCTTCATGCAGAAGAAGTAATACGGCTTCGCAATTCAGCTGATTCGTTCGTTGATACATTCTGCTCTCTGTGTAGAGGTTTGCTACGCCGGTATTCGTATCATTTCATTTGCAATTTGGTATCACTGGCGAAACAGGACATACTGTTTCCCTTGAGCGAAATAATCCAGCAGTATCCGCTGTCCAGTTCTTTTGACATACGGAAGAGCGGCAATCGCTCATGACAATGATCCAACAACCTTTCCCGTGACAATCCATGTGCACTCCGTAATATGTCCACATGGAATCTCAACCCCCAACCCCCATCTCTCCCTATTTGGAGCGTATTGTCGGACGCGAAATACTCGCTCCACTCTTGGAAACACCAACGCTCGTCGCAACCCTCATCCACAAAGTCGAAATACGCGAAAAGATGTGGCGTAAGCTTGGACAATGCAACACAAGCAACGGAAAGGAATTCGCTCATGCCGATGAAGTGCTCGATGCCTTGTACGAAACTTCAGCTAGTCGTTTCGATGAAGAACGTCTAAAAATTCAAACAGGAACGCCATTGAGTAAAGCCGCATGACGCAGGTGTGAATGCCCGCTACTCTAAGAAGGCCTTACCCTCCTCCGCATGACGACGATCATCGACGATCTCCAGTGGCGCTACGCCGTCAAGAAATTTGATCCAACGAAGAAGCTCACACAGAAACAGCTGAATCAATTGCTTGAAGCCCTGCGCCTGGCTCCCTCCTCCTTCGGCATCCAGCCGTTCAAATTTCTGGTGATCGAGGATCCGCAGCTGCGAGCCACAATTCGAACACACGCCTGGAACCAATCGCAGATCACCGATGCCAGCCACCTCATCGCTCTATGTGCGCTTAGGACCCTCACGCCGGAGCACATCCAAGCCTACACCGCGAATATCGCCGCCACGCGGAATGTTCCCGCGGAATCCGTGCAACCCTACCGCGACCGGATGCTGCAGTACGTGAAGGAAAAATCGACCGAAGAAGTGCTGGAGTGGTCCAAGCGCCAGACCTCCATCGCCTTCGGCGTGCTCCTCGCTGCCGCTGCCGCACTGCACATCGATGCGTGCCCGGTGGAAGGTATGGAAGCAGAGAAAGTGGATAACGATCTGGATCTCGCGAAAGATAATCTGACGATCGTCTCGCTCTGCCCGGTGGGATTCCGCGCAGAAGATGACGGATATGCGAAGTTGGCGAAAGTACGGTTTGCGAAAGAGAAGATCATCGTAGTGAAGTAAGATGGAATATATGGAAGACGAAGTGCGAATACGGGAATACGAGGAATAATCGAGGAAATCCAAGAGCTCAAAGAAATATGTAACCTTTCAGGCTTCTCTAACTTCTTCCAAACCTCTCCAACCTCCGCCCGTGCTCATTATCAACGCCGACGACCTGGGATGCAATGCACAGCGCTCGCACGGGATCTTCCAGTGCTTCGAATTTGGCATCGTCACGAGTGCCACGATCTGGCCCAATGGCAGCGATAGTGAAAATGCTGCACGGCGCAGCCTGGAGCGCAAACTGCCGGTAGGATTGCACCTCAATCTCGTCGAGGAGTATCCCATCGCCAAGCCCGCGGACGTAGAGACACTCCTGCAGCGCGGCGGCACCTTCCATCCCGTGGACGAACTCTTTCGCATGCTCGACAAGGGGGCAGTGAAGCGCGAGCACCTCGATCGCGAAATCCACGCGCAGATCCAGTGGGCGTTCGATCACGGACTGATCCTGACGCACGTCGCCAGCAACTACGATGCGCACATTCATCCGGTCATCACCCAGGCCCTCATCCCCATCATGGAGCGCTACGGGCTGAATCGCATTCGCATTCCCTGTGAAGAACCACTGCCACCCTTCGGCTTCGAGATTCCCGCAACACAGATCGCAGACATCCGCCGGATCAATGCCCTCGCACAGAGTGCACGGGAACACTTCACCGCCAATGGCATCGTCTCCACCGACCACTTTCGAGGCCACACGCTCCTCGGGAATGCCTCACTGAAAAACCTCCGCCACATCATCGGACGGCTGCCAGAAGGAACGACGGAGCTCATGATCCATCCCGGGAGCCCCTGCGCCTACGGCACGCCCTTCGACCTGGACCCCCAGCGGCAGACGGAACTGAGGATGCTCACGGATATGACTGTTCCGGCATTGCTCACGCAAAAGAAGATCGTGCTCGGAACGTACGGGGATCTCTAGTGGAACCTCTGAAAAACTCTCGAGCATGTCATGGTGAGCCGTGTCGAACCATGACATTATGACGAGTGAGTAGTGGGTAGTTTTCAGCATATAGAAGACCTTTCGGTATCTTTGAAGAAGCCGAGGTTCATCCTCCGGCACGTTCGTTAACCGGCGGTTTAAACCGCCGGTTAACGAACTCGCGAGATAGCCGCAATGCACCGATAAGAAGGAGATCATGAGAAACTTCCCGAATCCAACGGCAAAGAGAAGGCTCTGTGATTTTGACTGCGCATTGTTTGAGTGCATGTCATGGTGAGCCGCGCCTGTGCTGCCTGCCCTGAGCTTGTCGAATGGGAGCCACATCGAAGCATCGAACCATGCTACGAGCCAATTTGTCATAGTTCGACACGGCTCACTATGACAAATTGGCAGTATTACAGAAATTCCTGAAATGTGTATCAGACATGCGCATGGTAGCGGAATGCCACCGTGAGGAATGTCATGAAGACGGCGAACAGAACGGTCAATATCACATAGGCCGTCCCCTCCCCCGCTGGCGGAAGACGGGGAGCACCGCTGTGGAGAATGGTGCTTTGGGAAGACACTTGCGCGTCAGAAGGGGCATTGGTGTTCTGCTGATCCTTTACCTGCTGGAGGAGATTTTGGATAACGGGATCCTCCGGTGCGGCAGGATGCTGAGCGGGATCAGGCGTCGCAGGTGCAGCAGTATTCACCGGAAGCGTGCTCGGCGTGGATGCAGAGGAAACGGAGGCTCCATCCAGCGGAGCGGAACCGCCCTGGGGAAGGTCATTGTTCATCAGATTGAGTACCGCAGACGCGGGCTGCGATGATTGCTGCACACTGGACTGCTGCTGGGGGAAACCACTCGGATGCGGGGCCACACCGATAAACGCACTGAGGCTGGAACGCTGCACGGTCGTCGTAGGTTGCGTCGATGGAACCCAAGGAGAAAAGGAAGCGCCCTGGGAGGGTGTGACCACAGCACTGGATACTGCAGAAGCACTGGACGGTGCCGACTGTACAAACACAGCGACACTGGAAACTGCGCTGTCGCCGAAAGGAATGGGCGTCTGTGCGGATGATTGCTGGGAGGAATTGACCGGCGAAGAGGGATTGGACGAGGACAAACTCTGCGCAGCGGGTGCCTGTCCGCCGAAGACCTGCTCCGGCGATAGTCGCGCAGAGGCTGCAGCGGGCAGGAGAATCATCAGACAGGACACCATGCCGGCAACCAACGAGGGATGATGCTTCATAGCTCGAGTACTGAAGAATAAAATAAAGTGAGAAAAATATTATTCTCGAAGGACGATCGTCCTCTTCATTGAGGCACGACAGTATGGAAAGACCACAGTGTGGATGGCACGTCTATTTCATCAATCTGGCAACTGAACAGACATTTGCCGCCGATGCGACTGTCGTTCCCGAGCGTCCAATCACTGTACAAGCGCCTACCAGTCGCATGGTTAACGGAGCTCGTATTGAAGCCAAGTTGCAATGTCGCTGATGGGGCGAAGACGGATACCGCATCAGCACGGACATCATATGTGGCAGGAGAACCGCTGTCCACAATCCGATCGGCAACCTGCGCGGAACCGAAGAATTTCAGATAGACTGCTTCCCCAGGCGGGGACATAATGATGCCATCCAGCACCCGCGCCGATGTCCCATTCGACTCAACGCGATAGAGCCCGTAATGCACGGCATTATCGAACGATCCGGCAACGGTCTTGAACTGGAAGGTAGTGAGAAGGAT
This sequence comes from Candidatus Peregrinibacteria bacterium, assembly GCA_037143575.1. Lineage (GTDB taxonomy): Bacteria > Patescibacteriota > Gracilibacteria > Peribacterales > Peribacteraceae > JBAWYM01. Next base: position 29,193 of record JBAWYM010000009.1, on the reverse strand, counting down.
GCCGGTATTGGAAGAAGCCTCGAAGCGGTAGAGCACGATGCCCTGCTGATTCGGGACGGCTTGTGCCGTAGCCGCGAGAGTCTTCGTCGTGATCGTCAGGGGATAGGCGGAAGCCACGGTATCCGCGACACATTCACTGCAGGTTCCGGCGCAATTGGGAGCTCCACAAGTAGAAGCGTCCGTTACCAGATGTTTACCAACAGGACAGACGGGATCATTGATAACGGTGGTACATTGATTACTCAGAAGTCTCTTGCTGCAAAAACCACCCGTCGGGCAATTCTGCCAGACTTGGGTCGGTGCATCACCACGAGTCGTCGCATGCACGATGGTCGATGAGCTGTTCTCAATCCAATCGAACGTGACACCGGACGCATGGTGATCGATCCACCGAATGTGACTGGAGGAAGGAGTAGTACCGAAGGTCTTCGAGGCATCGGTGAAGTTTGTGAGCGAGACCGTGAGAAAGCTCGATCCTCCTACGGACGACGACGTATTGTCATTGATGACACGACCGAGCAGGGTAAAGATGGCTGAGGAGTTCGCAGGAATCTTTGTATTCAGCACGGATGTAGCAAGACCGCGGCAGGCGACGACATAGCTTCCGGAGGCCATCTGCATCGATGTCACTCCATCATCCTTATACGAGGTACACGGAGCTTGATTGGCCGAACCCGATGTCATGTCGGACAGGGTGAAGGACGAAGCCTCGATATCCACATTTTTCGACTGGATAGTGAAGACAATATCCGAAAGCGTGGAGTAGCTGCCACCATCAGAGGAATTGGGGTTGTCCATGACCGAGAAGAGAAAACTTCCAAGCGACATATTATCAACAGCATGAAGGCCTATCACTACCTCTGAATCCCCGTTCGCCACCGTCTGGAACTTGGAGAGCACGGTCGTATTGAACTGGCTCAGGATCTTCTGATTGGCCGATAACGGATCAGACGTACCGATGTACACGCGACCCTGGCCATCATGAACGGTGTTGGCTTTGAGATTGGAGGATGTCACCCCATATGCATGGACGGAACCGGAACGGGGGGGACCCATACTGGAAACGGGGGTAGGATCGATGAACAGGGCAATCGTCTGCTTGCTGACACCATTGCTCAGATTGGAATTGATACGCGCTCGCACATCCACCAACGTCGGAGGATTGGCTGAATGAATGACCAGCTGCCCCCTCATACCGCTGAAACAGAAAGCCTGAGTGCGCGTATCCGATGCACCGGGGTTGACTGTGAGGACATCATCCGCACCACAGGAAGTGCTGGTAATAAGTGCCTGAGAGGCTCCCACGGGCCAGAGCTCGAGCGCAGAAACGGAGGCAGCATCGCTACCGGAGGAATTGATCACGAGATCGGTGATATCGATGGGTTCGCTGTCCGCAACGAACGTGAGGCGAAGCAGAGGTTCCGAAAGCATACCGGCAAGAATCTGCCGGGGAGCGTAGGCCGTACCCGGATCCTTGGTGATAAAGAGATTCCCGGAGTTCGCCAATTGCCAGAGCGTCGATTGCAAAGTCCGTACGGCAATAGCACAGGGAGCCGACACACATACGCCGTCCGTTGAAATACCATCGAGAGAAGTTCCGTTATTCATCTTTATCCCTCCGACATAATTCGGTAAACCTGTGGCGAAACGGAGCTGAAGATGTGGATTCGTCTGCAGCGACACAGCAACTTTCGCATGGACTTCTATGAAGACCGACTCAGATTTTTTGACGAGCACTCCATCATTGAACGTCACCACTCCGGAGTCAGGAGAAACACCGGACTGCATCACTTGATCGACGCGATGATCGACGTCGTTGTTGGTATCGACCCATACTGTGTAATCCGTAGCATTGAGCAGTGACCCACTCTCAGCTTCGAATATCAGCTTATTGAGCAGAAGATCTTCTCCATCAGAAGCCTGAGCTTCAAAGCGTAACAATGTTATATCCGGCTGATTGATTCTCGCACTCAGCGCAGATGGAAGATTCTGCACACGAATTGCTACATTCGACCCTGAGCCCACCGGCTCCTGAACAACGACCCCGATCACATTGGACTGAATCGTCCGGTCGGAATTATCGGCCATGATCATGTACGCCGTGAAGCTCATATTCGTTGCTCCGGCGGCAGTGGCTGTACAGCGGAAATCCGGACTATCGAAATCGGGAAATCCATCACAGCTGAGGATGGCATGATCCCAATTCCATTGGAAACCGCTGGTGATGATGCCCTGTCCCCCGCTGTAGATGCGGCTGAATGTAACAACGTCACCGACGCGCAACGACAAGGCGGGGATGGACCCATCCTCTCCGACTGGTGCCGTAGGAATGGACGTAATATCCACGCGTCCGGGGTTGGAGGCAATGGACTGGAGCGTCCAGAGGGTGGAAGGCGCAGAATTTGCGTCGATCTGACACAGGGCAGCACTGCACACACCATTCGTCGCAAGACCAGTGAGCTGTTCGTCTATATCCATAACAATAACCTTGTTTGCACGAATATAATTTGGATCGGTGACATTGAACTGCAATTGCACCAAACCAGTCTGTACGCTATCTTTCACATCGGCGCGCAATGCATATATACGACTCTGACCAGAGGCAAGCGTCGTAGTGTCATTTCCCACGGTATCGAACGTGAGCAGATTGTTCTGAACTGTCGGGACAATCTGCACTATCGAGTCCACGGTGCCGTCATTGTTACTGTCATACCACAGCTGGTAATTCTGGGTGTCGTCGAGGGTTCCTGCGACATCGACAAACTGTAAGCGACCTATAAAGATTGTCTCGTTCGTCGCTGTCGCCATGAAGCTGATGAGGGTAATACCTGTCTCACCAGCGACCGCACTCGCCGTCGGGGGAAGCCTCACAGGAACAATCGATAACCTCGCTCCGGATCCCACGAGGCTCCCGGAACCGAAGGGAATCGGAATATCCGTCGTCGTGCAATTGGCGGCGCAGCTATTGCCCAGCTCACCATTGTGCACTCCGTTATCACAATCCTCGGAAGGCTCCAATATCTCATTGCCACAGGTTCCAGACCCGCGAATGACGAGACGGGCTCCTGCAGCATCATTCACAACGAAGACGTAGAGGGAACCGGGCTCCAGATCAACCGATGCGGATGAATCCGATGGTGATGCTGCATGGGGATCCGTCTTCAGGAAGATAATGTTGTTGGCTCCAGCGTACTTCGACAAACTGTCATCGTAGGCCCAGGCCTTCTGCGAAGCGAAGAAACGACCGGGGAAGCGATCACGGAAGAGCGCATCATCCTTGTGGGCGCGCTCCACGGACGCTGTGGCATCCTCGTACTTGTATCCGTAGTAATCCACATCACGCGTATTCCCCTCAGAGATGACTACCCGGTCGAGGGAAACATTGGCCACGGTCTGCCCCGCAGGCACGTGAACCAAATAGATACGATCAGTTTGCATGATGCCGCTGCTTTCAGCATCGGTGAACGTCATCTCGTAGACATCGATCCCACTGCGCCTGCTGTAGTAGGAGACACTCCCCTGAGCACGGATGCTCTCCTGCAGGAAAGGAATGGGGATCCCCTTGTACGCGACGAACGTAACGCGTGAGGAGGAGAGAGCACCGACCCCTACGACGAGGGCGATAACCCCCAGCACCGTCGCAGAGAGCACTTTGCGCGAGACGGGGGAAAGGGAGGAGAGAGGGTTTGCCATGAGGAGAGAGGGAATGTGGATGTGTGTGAGAAGACAATGAAGAGGAAAGGAGAATTATTGAATGAAAGGATTGGGAAATTTCATGCAGTTCGATCGGCAGGAACTATTGGGCACCAGCGGATCACACTCTTCGGGGGGAGCCTGGACGGTGTGGTCACCGCAGAACCCTCCCTGCTTGGTGACCATCCCGGAGCAATCACTCTTGCAGTACGAGCAAGTTCCACCGTACGCAGGCGCGCAATCGTCGTTCGTCACACCGTTGTCGCAGACTTCGCCGAGCCCTGGTTGTACACCATCCTTTCCGCACTCACCGCCGATGTATGCTGCAATGATGGCCACGTCTATCGGTTCCACTCTTCCATTGCCATCGACATCCGGATAAAGGGGAGAAGGCACCGTCCCCGAGACGACGGGTGTGGATGTGCCATGGAGATTGATAAAATCTCTGACAGCCTGCCAGTCGGACTTTTCCACGATGCCGTTGCCATTGACATCCATCGGCTCATGAATATTGAACCACGGATTTTGGCGAATACCACGAATAGTGAAGATCACGCCAGTATCGTCTCCCGTCACAATCACATAGCGAGCGTTCTTCTCCAAAGTAATATCAGAAAGTGGGAGGAAATCCACGCCTCTGCCACGGTAGCTGTCGAGAATAGCCCTCGTTTGTGGGTTGGCCTCTGCTGCCGGAGAAGCGAAGAATTGCCTAGGGAAGAGTGTGATAAAGGGCACCGCATCACCAGTGGTATTCAGAAGCCGCTGCGCCTGGAACTGCGCCTGGAACTCATCCGTCGCAATGACGTCCGAGTACTTGTACCCATAAAAGATTTTATTCTCCGTCAGAGCGAAATTGAGCTTCACTCCATCGGACACATCGGCAGTATCCGGAGTCACCACATTGTGGATGCCCTGCGTTGCCAACTCGCGGGAAAGGTCTGTTGCAAGCGGGAAAGATACATCATAGATCGTCTTTCCGTTCTGCGCGATCTGCTCTGGCGTGAGATATGCGGAGAGGATTGTTTCTGGATTCTGCGTAAACGGAATCGGAATGTCGTTCGGCTCCTGCACAGGAGGCGCAGCATGGAAACTCCCGCGATTGATCGCGAAGAAAGCGCCGGCGGCAGCGAGAGCGCAGACGACGAGAATGAGTATTGCTCCTCGAAACATTTTCCCGGAAAGCGCATGATCCATAAAGGTGTTTGTGTAGGAATTCACTGTCTATTATAACAGAAAATTGTATGATTTGGAAGGTTCACTCTTGTCCAATACAAGACTGCCCCGAACTGGTAGATTGAGCGGATTCATACCCACATCCACCCATGACCACCATGTTCGACGATACCCATCTCCGCACGATTGACGATCTACGGGCATTTCTCGACGCCTCAGAGGTATTCGATATCAAGGCAACGTGTCCTCCACAGGAGCGTGCATCGTGGATCAATGCGACACTTCTCAAGTTTCGGTATACCCATCGCACAAGGGACGAGAAAGGCATCATCCGCAGATACCTCTCCGTGATTACGGGATTGCAGAAACGAGGAATCACGGACCACATTGCCGCCTATCGGCGTGGTGAAATGCTCTGTGTACCATACAGACGCCATGGCTTTACCGTGACGTACACAAACGAAGACCGTGAACTTCTCGCGGAAACCGACAATCTGCACGGACGACTGAACGGTCATGCCACCCGGGAAATCTGCAAAGCGATGTACGCCGCCGGCGACAAACGCTTCGTACGGCTCAAGGACATTTCCAACGGTCATCTCTACAACCTCCGTGGCTCACGCATCTATCGCGAACAGGCACTGACCATCGCGAAGACCCAACCAGTGCAGGTACCGATCGGCAAGCGCGAGAAACCTCAACCCAACGGTCAGGCGGGATTCATCCGGGTGGACACGGTGCATCAAGGGGATCGCAACAGCGAAAAAGGCGTCTACCACGTCAATTTCGTCGATGAGGTTGTGCAGTGGGAGATCGTCGTGGCAGTCGAGGAAATCTCGGAGAGCTTCCTTGAAGATGTGCTCATGGCTGCGCTCGACGTCTTTCCGTTCGTCATCCAGAACTTCCACTCGGACAACGGTAGCGAGTACATCAACAAGACGGTGGCGCGACTCCTCAACAAGCTGCTCATCCGCCAGACGAAAGGCCGACCGCGGCACAGCAATGATAACGGACTTGTGGAATCCAAGAACGGCTCCATCATTCGCAAACACATGGGGTACTGGCACATCCCCGGCAAGTGGGCTCCGCGCATCAACATCTTCTACCGGGATCACCTCGTCCCTTACGTGAATTTCTACTGGCCATCAGGATTTCCGACGGAGAAGGTTGAGCCGAATGGCAGAAAGAAGATTTCGTACAAACAGTATCTGACACCGCTGCAGAAGCTCCTGTCATTATCAGACATGGAGCAGTGCCTGAAACCCGGCATTACAATTGAATGGCTCAAGGAACAGGCGGCGAAGAAAACCCCCAACCAGGCAGCCGGAGAGATGCAGGAAGCCAAAAGAACACTCTTCAAGATGATTGGAGATGACCTTTCTGCTACAATATGAATGAATCCTTTCGTCTACCAAGTTTACTTTCACTCGGGGCAGTCTTCGGATTGGAAAAGACTGGTTCCCATATGCCTAATCATGACACTCATTATTCCCCCGCATCAAGGACGGCAACTTCGTGTATAGATCCCTCCGCTCACTCCGGGAGCATAGAGCTCAGGGAGATAGTCACCATCAAGATCCACCGCACTGAACGTTCCTCCTTCAACATTGATACTGATATCGTTCTCTGCAATCACATGCTCCCCCCAGGAATTTCCACCCAGATTCTCAAACCAGAAAACTTCTCCACCGCCAGCCACTCCGGCAATATCGATGTCACCATCGTTATCCATATCAACCGGTACGACCTTTGATTTCCGTGCCCCGGGAGACTGCAATCCAGGTACGCGTGCGATGCTTGTGCCGTCGATCAATATATAGAGATCCCTGCCAGCGTTATACGAAATAACCGAGAGCTGCTCCATGTGGCCGTCAGCATTGAAGTCCGCCACCTGAATGAGATCCCTATACCCCTGCGAGGCTGTGGCACAGATCGCCGCAATATCAGGCCGCACCGGGGATACGCAGAAAGGCGCAAAGTCATGCCATTGACCGGTCGTAAAATCGTAGAACCGCGTACCATTCATCGTCGGAACGACCACCTCCAGCTCCGGACCGCTCTCCAGCTGAACAGCAGCGAACCATTTGCCCATGATTGCAACACCCATGGAGCCACATTGGAATGCCCCATTGGTATTGATACAGCGAGTCAGTACATTCGAAAGGATGTCACCATTCGTCGCCCCCGACAGAATCAACACATCGAGGTCGCCGTCACCATCGAGATCATAGACCCGTAATGAGGGATAGTAACCGATACCCGTCCTGCTACTGGAAGCTGCTGCCTCCATATCGGTGATGTCGCGTGTGATCGTCATCAGCTCCATTCCCCTCGCCTGTTCATCCATCTGCATGAAATTCTGTACGACCTGATAGCGATACAGCAGATTTTCCTCCCGACGGGTGCGACCCGGCTTGAGCTGGAAACAGACGATCGTATCCTGAATATCTGCCATCATCTTTTGTTGCTGAAACGGATCCAGATCGACATACATCATCATCAGACGGTATCTCTCGCGAAACTCCTCCAGCACAAGACCGAAACTCACTTGAGGGAACACCAGACCGCCCGCGTTCTGATAGGTGAGAATATTCGTGCCAATCGAAACGATATCCGGCCTCCCATCGCCATCCAAATCCATGACAGTACTGAAGGCAAAGCTGCTTGGAAGTGGTTTCTTACCAAAGCCGCTCGCCTGACACGTTGGTGTCCCTCCCCCTCCTACTCCTCCCCCCCCGGAGCTGAACACCGCATCGCACGCCACCGGAAGAGGAAGCATCTGCTGACAGGTGGCATCGCAATACCCCGGTAACCCATTGTTTAAGCCAGCATCACACTTCTCCCCATCCACTATCTGAGGAATGCCATCTCCGCAATGAGGCCCAACAATATTCTCCATCCTGCACAGGGGATCACAATACGAACAGGATTCGCCATAAAGCGCAATGCAGGATTGCGGTACTGATGGACCTGCTGCGCATCCTGGAACTGGCGTGAAGGGACCACAGGGAGAAGTGGAAGAAGAAGGGGGGAAAGCAGAAGATGAAACAGAAGACGTGGAAACGGTAGAAGAATATACAGAGGATACGGATGAAGAAGGTAAAGAGGAGAGGGATGCTGCGGATGAAGCAGATGGTACCAACGATCCGCAGGTGCGAAGCAAAATATCAGTAGAAGTATCGATCACCGAGAGGAAACCGCTCGCGTAGTTCGCCACGTATGCCTTCTTGCCGTCCGGGGAAACGGAGATAGCAATCGGATTGCTCCCAACCTTCACCATCGAGACGGTGTCACTCGCGGTTGCGATCACCGAGATGGAGTCGCCATTCTGGTACGAGACGTAGGCCTTGGTACCTGCAGGCGTCGCCGCGATGACGATCGCATAAGGATTCCCGAGCACCGTGAGGGTGTTCGTGACCGTATTCGTAGCCGTCGCGATGACCGAGACGGAGCCGGCGCTCGTGTTCACGACGTAGACTTTGGTCCCGTCGGGCGTGATCGCGATGCCATCCGGGAGACTGCCGACCGTCACGGTTGTGATAACTCTCATACTCGCAGTATCGATGACGGAAATGGTATTCCCTCCATGATTGACGACGTATGCTTTCGCCCCGTCGGTAGTGAAGACCAGACGATACGGTGCTCTCCCCACGGGCACCGTTGCCTGTACACTACCGCTGGCTGTGGCGATCACCGAGACCGAATCGGAACCGTAGTTCAACACATACGCCATCCTGCCATCGGGTGTCAGAGCGATCGCCAGGGGAAATCCACCCACCGCCACCGTTTTCGTCACCGAACCGGTCATCGTATCGATGACCGAGACAGTATTACTGCGGGTATTCACGACGAACGCTTTCCTGCCATTCCGAGTAAGGGCAATAGCACGCGGATCGGTGCCCACTGCAATCGTCTTCGTGACGGTGTCACCGGCAGTCTCGATAACCGCAACGGAGTTGCTGCCATCACTCACCATGTACGCACGAGACCCGTCGGGGCTCAAAGCGATATCACCCCTGGAGAACGTCCCGACGATCGCCTTTCCGACGACAGTATCGATGCTCGTATCGATGGCAGCGACGATGGGAGTAGAGCCCATCACGTACGCTTTCCTGCCGTTCGGGGTGAAGAAGATCCGGGAATACGAGCTCATGCGCAGGGTAATCTGGCAGCGATCCGGCGGTAAGCACACACAGTGATAACAGATCTTATCTGCGCTGCAGGAGATGGATGGAGCTTCGCACTCTTCGTCGGTCTCCCGGATTCCGTTACGCAGGAAAACGTCGAGAATACCATTGCCACAACGAGGAGCACACACCGATGGTGTCCCACTGCATGTCCAGCCGGACTCGATGACGCACATTGAAGAGCAGCCATCGCCATCAATCGCGTTGCCATCTTCGCACTGCTCGGTGCCATTCGTAATAGTGTCCCCGCACCACGTCACATTGCGAACAGTGAGAGTCGTCGTCGCATCCTTCGTGACGATGATCATGCGGGAGTTCTTCTTTAAAGTGAGATCTTTGAGTGAGAGAAAGCGAATGAGCTTCCCGGAGGCGGAGTGGGTGGTTTCGTAGCTGGTGAGGAATATCTGTCCATCGGCATCATTCTTCTCGGCGTCGGAAGCGAAGAACGTACCCGAGAAGAGATCCTTGAAGGGAACGTTGTTGCCTTGGGCAAAGTCAGGGGCGGCGGCCACAGCGCCGGCGAGTTCCCCGGAAGCATTGGCATCGGTATAGAGGTAGCCGTAGAACATACCATTGCCCGAGAAAGCGCCACTCAGAGGAACTCCGTCGGAGATCGTAGGATCATCGGGGATGATGATGGAGAAGATGCTGGTATCGGAGAGGACCTGCGAAGAGTTAGTTGCAAAGGTGACGTCGTAACTGGGATGTTCTGGTGTGCCGGTAGAAAGAAGATCGCCACCGAAGGGTGAATCCGAAGACGCGGTGAAGGGGGTGGGGATCGCGACAGGATGCGCAGGAATGAGAATATAACGGGAACGGGAAAAGCCGATGGACACCGCTGCGAGGACGACGCACAGAACGACTGTAACCAAGGATAATCGATGGTGATTTTTCAAGGGAAACACAAACATGAGAGTAACACTGACTATCCTCCCGAAACTCTATAGGCTTTTCTCTCACTGATCCAGTACGGAAATCGTACTCACCACCGTCCCCTTCTCTTCCCGCCTCCTCCACCACCACCGAAACGATTCCCTCCACGGTTCTGACCGTAGTGCGGTGTTTCGTCGCGATCTTCGGGCAGCCCGGGGATGGGAGCGAGACGCTGCAGGACAGGGGTCGCTTTGCGACGGAGCGTGGAACGGACGAGGCGCTCGATGTCGGAGATGTCCCGCTTCTGCTCTGCTGTGGCGAAGGAAATCGCCCGACCCTTGAGACCGGCACGCGCAGTGCGGCCGATGCGGTGCACGTAATCGTGCGGATCATTGGGGAGATCGTAATTGATGACGACCTCGATACCCGTGACGTCGATGCCGCGTGCGGCGATATCGGTGGCGACGAGAATGCGGTACACACCGCGCTTGAATCCCTCGAGCGCTTCGCGGCGCTGGGCGAGCGAGCGGTTGGCGTGGATCTCGGCGGCCGTGAAGCCCATCGAACGAATGGCATGGGTAATCTTCTTGGCACCGTGCTTGGTGCGGGAAAAAACGAGGATGGACCCGCGGTACTCCTTGAGGAGCATGGCGAGGAGCGGAAGCTTCTCCGCTTTCTGCACCATGAAGAGCTCCTGCTCGATCCCGGCGGCGGTCGTGCCGGAAGGGGCCACTTCGATGGAGAGCGGCAGGCGCATCTCGGCCTTCATGAGCTTGAGAATTTCCTGGGGCATCGTGGCGGAGAAGAGCATCGTCTGCCGTTCCTTGGGAACGTGCTGCAGGATCTGATCGATCTGCGGCTTGAATCCCATGTCGAGCATGCGATCGGCTTCGTCGAGGACGAGGATCTTCACTTCTTTGAGCGTGATCGTCCGCTGCAGCAGGTGATCATTGAGGCGGCCCGGGGTGGCGATGACGATCTGGGGATTGCGACGGATCATCTCGCGCTGCTGATACATGGATGCACCACCGATGAGCACAGCAATGCGGATCCCGAGAGCAGGAGCGAAGGTCTTCAGAGATTCATCCACTTGGTAAGCGAGCTCGCGGGTAGGAACGATAATGAGCCCCCGGCCCTTGCCGGCAGACAGGCGCTGGAGCATGGGGATTCCGAAGGCGAAGGTCTTGCCGGTTCCGGTCTGCGCGATGCCCACGATGTCCTTCCCCTCAATCCCCTGCGGGATCGACTTGGCCTGAATGGGGGTCGGAGTGACGAAATTCTTGGCAGCGAGGATCTGTAGAATCTGCGGCGCAATGCCAAGGCCCTGGAAGCCGGGTGATTGCTGGAGGAGTTCTGGAGGCATGTCTGAATAAGAGAAATGAATGCTCATTCTACGCGACCTAGAAGCGGAAAGATAGGAATTGGTGGAGGAAATGACGGCCCATGGACGATGGTCAAAATGTGAAGCTCAAAAATACACTATTGGTTTCACTGGGCAGAGAGTCCAGGTGCTCCAGAGAGAAAACCTATAATGAACAATAATGTTGGGATTCCAAGAATTATAGCGATCTGCCATTTTCTTAAGTATCCCTGTTGCGTCCATATCCCCCAGAAGAAAAAATAAAACAAGGAAATATCGAGTAACAATCGGGGAGTAATCCATAGCTGCTCTATAGCGTTTCGCGTCCCATAGAAGAAGAGAAATAACCAATACAGCGTCCATCCGAAAATTAATACATTGACTGTCTTCGATGAAGCATTCGTTTTGCGCAAAGTAAGGGCACAATACACACTTGCTATGATTACAATAAGGAAAAGAACGGGGTAGATAATTGGATAGAGAAGATTGAGCCAACTCGCAAAAACAGATCCTCCCAAAAAAAGAAAAACAATTGGAACGAAGATGAACCAATAATATGCGTAGGTCGCCGCATCCGTATTGATAATCGTCGGTAGTACAAAATATGCTTCCCCCTCTTTCGCCATAAGAGTTCCATTGACCACTCTTCGATAGATCAGAAAGTAATACAAAGGGACGATGACAAAATACGTCTGCGTGATCCAACTAAGTGGAAAGAGCACCATCCACGATAGATGCTCTATTGTTGCCATCTTAAAAAGAAAAAATGCACCTGAGATCGCGAGCACAATACCTATCGCATAGAGAACACCTTGAAATATCTCCATTCTTTCTAGACCTTCCAGCCCAAATCTAAAGAGATGATGCTCTGCGATCACCGATAAGGACACAAAGAGAACAAAGAATAATATGAAAATTTCTCCTACAAGTTTGCTCATGCGATGACTCATAACGCGCATTATATTCTCCGTACAGAATAAGTCACGATTTCGCATAATCACGACGGAAACGCTTCGTTGTTTTGGTTATGCGCAGGGCTCAGAGCTTTTTTAGAGAATCGAAAAGCGCCTTCGAATGCGCGAACGTCTTCACCCCTTTCCCCTTCCTGGCCTCTTCTAAATCCTTGCGCAACCGTGCATTGGGAATTTCGGAAGGCTGAACACGGGACGGAGAAAACGGCAAGCCACCGGTACGCTTCACCTCGGTGTAGAAGAGAAAGATCGCCTGTGAAGGTTTGATTCTCTGAATCTTCAGAATCATCTCGGCATCCCTCCGGAGATCGGGGTCGATACGCTGCTGAAGACGTGAAGTTGCCATGAGAGCTTGGGGGACAAAAGTAGTACAATTGTACTCCTCTGCCATTGGTCATGCAATCACTGGTTATCCTTCCTCATCTTCCCCATCCACGTCCGATACCGCTTCAGCTGAAGATTCCCCGGAGCCCCGGCAGAAATCTTCGAACGAATATTCGCCTGCAGATCGATGTCCTTCGGGGAAATTTGGGAAGCCAGAACGTAGGCATCCCGAAAAGGAATCCCCTTCTCAGAAGCTAAAGCTGTCGCGATATCCGCGAGGAAGATGCCTGGAGAAATCTTCGACGCGATGTGGTCAGAATTGGGCTTCAGACCTGCGAGATACAGCTTCGCAACGTCGAGGCTCTGGAGCACAATCCGAAAACTCTCGAGGAGCGGCCGCTTGAGGAGAATGAGATCACGGTTGTAGCCGGAGAGGAGCTTGCTCGCGATCCCCTGTACGGAGTGCTGATATCCCAGAACGACACTGATATTTCCCCGGAGGACCTCCAGTCCGTCGAGGTTGCGCTTCTGCGGCATGATGCTGGACCCCGTGACGAGATAATCAGGAACAGTGAAATACTCACACTCCTGAGATGTGAAGAAGAGCATGTCCTGTGCAAACCTGCCAAGGGTAAGCATTACCTGCATCAACCCTTCCATCACGACACTCTCGAACTTCCCACGGCTCGTCTGACATGCGAGGGAATTGCATTGGATCCTCTCAAACCCAAGTTCCTTCGTGGTGCCTTCCCGGTCCAGCGGCAGGGCGACGCCGAACCCTGCCGCACTCCCGAGAGGATTGCGATCGATGTGATGAAGCACTCCCACAAGGAATTCAACATCTTCGAGAAGGTTCTCCGTGAAACTTGCGAAGTAGTGACCCAGTGAGCTGAGCATCGCCTGCTGCGTGTGACTGTACCCGGGGAACGGCACATCGCGGTGCTTCTCGGCACTCGCCAAAAACATTTCCGCCAGGTCCACTGTGGACGTCCGAATCATCTGCATCCGATCCTTCATCAAGAGCCGAAGCGCCACGAGCACCTGATCATTGCGGCTGCGGCCGGTGTGAATTTTCTTGCCGGCTTCACCGCATTTCGCAACGAGGTAATGTTCGATGACCGTGTGACAGTCCTCATCCTCTACGCTGATCGTCACCTTTCCCTTGGAAACTTCCTTCGATAACGCATCCAAAGCTGCAAGCAGAATCTTCAGCTCGGATGGCTTCAGGATGCCGATTTTCGAAAGTCCCCTCGCATGGGCTTTGCTCGCGAATATGTCATACGGCAGGAGCTGAATGTCCCAAAGCGGATCCTCGCCAACGGTGTAGGAAGCGATGAGCGGATGAAGGGAGCCGGACGAAGGTTTTTTCCAGAGAGTTGCCATAGAGTGGGAGAGAATGAGGAATGAAGAGAGCTATTTCCCATTTGTCACAGTGAGCCGTGTCGAACTGCGACAAATGGGAAAGGAGCCAAAAGCTTCCTATGAATGCTGATGAACAGCGTACGCCGTCTTCTGCGGCAAGTTATAAATCTCGATGAAACCCGGCGAGGCATTCTGGTTGAAGGCGGCATTCCGATTGAAGGTCGCGAGGTCGGCATTGAAGAGCGAATGGGGCGATGCGACGGCGACCGCTGTCGCTGTACCTTTGAACAACCGAACTTTCACCGTTCCCGTCACAACCTCGTTCACGGAATCCTGGAAAGCGTGAATCGCCTGCATCGTCGGCTCGAACCATTGGGCCGCGTAGCAGAGGTACGCCCACTTCTCGTCGACGGTCTTCTTGAATTCATTAAGTGTCCGGGTCGAAACCAACTTCTCAAGATTGTAGTGAGCACAAATCAAAATTTCCGCACCGGGACTCTCGTAAATTCCTCTGACTTTTAAGCCCACCAAACGGTCTTCGATCAGATGCGTAATCCCGACTCCATGTTTGGCCCCGGCAGCATTCGCCGCCTTCACGATCTCTTTCATGCTCATGACCTTGCCGCCGAAGCTCACCGGAATCCCCTTCTGGAAGCCGATTTCGATGATCTCGGATTGATCGGGGGCCTTCTCGGGATGCGTGCAGACCTGCAGAATTTTTTCCAGGGGAGGAACCAGCTTGGGATCTTCGATCTCGCCGCCTTCGCCCGTCGATCCCCACATGTTGTCGTCGTAGGAGTACGGCGAATCCTTGGTCTGCTTCACGGGAATGCCATGCTTGAGTGCGTAGTCAATTTCCTCGTCCCGTCCCATCCCCCACTCCCGCACCGGAGCGATGATTTTGAGAGAAGGATCGAGCGTCGTGATGTAGCTTTCGAACCGCACCTGATCGTTGCCCTTGCCGGTGGAGCCATGCGCGATGACGGTGGCTCCAGTCTTGTGTGCGTACTCGACGGCGACCTGCGAGAGCGTGACTCGACCGAGGGGAGTGGAAAGATGGTAGCCGCCCTGGTAATCGGCATTCGCCTTGATGGCCCGCGTGAGGAGCTCATCTGCGAAGCGATCGGAAGCGTCGACGATGTACGCTTCTTTGGCACCAAACTTCAGTGCCTTCTGTTGCGCTGCTTCCAAATCTTCGTGCAGCTGACCAACGCCTACAGTGAGTGCAATAACCTCGGCATCGTATTCGTCCTGAATCCACTTGAGCATCACAGAGGTATCGAGGCCGCCGGAGTACAGGAGGAGACATTTTTTGAACGTGCCTTTCTTCGCTTCGTGGGAAGCGATTTTCTGGTAAGAAGTTTTCGTGTCCATAGAGGAGAGTGGGGAAATGAAAACCAAAAGTACAAAGATGCCAACATGCTCACTGCGGACAATCATGAACGCCGTAGTAAACGCTCTCGAAGAGAAGAAACTCACTGGCCTCCGCTGAGAATGAGGGCTTTTCTCTGAGCACTCTCGCCAATTGCTTCAATGTTTTGCTCTGAATGGGAGAAAGTATTCTGAAATTAATACCGGGAAGGCCTGCTTCAACGGCATCATTTTGCAGCTGAACATAGAATGCTGCCGCATCACTATCTTTGCAGACGATGGCATCCGGGGAAGCAAGTTTTGCATCGGTGACACAGGATGGTTGCATGGGAAGAAAGAGGAATGATACGGCTTCGCTTTATAAACAACATTTTTCGCAGCTATGCTCCATTACACAATACCGGCGAAGCTACGCCGTTATTGAAGATAGCTTCCATGAACAATTGATGATGTTTTCATTGCGGAGCCGTATGAGAAGTAAAAGAAACACTGCAGCACGCATCTATCGCTTCTCCATAGAGGCGGTGCTACGGCTCAATGCTCACGCATCAGCCCGGCACCTCCATGGAGGAGGTACGGTTGGTACGGCGCGGTAAGCAGTGGGAGGAATGAAACATGTATACAAAAAACGCGAAGTCGGAAGACTCCACGGGTCGGGTCGAAAGCTCACTTTTCCTTACGCACGAGCCTTCGCCTCCGTGGAGGCAATGGCACGACGACGAAGAGAGAGCGAGGAGAAGATCATGTTCGAAGAGATTGTAGGGGAATCGAAAGGACTGTCAAAAGAATACAAAGGAAATCAGAGCAGGGATACTTCCTTTCTTTTTGAGAGCAGGGATACGTCCCTGCGGGTCGAAGCGATGAGGCCTTTCATCGAAGGAATTCATGGTGCTTCCCGCAGGCAGGTATGCCTGCTCTGCAGTGACTCTTATATGTTGTTTGAGAGCAGGGATACGTCCCTGCGGGTCGAAGTGATGAGGCCTTTCACGGAAAGAATTCCTGATGCTGCCCGCAGGCAGGTATCCATTCGACAAGCTCCCCACTCCGCATAGCTACGAGGGGCAGGCAGGACAGGTGCCTGCTCTACTTGTGACATCGATTGAGGCACGCAATGAATCACCCAATCTTCGCATCCCGATGTTGCTTCTTCCAGTTCTTCCTGCTCTCCATGACGAATTTTGCAGCATCGGTCAGCCAATTCATCCGTTGCTCAGGAGTCGTAGAATATTTGATCCGACGCAGTTGATCCCGATCGATGGATGAAGAATAGTCCTTCATAGGCCTTTGTATTCTAGCAGGGTGGCAACATCCAAAGCATCCTTTTCCCTATCCGATTGTTTCTTGATGCCGATGAGATCATCGATGGATACCACTGGCAATGAGAGACCCCAAACCAATTTCTCAAGCCTTTTCAACCTTACCTTTCATGCCCCTGCCCCGCGAAGTTCGAAGAACGAAGTGGGGTCTCTAACCTTTTCCAAACCTCTTCAGCTCTCCCTTCGAACTATTCTGACTACTCTCCGAAAAAAAAGAACATATGAATCTAATGTGCCCCATGCAGCCCTATCCCGTGCCACCCGGAACTCCCACGCCGCCCACGATTCCGCTCCCTTTCCAACCACCACACCGCCCCCCAAACACCCATCGCCGCTCCGAAGAAGATGCCGGCGATCACGAGGAACGGTACGAGGAGACGCTCTCCGATCCACGGGGCCGCAGGATGGATCACTTCACTCACGATGATGCGCGAGACCGGAAGAGAGACGTCGACATTCGTCCGCTCCGCCAAGGCAATGCCAGAAGGAGGCTCGAGCGTGATCAGGCGGCTCTCGGTCTTGCCGCTCTTCGTCTGGATCTCCAGTGTATGCTCTCCCACCGGCACATCGTGGAAAGTGGCGATACCGCCTTCATCGGTGACGGTGATCTTGGGATCGGAGAAGAGAACTACCGGTGTACGCGCATACGGTTCACCTTGCGCATCGATAATACTGAGGTGAAGAGCGGCAATGATAATCTGGCCGTTCTTCTTCGCGAGCGTCGTCTTGTAGTGCTGCTGTGGTTCTGCGAGCGTGGAACGATACTGCTGAAGCTGTGATTGAACATCGAACGAAGCGATGAGTGTTCCGGCGGCGGAGCGGGCACGAATGGCGACATCATTGGCGAGGATAACACCACGGACCAAGACATCGGATGCTACGGACGTACCCTCGGCAACCGCTGTGGACAGCTGCGACCCTGCAGTGATGATCAGCGCTGAAGCATCGGCGATGGAACCCTGGACGAATGCCATTTGCTGACCCATACCCTGTCCAAGCGCATCAGCCTCTCCGCGTATTCCCTGCACAATGCCCTCACCGGCACTCTGCGCATTGCCGGCAAGGACGCTGAAGGCATACTGCGCCGTGTCACCACTCCAGACGAGGACCTGCGTTGAGCCATCGATCACTGCGGATACTCCCTCTCCACTCACGACTGCCAGCTGCTGCACATTCTCCTGTGCCGTCGTGCCCAGAGCGACGATCATCTCTGCGAATTGCGTACCGGCAGCGCGGGAAGCATTCACCACTGTCGCGACATCCTGCGCAGCCATTTCGACTCCCAGAGCGGTGAATTCCTGTAGTGCCCCAATCCCCTCCCCAGCCACCGTCACTCCGCCACGCCCGATATCCCGGAGGGCGACGAGCCCGCCGTGTGCTGCGTCTGCTCCACTCGCGATCAGATCGCTGAATGCTCCTCCGGATTGTCGCAACTGAAGGGCCATCGCCTGCAGATTGTGATCGAGCAGATCCATGCCAGATGCCATCAGATGCACGCCATCTCCGGCAGTCGTCGCGACCATATGCATGCCCAGCCCTGCAATCTGCGCCGCCTGATCCATGCCCGAGCGCAGGGCGAAGTCCTGCTCTGCGAAGGCTCCGGCGAGCAGTGTTCCGGACCGGTCCAGGGTCGTCTGAAGGAATGCGATACCGCTCTCTGCAGAGGCAAGCGAATCCATGGTCAGATTCCAAGCGAGATCTCCGGTTGCACGCAGGCCCTGCCCTGCAATTTGCATGGACTGCGCCATTCCCAAACGGAAGGCGGTCGCACTCTCCGTGAAAGACAGTGCAATGAGACGACCGGACTCCTGTAGAAGAGTGGCAACCATCGCAAACGTATTCTCTGTGGACTGTATCCAAGACAGGATGATGCGCTGTCCTTCACCCGTCATCGTCGCGATACCACTCCATGCATACTCTTCCCATTGTGCAAGGAAGGAAGAAACATCCTGTGCGATGAGCGTCCCCAGTGCAATCGTCGGTGTCCATCCGAAAGGAATGAAACACTGATTCATCTCGCACATTCCACCCGCTTGAGAAATGGTCTTCGCACTGGAGACGGGTTTCGTCGGAATCGTTGCAGTGACGGGGGATTTCGTATCGATAGCAGGAATGGGGCGTCCCTGATCGGCAGCCGGATGCGGCTCGACTGCGATCTGAATGATCTGGGAAATACGGATACGTCTGTTTTCGCTCTGGCTTTGTTGCTGAATATTCTGCCCAGACTGATTGTTCGTGCTTTCCGTGATCACGATCCTGTCGCCCAATCGAACGAAGGTGTACGCGACGGTCGGCATCGTTCTCCCGTGGATATCCGTGGCATCGATGAACGCCGCATAGGGGACATTCTCCTGCATGATTCCTGCGAGTGTCAGTGTGACGGTGAGATCTGCAGCCGATCCGAGAACGGTGAGCCCCATACCATCCGACCGCAACGTCCCGCCTGTCAGCACGGTGATGTTTCCGGTCACCGCACTCCCCGTACCGATGAGCATCAATCGCACACTGTTCCCGTCAATCCCATCCCCCGCATCCTTCACGTGGAAGGCGATCCGGTCACTGAGGAGCGCATCAGTCTGGAAGCGCTGCGGTGACTCCTGATCCACGGTGCACGTCGTGCAGGTGTCGGCAATGGTAAAGCTGTACGAGGCGGTGGCAGTATTGGCTATGGGAGAGGAGGCATCCCGTACGCTGATGGAGACGGGAACGACTTGTCCTCCACGGAAGGACGTCGCAGGTGTGACGGTGATGAGAAGATCGTGATCGGGGTTGGTGGGATCATTGTCCGTCACGACGAACGGAGGAGAGCTGCTGCCGGTGTAGACGATGCCGGCAACAGTCACCGTCGAAATACTGAGATCAATCCCGGCTCCGGCATCGGTGACACGGAAGACAATGCTCCTGCCGGGGTCGATGCCGGTGGCTCCCTGTGACGGGGAGAAGAAGCTCAGATCCGGCACCTGCGTATCGACGGTCGTGAAGAAGGAGGACGTACTGAGGGCGTTCCCGGCATCATCCTGTGCAGTGATGGCCATCGTCACCGTCTGATTCTCGGTGTAGGGAGTGATGGGGGCGGGAATGGTGACGCGAATACTGGAACGATCGGCATTGGCACTGGCACTGAAAGCCGTGGTGCCTCCGGCTCCGTCGTTGGTGTAGATCACGGCACTCCCTCCCGCAGGCGTGACCGTCACACGGATGGAGCTCTGGACGACCCCGGTGCCCGAGACGGTTCCACTCACTCCGCCCTTCAGATCTTTGATATCCAGAATGATCGGGGTGGTCGTGGAGACGCCTGACTGTGCGCTGGCAGGAGAGACCGAGACAGCGAAGGGTGGATCGGTATCCTCCTCCGTCCTGAAGGACCACGTGAGCGGGGCAACCGCATGGGGAGCGGGAGAAGCGGTGTCCTGCCCGTTGGCGGTGACGGTGTAGGACGCCCCATACTTCAGGATTGAGAGGGCTTTGGTCACCGTGCAGGATGGCATGCGATTGCTGTTCGTTGCCGTTGCAGCTGTGCAGGTGATGCTCTGGGCAATGCCGTTTAAGGTCATCGTGACACTGGAAGCATTCACTCCCGCGTGTCCGTCAGTGAGGGAGAGCCCGAGATTGGTGCCGCTGACAGAGACTCCGGTCGCTCCATCGGCGGGAACGGCACCGGAGAGAACGGGGGTATCGGTATCCGCAGCGAGGGTGACCGTGAGAGAGGTAACCCCGTCGAGCTCATCCACTCCTCCGCCACTCGGACGCGTCATATTGCTGTCGGTGGTGCCGCTCCACGGAGGATCGAAAGTCACCGTTCCCTCGGAGAGGACTTTGAAATAGAGGAAGGCCAGGAGCTGGTTCGCCGGAGCGGAGCCGGTGTTGACGGGTGTCCCGTTGACGCCGATAAAGGCGGAGACCCGGACAGTGCCTCCGGTGATGGTATTGCGGATGTACTGGTAGGACGGGAAGGCTCCACCGGTGATGAGGGCGGATGTGGCAGCGGATGTGCAGGAGGCATCGCTGTAGGGAGCGAGCTTGGTGACATCGTACGGAAGGTTGATCTCCGCTCCCTCGGTATCCATCTGATCACTCTGGAGACGCATCTCGATCTTGAAGCAGCGACCGGTAAAGAAGGTGGCAGGACTTCCTGCGGGGAGGGTGATGAGGAAGCGCTGATCACCGGCGAAGGCGGAAGCGATGGGCACCATCCAGGGAGACAGATTCATCAGCATGACCGTCACCAGTGCGATGGCCGAGACCGTGCGCTTGATGACGAGCTTCGCCTGTGAGGAGAAGAGGAGAATCATTGCTGCAAATGGATGAACGTATACCCTACGGTCGCCATGGAACGTCCGTACATATCCTGCGCATTGATACGGATCGCATACGGTCGATTCTCCACTGTCGAACCGGCAAGGGTGATCGTGATCGTATAATCATGATGCGTACCAGTGAGCGCCAATCCGACGCCATCGGATCGCAGCGTTCCGCCCGTCAGTGTGATGGGGCTTTCGGGGAAAGCCATCCCATTGCCGACAACCGTCGCGGTGATCGTTGCCGAATCAATCCCATCCCCCGCATCCTTCACGTGGAAGGCGATCCGGTCACTGAGGAGCGCATCAGTCTGGAAGCGCTGCGGTGACTCCTGATCCACGGTGCACGTCGTGCAGGTGTCGGCAATGGTAAAGCTGTACGAGGCGGTGGCAGTATTGGCTATGGGAGAGGAGGCATCCCGTACGCTGATGGAGACGGGAACGACTTGTCCTCCACGGAAGGACGTCGCAGGTGTGACGGTGATGAGAAGATCGTGATCGGGGTTGGTGGGATCATTGTCCGTCACGACGAACGGAGGAGAGCTGCTGCCGGTGTAGACGATGCCGGCAACAGTCACCGTCGAAATACTGAGATCAATCCCGGCTCCGGCATCGGTGACACGGAAGACAATGCTCCTGCCGGGGTCGATGCCGGTGGCTCCCTGTGACGGGGAGAAGAAGCTCAGATCCGGCACCTGCGTATCGACGGTCGTGAAGAAGGAGGACGTACTGAGGGCGTTCCCGGCATCATCCTGTGCAGTGATGGCCATCGTCACCGTCTGATTCTCGGTGTAGGGAGTGATGGGGGCGGGAATGGTGACGCGAATACTGGAACGATCGGCATTGGCACTGGCACTGAAAGCCGTGGTGCCTCCGGCTCCGTCGTTGGTGTAGATCACGGCACTCCCTCCCGCAGGCGTGACCGTCACACGGATGGAGCTCTGGACGACCCCGGTGCCCGAGACGGTTCCACTCACTCCGCCCTTCAGATCTTTGATATCCAGAATGATCGGGGTGGTCGTGGAGACGCCTGACTGTGCGCTGGCAGGAGAGACCGAGACAGCGAAGGGTGGATCGGTATCCTCCTCCGTCCTGAAGGACCACGTGAGCGGGGCAACCGCATGGGGAGCGGGAGAAGCGGTGTCCTGCCCGTTGGCGGTGACGGTGTAGGACGCCCCATACTTCAGGATTGAGAGGGCTTTGGTCACCGTGCAGGATGGCATGCGATTGCTGTTCGTTGCCGTTGCAGCTGTGCAGGTGATGCTCTGGGCAATGCCGTTTAAGGTCATCGTGACACTGGAAGCATTCACTCCCGCGTGTCCGTCAGTGAGGGAGAGCCCGAGATTGGTGCCGCTGACAGAGACTCCGGTCGCTCCATCGGCGGGAACGGCACCGGAGAGAACGGGGGTATCGGTATCCGCAGCGAGGGTGACCGTGAGAGAGGTAACCCCGTCGAGCTCATCCACTCCTCCGCCACTCGGACGCGTCATATTGCTGTCGGTGGTGCCGCTCCACGGAGGATCGAAAGTCACCGTTCCCTCGGAGAGGACTTTGAAATAGAGGAAGGCCAGGAGCTGGTTCGCCGGAGCGGAGCCGGTGTTGACGGGTGTCCCGTTGACGCCGATAAAGGCGGAGACCCGGACAGTGCCTCCGGTGATGGTATTGCGGATGTACTGGTAGGACGGGAAGGCTCCACCGGTGATGAGGGCGGATGTGGCAGCGGATGTGCAGGAGGCATCGCTGTAGGGAGCGAGCTTGGTGACATCGTACGGAAGGTTGATCTCCGCTCCCTCGGTATCCATCTGATCACTCTGGAGACGCATCTCGATCTTGAAGCAGCGACCGGTAAAGAAGGTGGCAGGACTTCCTGCGGGGAGGGTGATGAGGAAGCGCTGATCACCGGCGAAGGCGTTGGCCACGAGGACTCCCGTCATGGACATCGCGGCGAGCGACAGCAGCGTTCCGCCGAGTACCAGTCGTTGCCGCCAGCGTGTCCGGAGAGAGAACATTCGTGTGAAGAAGTGCATCATAGGCCGTGAGAGGGAGAGCGGTTTATTCATCGCCGGTGAGACCGTAGTTGGTGAGCGTGATGTTGAGATCCAGCAGGTTCACTTCCCCGTCCCGCGTGAGATCGATCTTGGGTTGCCCCCCACCGAATCCACCGAGCAATCTGTTGAGATCGAGAATATTCACATTGTTGTCGCCGTTGTCATTGTGCGAAGGATCGACGTCACCGGCCTTGAGCGGATTCGCGCTATTATCCGTGAAGTCGATCGTCATTCCGGAATTGAATGTCACTTCGGCGGTCTTCCGGCGCAGATGGGAAAGTCCCTTGACGGTGAAATCGTAGATCGATCCCTCCAGAAGTCTATCGAACGAAACGATTGCGCGCCCGTCCGTATCCGATGTCAACGATCCGCTTCCGATGATCGTCTGCGTACCGGGGAGGCGGACCTCGTAGGTGAGTAGAGTGCTCCCGCAACCGGTCCCGCGGCCTTCCGGTTGGGCGATGAAGGTGGAGTGCATCACATCGACTGTCTGCAGGAGAACGCTCGACGTACTGGCAACGAAGTCCCTGTTGCCACTGTACTGTGCCGTGAGGCTGTGGCTCCCTATGGCAAGCGTGGTGGTACTGAACGAGCCGCTGCCGTGAGAGACGACCACCGAGCCGAGTGTCTCTGCTCCATCCCTGACCATTATTGTTCCAGTTGCGCTATGCATCACCGTGGCTCCGCTCATCACCGTGGCGGTGAGCAGCACACTGCGACCGGAGACGGAGGGATTTACCGAGGACACGAATGAGAGCGTGGTGGGAATCTTCCGGACCGTTTGCACGATCGGATCCGACGTGGACATGCCGTACACCGTATCTCCGTTGTAACGTGCCGTGATGCTGTGATCCCCGACCGGCAGATCACTCATCGGATACATCGCGGTGGTACCGTTGATGGTGGCCGTTCCGAGGGGGAGCACTCCATCCATGAAGGTCACCGTCCCCGTCGCGCCTGCGATGACCGTCGCCGTCAGCGTGATGCTCGATCCGAAGACAGAGGGATTCGTATCGACGGCGAGCGTGACCGAGGAGCCCACCTGGAATGTCCAGCCTGCGTTGTTGCCAAAATTCACGCAGCCTGCCGTGAGGACCAGACACTCAAGCGTCTGTCCGCTGGACGCATCGCTATCCCGCACGTTGAGATACTCCAGCGTCTGCGAGCCCGCCGGATCCAGAATCAGCTGCGATGCAATGCCGGTGCTTGTCGATCGCAGAGAGAGCAGATTGCCGCTGATTCCTGTGAGTGTCAGCGATCCGTTGATCGAAAATTGCGATGATCCGGCGAGAGTGAGCGTGTCGGCGCTGCTCACGGATTTCGCCAGATTCCAGAATGTCGTCGATCCGGATAGTGTCTGGTTGGTGCCGCTCAATGTCACTGTTGAAGATCCCGGAATGAAGGAAGCGGCACCGGAAATGTTGGTCCAATTCCCATGCAGATCCAGGAGTTGATTCCCCGCAGAAAGTTTCCCAGCCTCGATGAGCAAGTTCCCATCGATCGTAACCGGAGCGATAAACGTAAAGGTCGGTGATAATCCCGTCGGCGCGAATCCGCCGGCAAGTGTTTGGACATCGGCATCCGACAACGCATTGGTATAGATTCGCAGTTCATCCATCAGACCGCTGAAGCGTGATGAGGAGCCACCGATCAGGAGCGGCTGAGCTGCATCGATCCTTCCATTGCTAAAGGGCGTCGATCCTTGCAGCACGCCATCCACGAATAGTTTGAGCATCGATCCGTCATACTTCACTGCAATGTGGTGCCACTGATTGATTCCGATGGTACCGCTCACACTGCTTTTGGCAACAACGCGCACAGACTGCAGCAAGCTGTCGACACCGATGACCGTCTGGCCCGGATTGGCGATAGTGATCGTCCTGCCGGATACTCCCGTGAATGACCCGAGTGTCTGCCATGTAGCGATGTCGGCCGGAAGAACAGCGGTTGCATAGGATCCGGATCCGTTGAAGCGCCACTTGATATCGGCATCCTGACTGTAATCACCGTACCCGTAGACCTGCGCAACGTACGTCAAATCGGATCGCAGCCCCGTGAACGCGACCGCACCCTCCGCAATCGTTTCGCGATCCCAAGAGGAGAGCCAAGATCCGGAGGAAGCGCAGTTCGGGTCGTACCACTTGCCATCGAAGGCGCTGCTGCAGCTGAGGAGAGTTGGGGAAATGCTGGTATCCAGATACTTGCGGATACCGCTACTGTCGTACGTATCGAGGATGATGGTATTCGTTCCGCTCAGACGCAGCTGGTACCCGCCATTCTGATTCTCGGTATCAAGCTTGCTCAAGATCATCCTGTCGCCGGCATCCGGCTTGATCCAGACGCTGATTGCAAACGTGCCGTCGGCGGCGTTATAGCTCGTACTGTCCGGAACGGAGACCGCATCGGTCGTGCCGTTGAATGCCATGCTCTTCGAATCGGGGAAGCTGACGGTCGGCACATCGGACGACAACGTCGGGCTTCCGATAATCGAACCGGTATTTGCATTACCGGAGCCATCACGGACCTTTCCGGATGCGAGCGTTTCGAAATTCCAGTACGCGCCGAGTCCCGTATCCAGCGACGCATTGGGCGTGGTCACGGTGAGATCTTTGAGATGATTGCTGCCGGTATCGACTGCGTACGTTCCGGATGCAGATGACAGCTTCACGAGGCCGGTGGTCTGGAGTGTGCCATGACGTGCATTGAGTTCACCGCCGACGGAGAGCGTATAGGCATCCATCGCAAGCGTTCCACTGATCATCAGACCGGATCCTGCGGAGAGTGTGCCGAGAGGACGGAGTGTGCTGCCCGTCCAGACGATGACTTTGCCGCTGATAGTTGCGGAAGACAGAGTGGCATCAGCAATGATCTGAGCGATATCCGCATCGGCACTGTTGCTCAATCTTGCAATCGCCAGATTCCGATTCGTCACGGACGCAAACGCACTCTTGGTGATCAGCGCGTTTTGAATCAGTGTCACTCCGGTCATTGTTCCATTCGCACCGACGATCACCGTCACCGCCTTCTCCGCATTGTTATCCGAGAAGACCGTGATGATCGAACCACCGGTCATGCTCACCGGAACCGCGACTGAGAAGATGCCGCTGCCATTGGTGGTACCGGAACCTGCCACCGGTCCGCCGTTGATACTGAGGCTGATCTTCTTGCCGGAGAGCGGTGATGTTCCATTACTTCCCATAAGCGTGCCGCTCACCGGAATGTAGATACGTTGCGTAATCGAAGAAGAAATACTGGAGAGGAACTGGCTGTTGCCCGGATATTCGGCGTGAATAGTGTGTGTTCCGGGCGAGAGATCAGAAAGCGCAATTGTCCCGCTGCCACTACCAAGCTCAGCCGTGCCGATGATGGTCGATCCTTCAACGAATGTCACCGTTCCGGTTCCGGTGGATGGCGTGACGGTTGCCGTAAATGTAACGGTATTCCCGAAGATCGCAGGAGTACCGGATGTGGCGATTGCAAGCGAGCTCGGACGCAACCCTTCCTGCGCCGCCGTCATCACTTCGCCGCTGCCGGTTCCCCCCATATTCAGATACTCGAAGCGGATCCAGTCGGCGGAGCGGGCGGTGGAGGACAAACGGTTTTCGTCAACTGCAGCGGATAGATAACCGTTACCAGCACCGTCATATCCAGTAGTAATATCAGCGCTACTACTAACAAGACTTGAGGGAATCGTGCCAGTTAGCGTTCCATTTGAAAGAACGCCATCACGATACATATCTATAGTCTGTGCTGTGCTGTTGTACACGCCCGTAACATAGTGCCAACTGTTATCATTGATGTCTGTGGCAATTCTACGATAGGCACCATAACCGTTAGAAGTATTATAAACATACAGATATATTTTTTGACTACTAAAACTAGTTATAGTCATATACCATGTATTACCCCCTATAACTCTGCCAGTATCATCTGTACCCTTGATCCATGTGGAAGCGGTAAAGCTTCCAGTAAATCTTAAACTTGCATTATTACCAAAATTAATTTTGTTGCTTGTGCCGTTATAATTTCCCGCGCCGTTAATTTTACCTGCCGACTGCGTCCAAGTTTGATTTATAGAATTGTTTGCGTAACTTGTTGAATCATAAACCGTAGCGTCCGTTGCTTCATTCAAATGCCACACTCCCTTGAAGTTGCTGTCCCACACCGCCGTTCTGCTCTGGCCATCCGTCGCAGCAGGATTGCCGTAGTACAGGTAAATCGTCGTATTCTGGATGGATGAAACCGTCGGGACTTTCACCCAGAACAAGCCGGAACCGGAACCGTGGCCGACGGTGAACGATTCCGTTTCGAACGGCAGGAGGACGCCGGTAGATGTCGAGAAGCGGATGTCTTTGCCGGTCGAAGATGCGATGACGCCAACGTCCGTATCATTTGTGACTCTTACGAGGAGCGGGAAATTCTGGAGATCACTTGCGACATTCGTCCTGCTCACCGTGATCGCCTTGCGGTCGCTCCAATCGGTCAGGTTCCACGCCGGCACGTCCACAGTCTGCGACCATGGTGACGAGGTGCTGGTGAGGTACGATTGGTTGCCGCTGTACTGAGCCGTGATACTGTGGCTGCCAAGCGAGAGAATCGTCGTCGTGATGGTCGCACTGCCCGCGACAATCGTTCCGGTGCCAACCGTGCGGCCGCTATCAATGAATGTGATCGTGCCAGTGGCGGAGAACGGTACCACCGATGCCGTGAGCGTTACTGATTGCCCGAGAGTCGAAGGATTGGGATTCGCAGAAAGCGCAGTCGTCGTCGAGGCTTTGCTTACAGTCTGAGCGAGAATCAATGACGTGCTGGCCAGATAATTGCTGTCACCCGAATATTCAGCGGTGACGTTGTGTGTCCCGACGGACAGATTGTTGATGGAAAGATTTGCGATGCCGCTCGAAACCGCAATCGATCCGAGAGGGACAATTCCTTCCTTGAACGTCATCATTCCGCCGGCCGAAGCGGATGAAACGGTTGCGCGGAGAACGAAGCCGCTGCCGAAGGCGACGGGGTTGTGCGTGGAGGTGAGAGCGGTTGTCGTGTAGGTCTTGCCTTCCTGCGCACCGAGAATCGTTTCGCCACTACTGCTTCCCATGTTCTGGTACTCGAAGGCGATCCACGGAGCGGAGCGGGCGACGGAGGAGATGCGGACTTCGTCCATTACACCAGTCACCCAACGTATCCCCCCATACTTTCCAAAGTAAACTAAACCATTAATACCACCGATTACGTGAGTATCATCTTGTTGACTTGAATTTGTATACAGCTTAGTTAAGCCTGCAGTTATACCTGTTGAAGTTACTGTGTAATAATTCCAAGTGTTATTTGACCTAGACGTATTCGATCGTATTGCAGTTCCGGTAGAGTCACCAACCTGCCATCTCCAGTCCGTGCCAGTAACGTTTACTATTTGGCTCCCACCACAGGTTAGTAACGATTGCACGGTTCCAACATTGTTTAGCTTTCCCCATAGAGACAATGTATAAATGCCGCTTAAGGTGCTAGCGTCGAACGGTGACTGAATGTAGCTACTTCCATTGAAGCTAGCCGACCCACCAACTTGTCCAGTCACCGCCGTCGCTCCATAATTCGTCCCATTATTCGCATTCCCCGTCGAATCAATCATCGAAAGCGTCGAACCGGACAAGTGCCACACCCCCTTGAAATTGCTATCCCATACCTCCGTTCGATTCTGCCCATCCGCAACGCCGGACTTGCCGTAGTACAGGTAGATCGTCGTTGATTGGAGTGATGAGATCAGCGGTGCTTTCACCCAGAACAAGCCCGAGCCTGAGCCGTGGCCGACTGTGAAGGATTCCGTTTCGAAGGGCAGGAGCACGCCGGTGCCGGTGGTGAAGCGAATGTCTGCACCGGTCGACGATGCGATTGTACCGAGGTTTATGTCATTGGTGACGCGGACGAGCAGCGGGAAGTTGCTGAGATCGGCGGTGACGTTGCGCTTGGAGACGGTGACAGCCTTGCGATCAGACCAACCGGTCAGCGCCCACGGGGAGACATTCACTGTCTGCGAGCGACTTGCAGACGTTGCGCTCAGATAAGAAGCATCGCCGCTATAGATGGCGGTGAGCGTGTGGCTGCCGATGGAGAGAATCGACGTCGTGAGCGTGGCTGATCCTGCGACGATGGTGCCGATGCCGACGGTCACGGTTCCGTCACGGAATGTGACATTCCCGGTTGCTGCGCTTGGTGTGAC
>JBAWYM010000008.1:0-43369 GCA_037143575.1 Candidatus Peregrinibacteria bacterium | reverse complement strand
TAGCCGGCGAATGGCTCGATGAGGGCGAAGATCTTCTCGGCAATCGCTCTCTTCTGTCCCTTCTGCGCCGCTCCCTCGAGGAACTTCTCACGTTGTTCCTTGAGTAAGGCCGGAATCTTCTTGGCGACGGCTTTGATCAGCAAATATCCCGCACCTAAACTGAATCCTGCAAACTCCTGCACCACGCGCTGGATCTGCTCCTGATAGACGATGATGCCATAGGTTTCCGCGAGGAACGGCTCCAGTTCGGGCACTTCGTATTTGATGAGCTCGGGATGGTGCTTGCGCTTGATGTAGTCGGGAATCGCGTCCATAGGTCCCGGACGGAAGAGGGCAACCATCGCGGTGATGTCCTCGAAGCGGCTGGGCTTGAGCTGCTTTAAGTACCGGCGCATGCCTGCGGATTCCAGCTGAAAGACACCGGTGGTCTCGCCACGGGCGAGGAGCTGGTACGTCTCGCGATCATCAGTGGGGATATCACTGATCGCAATCTTCTTCCCTGTGAGACGCTCGATGATGAGGAGCGCCATCTCGATGACGGTGAGGTTCCGGAGTCCCAGGAAATCCATCTTGAGGAGCCCCAGCGATTCCAATGGCTTGGCATCGAACTGGGTGATGACAATGTTCTCATCTTTGGGTGCGCGCTGCAGAGCGGTGAATTGAACGGCGGGCTCGGGAGTAATCACAACTCCGCAGGCGTGCACAGAAACGTGACGAGCCTTGCCCTCGAGCTTGAGGGCGATCTCCGTGATCGTCCGGTACGTCTCGTTGGTTTGAAGGACAGGTTTGAGCTCATCGGTTTCCAACGCATCCTTGAGGAGTGTGCCGGGACGATCGGAAATGAGTTTCGCCAGTGCATTCATCTCCAGAAAGGGAACGCCATATGCACGGCCCACGTCCTTCACCGCTGCGCGAGCCGCAAGAGTCCCGAACGTACAGATCTGGATGACGCGGTCAGTGCCATACTTTCCGCGAACGTAATCCAGCACTTCATCGCGACGGGTATCGGCGAAGTCGATATCGATATCGGGCATGGAGATGCGCTCCGGATTGAGGAAGCGCTCGAAGAGCAGCCCGTGCTCCAGCGGATCGAGCGTGGTGATATTGAGGACATAACTGACGATCGATCCTGCTGCAGATCCACGACCCGGCCCCACCGCAATCCCGCGGCGCTTGGCCTCGTTCACGAAGTCGGACACGATGAGGAAATACCCGCAGAAGCCCATCTTCTTGATGATGGAGAGCTCGTAATCGAGACGGGTTCGTATTTCTTCAGTGGAGTAGTTTTTGGTTATTAGTTTTTGGCCTGCCCAGCGTAGCTCCTGTGTGAGCGAAGTTGGGTTATTAGTTTCTGCTGCGGCAGAGAACTGAGGATATTTCTTCAACAAGCCTTCTTCACATTTTTCTTTCAATAACGATTCCTCAGTCTGTCCCTCACCTACGGGGAAACTCGGAATGCGGTACTTGCCAAATTCCAGCGTCACCGAGCAACGATCCGCGATGACGCGCGTATTTTCCAGTGCCTCGGGAACGTGGGCAAAGGCCTTCTCCATCTCCGCAAACGGCCGCATGGAGAAATCGGAATCGCGCATGGAGAAACGACCGGGATCGGACACCTGCGCGTTCTTCTGGATGCAGAGGAGGACGTCATGCGCTTCGCTGTCTTCGGGCCGGCAGTAGTGACTTGAACAGGAAGCGACGAGGGGGACATTCAGCTCTTTCGCAAAGCGGATGAGCTGCTGATTGACTTCGATTTGTCCGGCAACATTGGGCAAATCCATAAGCTCGAAATACACGTTGTCCTTCCCGAAGAACGAGCGATACTGCTCGGTGAGCATCGCGATCCGCTCGCCGTCTTCGGCCAGTGCGGCCTGCGGAATGGCGCCGCCGATAGGACCCGTGAGCGCAATCAGACCTCTGCCGTACTTCGCCAATAACTCGGCATCCACTCGCGGCTTATAGTACATCCCCTCGAGCGCTGCATGCGTCGCCAGTTCCAGTAAATTTGCATAACCCTCGGCATTTTCTGCCAGAAGCACCAAGGGATAACGCTTGGTATCGGTCCCGCTCTCCTGATCGAACCGTGTGCGCATAGCAACGTACGTTTCCAATCCCAGAATCGGCTTCAAACCAGCGCCGGTCGCTTCTTTGTAGAATTCAATCAATCCGTAAGTGTATCCCTTGTCGGCAAGCCCTACCGCATTCTGACCAAGCTCTTTCGCGCGTTCCACGATCTCTCCCGGAGTCGGCAGAGCCTCCAGAAGGGAGAAGGTACTATGACAGTGCAGATGGACAAACTCAGAGGCTTTCATTGATGAGAAGGTTTACCCCGGCGAAGCGAAGCGAAGCCGGGTGAACGAAGTCCTTGGAGTCCATGATGGACGAAGTCTAGCAGAGGTTTGTCGTTGCAAAGGTGGGAAGATATTTTTATCAACCGAGCGCGGGATGCCTGTCATGCCTGCCCTGTTTACCCTGAGCTTGTCGAATGGGAGCAGGGTCGAATGGCTTACCACATGATGCTAGCTCCTCCTTAGGGCAGGGAGAATCAAAATTACCATACATAACGACAGCATTATGACCGGATAAGATATGCAGATTGAAACTACGGCATTTTTTGGGGATGATGTTCAAAAAACGGCACGTTTCATCTATTCACGATACGCGAATCGGAAATAGGATCTGCTTCTCAATACTAGGATCATTCAATGAACGGCTTACGTGCCACGTGGCGACGCAGTCGTTTTACGTGGCATTCGACTCGCAGCGCTGCGCGCGGAGCTCGTTCATGGTAAACCACTTCGGAACCCCTATTCTTCGCTCATCAGGTGCTTATAAAAGCTTTCATGTGCGCCCAGAAAATCTTTTGTCACCATGAAGTGCTCGGTCTCTTCGTACTTCATAGGGCGGATGCCCTGATCATCGAATGCGTAGATTCTTGCCCTTGGATAGCTCAGGAGGATTGGTGAATGCGTGGCAATGATGAACTGTGATTTACCTGACTCCAGTAGCTTATGCAGACGAGCGAGGAAGACGAGCTGTTTCTTGGGAGAGAGAGCCGCTTCCGGTTCATCGAGGAGATAGATCCCATCGTGAAAACGTTTTTCAAAGAGCGTGAGGAAGGATTCTCCATGAGACTTCTCATGCAATGATGTTCCTCCATATGGCCCATAATAATCTTCGCCGGGAAGCTCTTCTTTGGCTTTATCAAGATAGGACGCAAAGTTAAAAAAACTCTCCGCTCTCAGAAAGAACCCTTGGCTCATTTTGAAATTCCAGACGAGACGCAGATGATTTGCCAGTGATGACTCCGTAGGCGTGTAATCATAGATATTGTTTCTGCTGCCACCCGACGGATTGAATCCACAACCAACGGCGATAGCCTCCATGACCGTGGATTTTCCGCTGCCGTTCTCCCCTACAAAGAATGTGACAGGCGCCGTAAAGGTCAGATGCAAATTGCCTTCATGAAGAGCAGGAATGCTGAAAGGGTATGTATCGAGATTTTCTGGTTTTGCTTTGAGATGAATCTCCCGCAGAAATGGCGATTTCGTATGCATATGACTCATTGTACGTTGAAATCTCAAACGATGGCCAATAGTCATCCTTCAATCCTTCGACTACGCTCAGGATGACAGCTGCTTACTTCACCTCCCGCAAAATCACCACCTCCCGTCCCTCCGCCGGAAGCGAGCTCTTCACTTTGTACTCGTCCACTGCTTCCTTCCCCACGGCGCCGAAGGCCTTGAGGAGGTCCTGGAAAACTTTGTCGTCACCCGTGTGGAGCGGGATCAGGACGCGGGGATCGATGGCGTCTACGAGTGTCTGAACGGTCTTGAGATCGTCTGCCGGGATCGCGAGGATATCGATGTCGCCGATGAGACCGAGCTCGAAGTCGCTGAGCGTATGAAGAGGAGTGGAGAGGAATGCGTAGCGGATGCCCTCACAGACCACGACGTATGAGACTTGTCGTCCATCCTCATGCCCCAGTCCCCGCACAGAGACGAGGCTGAAGTCGTATTCCCCCGGCCACGAAATCGTGCCCTTCACCGGCTCCTCCTCGGGGTGGGCGAGCAGGGTATAGGTATTCTCCAGTCCCGCTTTGGGACCGGATGGAGCGAAGACCTGGAAGGTCAGTGTACCGAAGGTGCACCGGAGGTGCGGGCCGCCGAGAGAGACGATCTGTGCCATAAGTGGGAGCATGGTAGCCGGACGCGACCGAAACAGGAAGTCCTTCTTACACTTCTTCGCCTTCTTTGTCTGCGAGCCGCTCGATCTCGGCGCCCAGTGAACGCAGCTTCTCATCCAGCCTCTCGTAACCGCGCTCGATGTAGAGAACGTCCGTGACCGTGGTTTCGCCCTGCGCGCAGAGGGCGGCGAGGACCATCGCTGCGCCGGCCCGAATGTCGTTGCTGGCCACCGTGCGACCCCGGAGGATCGTCGGGCCGATGACGAGTGCTTCGTGGGAATTGAGGATCTCGATGTGCGCCCCCATTTTCTCCAGCTCATATAAGTAGGCCATGCGTCCCTCGAAGAGGCGCTCGAAGATGCGCCCGACTCCCGTGGCCTGCGTGAGGGCGATGCCCATCGGCGCTTGGAGATCCGTGGGGAAGCCCGGGAAGATATTCGTGCGGATTTCCACACCTTTCAAGCTCGATAATTCACCATCGACGAAGAGCGTTCCTTCTTCATCAAATTTCCACAATCCTCCCATCCGCCGGATCGTCATGAGGAAAGAGGTGAGATGTTCGGGCTCCACTCCATGAAGCCGGACCTTGCCCTTGGTCACGAGTGCGCCCATTACGAACGCACCTGCTTCCAGGTAGTCGGTGGTCACGGTGTGCTGCACTGGATGCAGATCCTTGCGTCCCTTGATGAACACGGTGTGGGAGCCGATGCCAGAGACTTCCGCGCCCATCGCCTGGACGAGCTTCTCCACTTCCTGCACATGCGGTTCTGCGGCCGCGAGATCAATGCGCGATACACCGGGAAGGAGAGCTGCGGCCAGAATGGCATTCTCCGTCGCCGTCACCGAGAACTCCGGGAGGATGACGCGACCAGCCTTGAGATCGCCTTTGAGGTGCAGCATTTCGTCGGTGCTCAGATCCTTCGCCCCGAGCTGCTCCAGTGCTGCGATGTGGGCATGGACCGGTCGCTTGCCGAGCACGCAACCGCCCGGATAGGCCATCTCCACTTCACCGAAGCGAGCGAGGAGGGGACCCAAGAGGACGATCGCCCCGCGGAGCTTACTGACGTACGGCGCCGGGATGAGTTTATTCTGGAGATTGTGGGTCCGGATGCGGACGGTGGAATCCTGAAACGACGTCTCGGCACCGAGGAATTCCAGAATGCTGAGCAGGACGAAAACATCCCGGAGACGTGGGACATTGTGGAAGACCGATTCGCCGGAAACGAGCACACTCCCCGCGATGAGCGGAAGAGCGGCATTCTTGGATCCGCCGATCGTGATATCACCCCGAAGCGGTATCCCGCCGCGGATACGGTAGCGAATGTCCATGGGGTTGGAAGGATAGAGGTATGGGAGTGGGTTGGGTAGAGAGATCGCGGGGAAAATGACCAAATCTCAAACCTGTAGTGAGCCGAGACGAACTATCCCAATGACCAAGGAAGGATCAATGACCAATGACCAATTTACAGAAGCTGTTAATTGGAATTTGAAACTTGAGATTTCCCTGGTCATTGGTGCTTGGTGCTTGGTCATTTCTCTATTACTCCTTTTTTTGCACCATCATCAACAGCAGTAATACAACCCCCACCGTGATGCAGCTATCCGCCACATTGAACACCGGGAACGATCCCACCTGGAAAAAATCCGTGACGAAACCGTCGGGGATGCGATCGAGGATATTGGCGAGACCTCCTCCGAGAATGAGGCCGAAGGCGAGTGAGTAGTGAGTAGTAGGTAGTGGGTAGGTACTGTTTTTTGAGTGTCGAAGAGTTTTCGCTGCCATGATTGCCACGATCACTAGTGCCATGCCGATGAGAAGCTCTTGGACGATCGGCGGGAAGGCGATGCCGAAGGCGATGCCGGGATTGTGGACCAGCTGGAGTCCTGCGAAGTTACCGATGATCGGGATTCGATGAATGAGGAAATGATCGGCAAAATATTTAGCAGTGAGACTGCCGAGGGTGGCGATGAGGGTGGCGACACTTAAGAGGAGCATGGGATGAGAATAGCGGAGATGGAGAACGATATGAAAATTCAGTGAATATCATTGTCTTTGCCCCTTCTTGCAAGTACAATAGCCCTGTCCTAATCGAGTTGTAGATGAGACTATTCCAGAATCTGGAATGGTCGCCTTCGCGATTCGAATAAGCGAGTAAGCGAATATCCGAATAATTGGAAACCTTTCAGGCCTTTCTCACCTCTTCCAAACCTTCCCCACCTTCCCATGAGAGCTTCCTTCATCGCCGCCATCAACCAAATCTGCTCCGAGAAGAGCGTGAAGCCCGAGCAGGTCCTCGAGGCCGTTCGCCAGGCCATCGCCACTGCCTACCGCAAGGACTTCGGAAATAAGGAGCAGGAGATCCGCGTGGATCTGGATGAGGGGAAGGACATGCCTACGATTCTTCTGGTCAAAGAAGTGGTGGAATCGGTGGAGAACGAGAACTTCGAGATCAGCATCAAGGACGCCCGCAAGGTGAAGCCGGATGCCGAAGTGGGGGACGAAATTTCCATCGACGTGACACCCGTGGGTTACGGGCGCATTGCCGCGCAGGCTGCCAAGCAGGTGATCCTCCAGAAGCTGCAGGAGGCGGAGAAGCAGAGTCTGTACGAGATGTTCAAAGACCGCGAAAATGAGCTGCTCACCGCGACGGTGACCAAGGTGGAGCCGAACTGGGTGACGCTCGAGATCGAGGGTATGGCCGTTTCTTTGCCCTGGAGAGAGCAGATCCCCGGCGAGCACTACTACACCGGCAAGCGTATCCGCGTGTACCTCGATCGCGTGGAGCTCACTGGTAAGGGGCCGCAGCTGCGGATCTCCCGCACCAATTCCGGCCTCGTTCGCAAGCTCCTCGAATTGGAAATTCCGGAGGTGCGCAACGGTGATGTCGTCATCAAATCCATCGCCAGAGATGCCGGCTTCCGCAGCAAGGTCGCCGTCCAGAGCACCGATCCGCGGATCGATCCCATTGGGGCCTGCGTGGGGCAGAAGGGCGTACGCATCCAAGCAGTCATGGAGGAGATCAATGGCGAACGTGTGGATATGATCGAGTGGTCCGATGATGCCATCAAGCTGATCTCCACTGCTCTCCAGCCGGCATCCATCTCCGCGGTGATCATCGTGAATAACGAGGAGCGGTTCGACGAAGCCGGGCGACGGATCAAGAAGCGTGCAGCCGTGTTCGTGGAAGAAGCGCAGCGTCCGATGGCCATCGGCAAGAAAGGACAGAATATCCGCCTCGCCACAGAGCTCACTAGCTTCGAGCTCGATATGTACAACTACGAGGAGCTCCCGGCATTCAAAGCCAAGCTCGCCGAGCTGAAGGGCGAGGGCATCATCGTGGCGGATATCGCAGCAGCGAATGAAACCACTGCGGAAGTGGCCCAACCGGAAACAGTGGAAGAACCGCAAGCCGATGCCGTCATCGAAACTGCTGCCGAGAAGATCGCTGAGCCTCCTGCAGCTGAAGTCGCTCCAGCCGAGAAGAAACCTGCCAAGAAGAAGAAGGCGGCGAAGGAAGGGGAGGTGGAAGCAGCTGCAGCAGAGTAATTCCTGTGAGGATGGATCGAAGTCGTCGCCGCTCTCGTCACGCGGAAATCTCCGTATTTCTCCGCGGTTCGTTCCAGCGTACCGATCGCATGGAGAGGAATTTCCACGCTTTTTCTGCGTCAGGGTGAT
The DNA here is from genome assembly GCA_037143575.1 of Candidatus Peregrinibacteria bacterium. Lineage (GTDB taxonomy): Bacteria > Patescibacteriota > Gracilibacteria > Peribacterales > Peribacteraceae > JBAWYM01. The sequence continues at coordinate 35,507 of JBAWYM010000008.1, read as the reverse complement.
TGCTTATTAAGGTATATTATGTATTAATCGCAATATGCGAAGAGCAAGTTTACATGAAGCGGAATTCACATATGAAATAGATGTTTTGTCTGGCCCCGATGATGACGAAGAGGATTCTCCATCATTGGATATTTATGATGGACCCGTAGCAGATGATCCTGTTCGATTGTACCTGACGCAGATGGGGAAAATCCCCATGCTGACGCGCGCGGAAGAAATCGCCGCTGCCAAAGAGATCGAGAGAACGCGTCTTCAATATAGGGGCAGTATGCTTGGCACCGATTTTGTTCTTGCACGCGTAGAGCAGATCCTCGGTAAGGTTGCCTCTAGGGAACTCCCGATGGATCGTACAATGGAGGTATCGGTGAAAAATTTAGACAAGAAGACACAGGTATGTGGGCTTTTATGCCCAAACATTGAAACGCTTCAGGAATTACTTCGGAGAAATTGGCAGGATTTTCGTACAGCTGTGCAGCGTAAAAAAGAGCCGGAAATGTCAGCAAATGACGATTCCACAAATGGAAAATCGAAAAATACGGAGCACAATCCTGCATGGAAAAGTCTCGTGCGTCGCAGAGGAAGAGCTGTACGACTCGTTGAAGAGACCAAGCTCCGCACCAATCACATCCAGCCGCTATTTGCAAAACTCACGGAGATTTCTAAGAGAATGAATGCGCTCCAAGAACAACTGAAAACGGAGAGAGAAGCCCCGAATGAAAATACCTTACTCATACAGGATCTTCGCGAAGAGCTCGGTACCCTCATGAAAAGCACCTGCGAAAGCCCTGCTACCCTCCGGCAACGTGTCCTGAAGACGGCGGAGTATCGGCAGCAGTACGATGCCGCGAAAAATACGCTCGCTGCGGGGAACCTTCGTCTCGTCGTTTCCATCGCCAAAAAATTCCGTGGTCGCGGCATCTCTTTCCTCGATCTGATCCAAGAGGGAAATACCGGATTGATGCGTGCGGTGGATAAATTTGAATACCAACGTGGGTTCAAGTTCTGCACCTATGCGACCTGGTGGATTCGCCAATCGATCACGCGAGTGATCGCCAATCATAGCCGAACGATCCGTGTGCCTGTGCACATGATCGAGGGGATGAGTAGAGTCCGAAAGGTTAAGAAAACGCTGACTTACGAATTGGGGAGAGACCCGACGACTGAGGAGATCGCAGTGCGTGCAGATCTATCGCCTGAGGAGGCCAAAGCTATTATGCAAATGAATCGACAGCCGCTGTCGCTGGATCAGTCGATAGGTGACGATGATGATCGCGCTTGTAGCGAGTTGCTCAAAGATGAGAGTCAGGGTGATCCGCAGGGTCTCTCAGAGCAAGGTGAGCTGATGGATCGACTGGGGGATGCATTACAAGTGCTGGGTTATCGTGAAAGAGAAATCCTGCGCTTGCGCTTCGGCCTTTGCGATAGGAAAGCTTGTACCCTTGAGGAAGTTGGGCAAATATTCGGAGTCACTCGCGAGCGCGTACGACAGATCGAGCAAAAGGCAGTAAGGAAGCTCCAAGATCCTCGTCGGAGTGGTACCCTCACTGGTTTTGTGGATGGAAAAGTCGACGCGGATGCCGTGAAGCCTTGGATCGGCCAAGGGCCTGGCACGCGCAGAGGACCGCCGGTCCGGAAATAACCGGCATTCCGCATCAGGGAGATTTCCCCTATGCTCACCACTGATGCTTCCTCTCCCTTCCCTTCCCTTCGTCGTCCTCGATACCGAGACGACGGGGTTCACTCCCAAGACCAACCGCGTAATCGAATTCGCATCGATGCGCTTGGAGAAGGGGAAGGTGATCGATGAGTACGAGACGCTCATTTCCATTGCGGAAGAAGTGCCGGCGACGGTGCGGGTCCTCACGCGTATCGAGCCTGCGATGCTCTCGGGCAAGCCGAAATTCGTAGACATTCGCAATGAGATCGTGCAGCACATCGGCGCCGATACGATCATCGTCGGGCAAAATGTCGGCTTCGATATCCGCATGCTCAAGGGTGAGGGCATCGACCTCAGTGAGCGTCCGTGGATCGATACGTCGATGCTCGCGTCGCTGGTGTTTCCGGAGCTCCTCAGTTTTTCGTTGGGTTATGTGAGCTCGGTTCTGCAATTGAATCACGAACCCAAGCATCGGGCTCTTGGTGATGTTCGTGCCACGCTCGAGCTCTTCCAGAAGTGCTGGGAGCGGATAACGGCATTGCCCGCGGGGATGCAGAAGGAGATCCGCGCAATCTTCACCCAGAGTTCTCCGGGCTACCGGTTGCTCGCGGAAGCCATGCCAAGGACTTCGAAGATGGCGGCAAAACCGTTGTGGCTCGTGCCGCCCGCCCGCACAGCCCGTCGTCTGCCCGCTCCCTCACCGAAGCTGCAGACGGCACTCGCGGTACCCGCCAAGGGGCAGCCGTCCTTGGTCGAAGAATCCCCCGACCCCAGTGCGCTTCAGAGCATCGTGGATGCCGCGATTGCCGACACATCGACTACGCACTGGATCGCGGTGAAGAATCTGGATGCTTCCATTCGGCGGCTCACGTATCCGGCGAAGGAAGTCCGCGTGATCGTCGCAGCCCACTTCCTCCTCGACCCACATGCCCAGAAGAAATTTCTGATGCAGGAGACCTTCACCTCCGATGAGGCCAGTCTCGCGCTCAAGCTCCGGTGGTTCGCTCCCACGGTTCTCCGAGACATCGCCATGCATGGAGAGGAGCGATCTGTCTGGTACGGCAAGCTCGCGTGTACGGAGGAATCTCCGGCGTACTGTGATCAATTCGCCAAAGTCCCCGGCGTCGTCCTGATCGATCAGCAGCATCTCCTCACCATTTTCGCTGACCCCAAGCACGCGGGGAATGCTGCGCTCAACCAACAAAGCCACGTCATCATCGATGATTCCTCGATGCTCGAAGATACCGCGACCAAGGCCTGGCGATGGCAGTGTGTCCTCGATCACCTGCGCGCTGCCGCTGAGGGGCACAAGGAACTCACGAAGTTTCTCGATCTCTTCCAGCTCTGGATCGAGCGGATCCGCGCCTACCAGGATGTGCGCTACCTCATGGAGCAGGATCTGGATACCGACGATGTCGAATCTCTGAAAGAGCGACTGGAAGTACTCCTTCAGGATGATGTCCTGCCTTCGTTGGTGCGTAAGAACTTGCAGGATCTTCGCAACATTCTGGATGTCGCAAATATCGAGCACCGTATCGCCTGGATCGAGCAGCGACAGGGCGGGAGTCAGTTCATCCAATCCGTTCCGGAAAGAGTCGGACCGTTACTCTCGGGAGCCCTGTACGAAGCCCATCCGACGACTCTCCTCATTCCTTCCGGCTCTTCTGCGACCCTGCGCGAAATCGTCGCAAAAACAGACCTGAAACCGGTTTCACCTTTCGCACCATTCGCACTCCCACTCACCATCAAGACCGATCTCCCACTCGGCAAACTGCTCACTGGTCCCATGGAAGGCAAGACCATCGTCCTCGTGGGGAGCAGACGCATCATCGAGGAGCATTTCGTCCGCGATACCGAGGCGCTGGAGCGGCGTGGTGTGACGTTGATTTGTCAGAATCTCAGTGGAGGACTGGAACGTATGCAGGCGGAATTTGTTGCCGCGGAAGAGCCGGCAGTGTGGCTTCTCACCCCGTGGACGTTCGAAGAAGTGGAGCTCCCGGCGGGTACCGTTTCCCGACTTGTGATTTCTTCCGTTCCCTTCGACCATCCCTCGCACACGGTTCTCAGTCGTCGGGCTGCGTTCTATGGAGATCCCTTCAATGACTACTTCCTCCCGCGCTTGGAGCATCGTATCTTCCGCCTCATCCGCACGTTCTGCCGTCACCGCACGGAGGATGGGCAAGTGCTCGTCACCGATGATCGTTTGGCGACGAAGAATTACGGCAGGAGAGTGAAAGCGTATCTGGAGAGGTTTGCGTCGAAGGAAGAGGTATCGCCGCAGAAGAAAGTGAGAGGGAAGGCACAGATGGGACTGTTTAACATTGTCTGAAACTTGATTCAGAGAATTGTAAGGATTTCTTGATGGCACTCTTTTGAAAAACATCATGAAAATCCGCTCATCCTTTTACTCAAGGTTCAGACAGGGGGGCGACAATGATAGAATTCCGTCATGTCATTAGCCTGCTCTCTCTGCCGCACTTCCTTCGAAATCTCTCCACAAGAGATCACTCTTCGTAACATTGTCTCTCCCATGATAGCCGGGAAGAGGTTTCTGCTCCCGCCACCAGCGCTTTGTCCTGATTGCCGCCAGCAGCGACGTTTGAGCTACCGTAATGAGCGCTGCTTCTACCGTCGGAAGTGCGACAAGACCGGGAAGGAAATGGTGTCGCTCTATTCTCCGGACAAACCGTGCGTTGTCTACGATCAGGCAATGTGGTGGAGCGATGATTGGGATCAGCTGGCGACCGGACGACCGTATGATTTCAGCAAACCTTTCTTCTCGCAATTTCATGAGCTGAGCCTCGTCGCACCACGGCCGTGCATCGTGAACATGAGTAGCGAGAATGCGGCCTACACCAACCACTCCGCCTACAACAAGAACTGCTACATGTGCATCAATACCGGCTACAGCGAAGACTGCTTCTACACGAGCGATTATGCGCTGCAGAACAAGAACTGCTCAGACTGCCTGGCGATCTACAAGTGTGAGCGCTGCACCTCCTGCGTCGACTGCAAGCACTGTGCTTTTTCCCATTTCCTTCACGAATGCATCAACTGCAACGACTGTCTGTACTGCTACGATTGCCAGGGCTGCAGCAATTGTTTCCGCTGTTTCAATCTCCGCCACAAGCAGTACTGTATCGGCAACGAACAGCTGACAAAAGACGCCTACGAAGAGCGCATGAAGACTCTCCGCCCCAACACGTGGGATGCAATGATCCAGGCATTCGAAGAATTCCGGAAAGATTGTGCAGAGCAGGCGGTCCACAAGAACGTGGTGATGGATCAGTGCGAGAGTGTCACCGGTGATCATGACTACCACTGCAAGAATTGCAGCGACTGTTACCACGTCATCGAATCCGAGGACTGCGCGTACTGCTACGACACCGGGGAGGTGCGTAGTTGCCTCGATACCATCGAGCCATACCGCGGAGAACTGCAGTACGAATCCCATGGCTGTAACCTCGGCTACTCGCTCTGTGTGTGCTCCAAGTGCTACGAGTGCAAGTCTGTCCTCTACAGCCAGTACTGCTGGTACTGCACAGACTGCCTCGGGTGCTTCGGGCTCAGGAACAAAAAGTACTGCATCCTCAATAAGCAGTATTCAAAAGAGGAGTATGAAGCGCTGGTACCGAGGATCATTGAACGCATGATACAGGAAGGTTCTTGGGGACACTTCTTCCCTGTTTCGCTCTCCGCATTCGGCTACAACGAGACTGCTGCGCATCGTTACTATCCACTCGAAAAGGACACAGCGGAGAAGCGTGGGTGGCCGTGGTTTGTGGGCAAGGAGGAAATGCCAAAAGTTTCCAAGGTCATTCCGGCAGGGAAGCTCCCGGCGGCTATCGACCAGATTCCCGATGACATTGTGAATTGGGCGATCGAATGTGAGAAAACGAAGCGTCCCTTCCGGATCATCAAGCAGGAGCTGGAGTTCTACCGGCAGAATGGTTTGCCCATCCCCCATCTGCATCCCGATGAGCGCTTCAACATGCGGGCGGAGCTCCGCAATCCACGAAAGCTTTGGACTCGGAAATGCGAGAAGTGCAGCAAGGAGGTGCAGACGACATTCAGTCCGGAGCGGAAGGAGAAGGTTGTGTGTGAGGAATGTTATCTGAAGGAGGTGTATTAACGAAAGTTGCGATTTCTTGATTGGCAATTTGCGATTGGATCCTGAGATTGTTTTGGGGAACAATCGCAAATTGCAAATTTCCCAATCGCTAATCACGCTTTCCCCATCTTCCACAGTGTCTGGAAGAAATCCCGGTAACTCCTCGCCACTTCTTCGCTCTCGATCACAATCACGATGGTTTCCTGGCACCAGATCTGGACATAGACGGTATTGCCGAAGATATTCGTGCTCGTCGGGACGGGATATGCTTCTGGAAGATAGCGGATCTCCGTTCCATTCCAGCGTTCCTCGGCCTTCAGAAACTTCCGCTGGCTCTCGAAGGCGAGGAGCTTCTTTTTCACCTTCCTCTTCACGCGTAGCAGCTCGAGTTTTTCGATGTGCTCCCTTCCCACAACGTCGTAGAAATGCTCACCGGAGGGACTGAGAATGTAGTACGTCCCGCCCGGGGGAAGCTCCGAGAACGCTCGGCGCCTCAGATTGCGCGTCGCCTCCGGTCCACGTTCGATGTGCACGTTCGCTTCGGCCGGCTGGTGCTGTAGGGCACTGAGGGCAGGCAGGGCTTCACGGAGCTTCTGGAGCTTTTGTATCTGCACTCGCTCCAGGGATTTCGGATCTTCCGCTCGCACATACTTCCGATGGTTACGTGTCTCGGTGACGGCAAGTCCTTTGGCGACAAGTTGATCGATCAGGCGATAGACAATTTGGGGATGGCGTTTCATCGCAGCTGTCAGCTCCGCAATAGGCACGGAGCCCAGCGGCAGAAGCTTCTCGTAGCATTCGGCTTCGATAGCGGTGAGGCCGAGGGTCTCCAAGATGGAGTGGAGCACGACGATAGGTTATCACACTTTCACATGAATATTGTGAAAGACTTGTGTCCTGTATCCTACTATCGGATACTTTCTTTTCATGAGAAATCCCTGCCATCTTTGCGGCGCAACCTTCGAAATCCCTCAGAACGATCTCGCGTTCTACGCAATGATCTCGCCAACCTTTGGCGGGAAGAGGCAGCAGATCCCTCCGCCAACACTCTGCCCTTCCTGCCGCCGCCAGCGTCGCCTCGCCTGGAGGAACGAAAAGAAGCTTTACCATCGGACGTGTGACTTTACGAAGAAGCCGATCCTTTCCATCTACTCTCCCGACAAGTCCTTCACCGTCTACGAGCAGGACGCGTGGATGTCCGATGCGTGGGATCCACTGTCCTATGGACGAACCTATGACTTCAGTCGTCCGTTCTTCGACCAGTGGAATGATCTCCACCACGCTGTGCCGCTCCCATCGATGAATCTGCGGTTCCAAAATGAGAACAGCGAGTACACCAATCTCTCCGCTCGCAATAAGAATTGCTACATGATCTTTGCAGGGAACGATAATGAGGAGTGCGAATACTCCACCTACATTCAGCGATGTCACAGAGCCGTCGATTGCTTCTTCACCTTCGATTCTGAAATCTGCTACGAGTGCATCGACTGCTACAGCTGCAATCGCCTCTTCTATTCCCAGTACTGCCGCAATTGCTCGGATTCAGCCCTCCTGATCAACTGTCAGGGGTGCAGCAACTGCTTCGGGTGCGTAAATCTGGCCAATCAGCAGTACCGCGTCTTCAATGAGCCGTGTGCGAAAGAAGAATATGAGGATAAGGTGAAAGCAGCACTCGGGAATCGGTCCTTTCTGAAAATGGCACAGCTGAAGGTGCGGGAGCTCGAGCGTTCTCTCCCACATAAATACCTGGCCGGATTCGGCAACGAGAACGTCTCAGGAGATCATATTTTCTCCAGCAAGAATTCCCATGAGTGCTTCGATGTGACGTACCTGGAAGACTGCAAGTACTGCGTGTGGATGCATCAGAGCAAGAGTTGCTACGACTGTTATGGCTGGGGACTTCCCGGGGAGCTGGGGCTCGAGAATCACCTCACCGGAGAGAATTTCTACAACGTGCAGTTCAGTGAATCCTGCTGGGGAGGCGTCTCGGATCTCCTCTACTGCCGGTACTGCCTCAATGGCTGCAGTCACTGCTTCGGGTGCATCGGTCTCCAGCACAAGGAGTATTGCATCCTGAATAAGCAGTACACGAAGGAGGAGTATGAGGAGCTCGTGCCTCGTATCATTACTCAGATGAAGGAACAGGGAAGTTTCGGAGAGTTTTTCCCGCATGCCCTTTCGCCATACGGTTACAACGAGACTGTTGCGCAGACGTACTTCCCTCTTTCGGAAGCAGAAGTGAAGAATGGAGGATGGCCCGCCGGCCGAAGCGCAGCTACAAAAGACGAAACGGTTGCCCACCTACGCCAAGGCTTCGGTGGACAGCCTACGCTGCGCGCAGGCTGGAATTGGAGAACAGAGCTCCTAGAAGAGCAGAAGGTGATGGGAAAGGCCGGGAACGTTCCGAACAGTATTGCCGAGGTTTCTGACTCGATTACCCAAGACACTCTCGCATGTTCCGTCACCGGTCGTCCCTACCGCATCATTCCCCAAGAGCTGAAGTTCTACCGAGAAATCGGTGTACCGGTTCCCACCAAATGCTTCGACCAACGGCATCTGGAACGGATCGCACTCCGCAATCCTCGTGAGCTTTGGAAGCGGAAGTGTGGGAAGTGTGGGAAGGAGATGGAGAGCTCATTCCAGCCTTCGCGGCCTGAACATGTTTACTGTGAAGATTGCTATCTTCAATCTGTGTATTAAGCTTGTGCCGCTACGGCCGGCAGGTGATCCCAAGGGAGAGGAGAAAGTGTTTTGCGAGGAGTGCTATCTGAAGGAGGTGTACTGAGCTCACCATTGTCTGAACCTTGATTCAAAGGATTGTAAGGATTTCTTGATGGCACTTACTCGAAGAAAATCATGAGAATCTGGTAATCCTTTTAATCAAGGTTCAGACAGGGGGGCAATGATATAGAATATGGCCCAATGCCCACCTCCTGCTCCGACTGCCGCCAGTCCTTCGAGGCCACTCCCGCTGATCTCGCCTTCTACGCCGATATCGGAGTGCCTTCGCCGCAATGCTGTTCGCAGTGCCGCGCCATGCGACGCTTCTGTGAGCGTAATACACGTTCTCTGTACTGGAGGAAATGCGATGCCACCGGCAAGCGCATTCTCTCACAGCACCATCCCGATCAGCCCTTCCCCGTCTACGAGCCCGATGCATGGTGGAGCGATTCATGGGATGGGCTTTCGTATGGCGTGAAGGTGGATTTAGGCAAACCATTTTTTCCGCAGTTCCTCGCTCTCAAAAATCGCGTGCCGCACCAGTCGCGCTTCGTGATCCAGGGGACGATGGAGAACAGTGAATACACCAATTGCGCCGGCTACAGCAAAAATCTCTACCTCTGCTTCGAGGCCGACTATGACGAAGATTGTGCGTACTCCAATCGCATTTATCACTGCACGGATGTCCTAGACTGTTCCAACTGCTACACATGCGAGCTCTGCTACGAATGCATCGACTGCACGGACTGCCAGCGCTTGCACTTTTCCCAGGATTGCCAGAACTGCAGTGAGAGTGCGTTTCTGCAGAACTGCGCCGGCTGTCGCGATTGCATCGGATGTATCAACCAGCGGCAGAAGCGTTTCATGATTGGCAATGCGCAGATGACCGAAGAGGATTTTCGAAAGCAGAGTGCTGCGCTGAGGCTCAATACCACGAAAGGCATCGAGGAATACAAGAAAATTGCTGGAGCATTCTTCGTCACCCAACCTCAGCGCTTCGTCCAAGCCGAGCGCAATGAGGGCTGCACCGGCGATCACCTGTACGATTCCAAAAATTCCACCGAGTGCTTCGACTGCAGGGATCTGGAGGACTGTCGCTTCTGCGCCAAAGTTTCGATGGGGGTGAAATCGAGTATGGATTACAACTCCTGGGGAGACAAAGCCGAGCGAATGTATCAATGTTCTGCATGCGGGAATAACGCGTTCAATCTGAAATTCTGCTCCACCTGCACGACGAATAACTCCGACCTGGAGTACTGCGATGGGTGCACCGGCTGCAGCAATTGCTTCGGGTGTGTGGGGCTGAAGAAGAAGAAATACTGCATCCTCAATACGCAGTATTCGAAGGAGGAGTTTGAAAAAATGCGGGGCGATTTGGTTTCTCAGATGGAGAAGAACAGTGAGTGGGGTGAATACTTCCCGAAGAACGTCTGCCCTTACGCGTACAACGAGACGATTGCGATGGAGTATTACCCGATCAATAAAGAGGAAGCCCTAAAGCGCGGGTATCGATGGAGGGAGCAAAAGGATGATTTGCCAGAGGTAGCGAAGATTCTCCCCGCGGAAAAATTACCGCAGTCTATTGCGGAGATTCCCGATGACGTCCTGAACTGGGCAATCACGTCCGAGCAATCCAAGCGTCCATACCGGATCACGAAGCAGGAGCTCACATTTTACCGATCACGGAATCTTCCTCTTCCGCATCTGCACCCCGACGAGCGCAATGCACAACGCTTCGCCATGCGTCCGCCTCGGCGTCTTTGGGAACGAAAATGTTCTGGTTGCAGCAAGGAGATGGAGAGCACGTTCAGCTCCGAAAGGACGGAGCGGGTGTTGTGTGCATCCTGCTATCTGGCGGCGGTATATGCATGAAGGAGGTAAGGACTTGGGCAATACTATCGACTCTTCTGCTCTTTGCCTTTCGTTGTTCAGTCGAACCACTTCACCCCTTCCTTACCGATCCATTCCTCCGCCTCCTTCGGCCCCAGAGTCCCCGCCGCATAGGAATGCAGTGGCGTCGTCTTCTCTTCCAAATACGATTGTACCGGACTGATGAGCCTCCAGGCGGAACGCACTTCTTCGACGGTGAGAAACCAATCCTGATTGCCGCTCATCGCCTCTAGGAGCAGGAGACTGTGCTCCGGCAGACAATCGCCGATGCACACGAGTGGATCTTCCATGACGAGCGGTCGGAATGCCGGTTCGGTTCCGCCGAGTTTCGTTTGTAAATGCATGCGCATCCCGGCTTCGCCGTGGAGAATGATATCGAGACGATTGCGGGTAGCGCCTTTGCCCACCGGATGGATCTCCTGAAATTCGATGGAAATCCGCGTCTCCTTACGCTGCAATCGCTTCCCGGAGCGCAGGTAGAACGGCACGCCCGAGAAACTCGGCGCGCGGGTGAGGAGCTTGAGCGCGATGTATGTATTCGTCCGGGAGTCCTTCGCAATACCGTCTTCTGCGGTATAACCGATTACCGGTTTGCCATTGACGGACCCAGATGCGTACTGCCCCTGAACCACCACTTCGGAAAAATCACTCACAGGAGGAAGATAGAATTGTGCGAGTGCGTTGGCCCGCAGAGAACGGATCTGCTGCGGATCGCCGAGGACCATCGTGAGGAGTGACGGAACAAGAACCAGGTGGCTCTGGAACATATCCCGCAGCGTTCCCGTATGCTCGAAGTACCCAGCGCGTCCCTCCAGTCCGGCGGATTCCAGCGCCGTGATCTCCACGTGGTGGATGAGCGAATTCTTGAAGAGACGTTCGAGAATCGGATTGCTGTAGCGAAGATAAAAAATATTCCGAACAGCTTCTTTGCCCAAATAGTGATCGAGAAGGAAGACTTCGTCTTCGTGAAAGCACTGAGTGAGCCTGGAGATGATGTCCTCAAACTCCTGCATGGTATTGCCGATCGGCTTCTCCACGATGCAGCGAAAGGGGAAGGATTTATCGTGCGTTCCACTTTTGCACAAGTTCTGCGCGATGTCCGCAAATGTGGATGGCGGCACCGAGAAGTACGCAAGGCGTTCGCGCGACTTCCAACCGTTCTCCAGCGTTTCCAGATGGTCTTTCAGTGCAACGAAATCCTGAGTCTCCGTGTACTGCCCCTGATGATAGTGGCAGTGACTGAGGAACTCCTCCATCACCTGCGCATTCACCTCGATCATGTTGAGCAATACAGCATCGGCAATCAGCTTCCGGAAGCCCGCATCATCCATTTCCGTCCGCGCATAGCCGACAATGGCGTAGTCCTTGGGGAGCCGCTTCTTGAGTGCGAGCGTATAGAGCGACGGATAGAGTTTGAGCTTGGCCAGATGCCCGGAAGCACCGAAGAGGACGAAGCTGAAGGGGGTGGAGGCGGAGAGGGGCATGGGGAGTTGAGTATAGAAGATGTCCGGGCGAAACATACCAACCCAAATTGTCAGATTAGGCAAAGGATTTTACAATCTTGCGAAGTGGGCAAGGTCACGGTTATTGGCTTCTGAATAGGCAGAAATATGTACAATTGATATGTTCGTAAGGAGGACTATGTTAATGGCACCCATTCCAAGGGTCGCAATGCCGCCACAAGTACTTGATGAATTAGATGTAAGACCGGTCTATGGCGAAGAATTGAAAGGTGGGGCTCGAGAATATGCGCATCGTATTGAAGCAGTTGAACAAGGAAGAAATGTGAATGAAGTTCCGATGCTACAACTAGAAATAATGACCGCTTATCTGGATGGTGATATTAACGAAATTGATGTTCAGGAACTCTTAGGGTTGCTCAATCCTCTCAAGAAAATCTATGAAGATCAGCTAAGAGAAAGTGATACTACGCAACTCGATCCGAGGGATCGGGCGGCGGCGCTCATCCTTCATGATAACCGAAAGACGCTCGAACAGCACCGTGCATGTGAAAATCTGCAACTACCCATCAGAGCGGACACTGAAGTCTGCTGTGTCAAACAACATTTCAGAGGAGAGCTAAGCAGGTGTACGAATACGCGTTGCCCACATCAGCCGAAGCTCAAGTGCTGAAGAATGCTGCGAACCATTGTCTGTAAAATTCTTGCGTCGCGAAAATAATCGCGTACCATTCGCACACATCACCGTTCTATCCAGAGAGATGCGTAGGGTACTGGCCCGCTTGATGCATCCGCCAACCATTCACACGGTGAACAGGTGGCACCTCCAGCCCCTCTAGAGGGGAAGATAGCTCTCACGCTCACGCTTCCACTCTGTAAGGGGAAGCGGGATTCTCGAATATGCGAAATATCAACAGTCATGCACCCACGAAGGGGTGCGCTCATGGTAAAAAAGCTTCTATTCCCTTCCCTTCCCATCCCATGTCCCACCTCTTCACTTCCGAGTCGGTCACCGAGGGTCACCCAGACAAGCTCTGTGATCAGATCAGTGACGCCATGCTCGATTATGCACTTTCCAAGGATCCGAATTCCCACGTGGCCTGCGAGTGCCTCGCGACCACCGGGCTCGTCGTCATCGCCGGAGAGATCCGCACCAATACCTACATCCCCATGGCCGAGATCGCCCGCGGCGTCATCGAGGAGATCGGCTACAACGACGCCACCTTCGGCTTCGATCACCGCGCCTGTGCCGTGATGGTTTGCGTGGGTGAGCAGAGCTCCGATATCGCGATGGGCGTGGATACCGATACGAACGTGGCCAAGGAGCAGGGCGCCGGCGATCAGGGATTGATGTTCGGCTTCGCCTGCGATGAGACGCCCGAGCTCATGCCGCTCCCGATCTCGCTGGCACAGAAACTGACGAAGAAGCTCGCCGAGACCCGCAAGAACGGCACGATCAAGTACCTGCGCCCCGACGGCAAGAGCCAGGTGACCGTGCAGTACGGAGATGATGGCATGCCGGAACGTCTCCAGTGCGTGGTGATCTCCACCCAGCACGCCGATGATGTCACCCAGGAGCAGATCAAGAAGGACGTCATCGAGTATGTGATCAAGCCCGTCTGCGGCCGGTACCTCGACGACGATACGATCATCTACGTCAACCCCACAGGACGCTTCGTCATCGGTGGCCCCCCCGGCGACTGCGGCCTCACCGGACGCAAGATCATCGTGGATACCTACGGGGGCTACGGCCGCCACGGAGGCGGTGCATTCTCGGGCAAAGATCCGAGCAAGGTGGACCGCTCCGCCGCCTACGCCGCCCGCTGGGTCGCCAAGCACATCGTGAAGGCGGGGCTCGCCCGCAAGTGTGAAGTGCAGGTGGCCTACGCCATCGGCATCGCTGCTCCGGTCTCCATCCGTGTGGATACCTTCGGCACCGGAACCGTCTCCGACCGCATGCTGGAAACGGCCGTGGGCAAAGTCTTCGACCTCCGCCCGGCCACGATCATTTATGATCTCGATCTCCTCAAGCCCATCTACCGCAAGCTCGCAGCGTATGGCCATATGGGCCGGGAGGATCTCAAAGTAAAATGGGAAGATACACCACGTGTGGAAGCGCTAAAGGCAGCGGTGAAGTAGGTTTTGGGAATTTGGAAGCCGAGGTCCTCTCAAGGTGAGAGGGCCCGGTTTTTTAATTCATCTCTGAGGATTATCGAAACGATTCCTTGTGGACCCCAGTCATTCTCTTTCGCTTCTGATTGGAGTGAGGGATACCTTGATTCCAATGATTTAGAGATTCTCTTGATGACCATTCATGGGAATCATCATGGAAATCCTTACAATCCTTTTATCAAGGTTGAGACAGTGTTGTACCACTCCACACTCTTTCTGATCCCCTCTTCGAAGTCCACCTTTGGCGCATATCCAAGCGCCTTTTTCGCCTTAGATATATCTGCCGTATAGCGCGTCACTTCTCCTGTTCTCGACTGGCCCATAGCAATGGTGGAGGAACTGCCGAGAAGCTCCTTCAGCGTTTCGGCAACGTGCAGGATGCTGATTCCCTGGCCGAAAGCAAGATTGAACGTGTCGCCCTGAACATGATCGAAATTCTTCAGGACGAGCAGGAGTCCTGCCACCGTATCGTCGATGTAGGTGAAGTCCAGACACTTATCCTTCCCGTAGACTTCCAGGGGTTCGCCTTTGCGTGCGCGGCGGACAAAGAGCGGCACGACGCGGTTACTTTCGTCGTACATACCGTAGACATTGGAGAAGCGCACGATCACCGATCCGATGCCATAGCAGCGACGATAGGCTTCTGTGAGGGCTTCTCCAGCGATTTTGCTCGCGGTGTAAGGGCTCTCGCAGTGCTCGACGCGCACCATGTCTTCGGTATAGGAAGCGGCTCCGGAGTTGCCGTAGGTCTCGCGGGAAGAAGCGAAGATGAAGCGGGGGATTTTATTCAATCGTGCGAATTCTAGGACATTGAATGTCGTGATCATATTGTCTCGGGCGAGAGTCGGTTCGACGACAAGGTCGTAGACGCGGGCGTTGGCGGCGAGGTGGACGATGGCATCGAAGGGACGAGCTGTAAGCTGTATGCTTAAAGCTTTAAGCTCTTCTTCATTTCGTAAGTCGACGATCGTCGTGATTTTTTGGACAGATGATTGCCACTTATTCGGGACCCAGTCGAAACCAGCCACTTCGTGACCTTCTTTCATAAGCGTCTCACAGAGTCGGGTGCCGATGGTGCCGGAGGAGCCGGTTACAAGTATCTTCATGTTAGCGGGAGATATGGATGGATTGGAAAATGGAGAATGGAGAATTGAGAATGTAGAATGACTTAAGCGAAGCAAGCTCTCAGTAGCTTTCATTATACATTCTACATTATACATTCTACATTTTTCATCTGATTCCTTTTATCTTCAGTAAACGTCCCCTCCACTCTACACTCTCCCCGTGCTCTCCCTCATCCTCCCCACCTTCAACGAGGCCGAGAATCTCCCGTTGCTCCTGCCGCGCATTGAGCACATTCTGAAGAACATTCCGCACGAGATCATCATCGTTGATGACGATTCGCCGGATGGCACCTGGAGAAAGGCGCAGGAGATCGCGAAAGAGATTCCCTCGGTGTATGTCATCCGACGTCAGGGCGAACGCGGACTCTCCACCGCTGTGGTCGCCGGCTTCCACGCAGCGCGTGGCAGTGTGCTCGCAGTGATGGATGCGGATGGACAGCATGATTCTTCGCTCCTCGTGCAGTTGTACGATGCCATACTGCAGCATCGCGGAATGGCCGTGGCGTCTCGCTATATTCCCGGTGGAGGGGTGGGAGCGTGGGCCGGTCGACGGCGCCTCCTCAGTAGGATCGCCACCAAACTCACTGTGCTCCTATGCCGCATCCCCGTGAGCGATCCCATGAGCGGTTTCTTCGCGATTGACCGGTCCCTTTTCGAACGGGTGAGTGCCGATCTCTCGCCGCGAGGTTTCAAAATTCTCTTCGATCTTCTTGTTCGTGTGCCGCGGGGGACTGCCATGACCGAAATCCCCTTCACCTTCGCACCGCGGATGCGGGGGAAAAGCAAGCTATCGCTTCGGGTTCAGTGGCAGTTTCTCCGTTCACTTATCGATATTTTCTTTGTGCGATATGCGTGGCTTCCGTGGGCAATTTTCACTCTTGTGATGATCGTTACCACCGCGGTGTTTGTCCCCCGGGCATGGGCGATTCGATCACTATATTCAGACTATGAAATTCGAATGAATGCGCAAGAGAATCTGCAGTCGATTGCGCGTGAACGGGGGTGGCTTCTTTCGGACATCAGCATTGAAAGCATTCAAGGGAATACTCTTCGATTGGAGCATCAATTGCATCGTCGCGAAGCATCAACATCCGAATGCTTTATGGTGAATCTTCCTTCCGCAGTAGTATTGCCATGCTCATCCGCAGGAAGGAATCCTGCTCCGTTGTAAAAAATCCTGCTCCCCAATAAAAAATTTCATGAAGAAATGTCTGATCACCGCCATTGGCCTGGAGCTCCTCGCAATAGTGCTCGCATGGTCGCAGTCCCTGCACGCCGTGCTGACGGACGAGGCGAAGTACCTCCTCAATATTCCCTACCCGCATCCGCCGCTCCTGCGCTTCTTCATGGAGCTGACATCGCAGTGGCCAGCGCAGGAAATGTTCTGGCGTGTCCTCCTCGCAACGCTCTTGATGCAATCGGTCTGGATCGTCGTCGGGTTTCTCCCGAAGACTGAAACGAAGGCGCGGATATTTCTGGGAGCGCTCTGGATTCTTTCGCTCTCTGTTTTGTCGCAAGCCGGAGCGATCCTCATGGCACCGGTCACGGCGATGCAAGGGCTGATATTCTGTCGGATTCTTCTTAGTAAAAAAGAGCTCCGTTCCGCAACCGGATGGGTGACGCTCCTCTGGCTCGCCTCCCTCTTCACGGCCTATCAGGCCATCCTGTTTCTGCCGGTGGTCACGGCAATTTTCCTGCGGGCGAAGAGTCCATTGTTGATGAAATTCTCCGCAGTCGCGGGACCGATGGTTCTTCTCGCTCTCTACACCATCGGCAATCCTCTCGTCATCGCGAGCTTCGTGAATGCCGGGACACAGAATGCAGGATCATCGTTCGGTGATGACTTCTTGCGGGCCGGAATGCTCTGGATGGTTGGCGGCAGCTTGCTTACGAGTGTGCTCGGAACGTACGGCATACTGCGGTCGCGATCGTGGGCGCTCCTTCTGAGCATGCTCCTCGTCTTCGCGTTCATCGTTGTTTCGTACCGATCGTACTATGCCATTCTCTTCGCTCCACTCTTCATTGCCGGTATTGCGAGCGTTCCTTCTTCGGTGTGGATGGATGTTCCCTTGTATTGGAAGGCGACGCGTTGGGGGATTCTCCTTCTTTTCCTGATGAACTTCGCTCCATCGATGGCAGCCCTCAGGTTGGGATCTTCCGCTCGTATGGTTTCAGCAGCACTGAAAGAGACCATTGGCATTCCCGAAGCGGTCGCGATCGTGGGGTCCCCGGGGCATGAGTGGCAGTATGAGCTCTCTCCGGCGAGAGTGGTTCTGCGGAGTCAGGGATCCAATCCGTCTGAAGAGGTGGTGGTCTGTCTGCAGCCGTGTCCGATGGTGAGCAGCTCGGAGGATAGAGTGCTGCTTCCGGTTGAGGGCGCGGAGGTGTGGGTGCGGAAGGGGTAAGGGAAAAGCATCATGGGGAAAGGGAGGGGAAAGGGTTTGTTGTCATGACCCATATTCCTTAATACTTATCCCTTGATACTCGTCCCAGCCCCTTCCCAAATCAGCATAAACAAATCTTTCAACGTGACGTAGATCGCCTCCGAGTCGATCACGACGCCGAACATCTCATTCTTCATGTACGACATGCAGCCGATCTTGCTTCCTTCATAGAGGAGGATTTCGATGTGGTTTTTCCTCGATGGGAAATCGACCATCCGGTGTTCCACCTTCTGCTGATATTCCGCGAGAATCTTCGCATTCGTTTCGTTTCGGGGCATGAGGAGCTGCAGGTGATTGCCGAGCTTTGCCCTCTCGGGTGCCACCTTCGTGCGGATGTGGCGGTAGATTTCCTTGGGCATCAGCGCGTAGTCAATGAAGCCGATGTAGTCCTTGCCGCTCGCGGCGGCATCGAAAAGGATTTGCTTGATCCCCTCCAGTCCTTCGTAGAAGCGGATGCGCGGTTTCACTGGAGATGCGTAGGCCAGTTCCATCAGCTGCGGCAGGACGGATTTGGCCTGCTCGGCTGAGCTCGCGAATCGTTCGATGAGCAGGCGCGGAGAGAGCGCGGAGATGTAGCAGATTCCTCGTCTCTTGGTTTCGGATAAGAACCCGCGGTCCCTCATTCCATCAACAAGACTGTAGACCGTCGAGCGCTTGAGGTGCGCCTTGTCCGCAGCATGCGCGAGCGTGGTTTCTCCGGCCTCGAGGATGGAAAGATACAGAGAAGCTTCCTTCGGGCTGAGCCCGTTTTCGATGAGGATTTTGTCTAACATCCCTCCCAGTATACACGATATTGCCGAAAAAGTCGGCAGGTTATCGTGGCTTCATATCAACAGGATACTGGTCTTATGACATGAAGATTATTGAGATAGTAACCCATACAGTTCACAGTAGCTGCATGACGCAACCCTCCTGCACCGTCTGCGGCCAGTCCTTCACGGTCACTCAGGGAGATCTCACTTTCTACGATCACATGAGCCCTGTGTTCAATGGAGTGAAGTACGCAATCCCTCCGCCCACGCGCTGTCCGCAATGCAGACTGCAACGGCGTCTCGTCTTTCGCAACCACACGGCGATCTTCCAGCGGCCGGCCTCTCCGGACGGTCAGACGATTTTCTCCATGCATCCGGCCAGCGCGCCCTTCCCGGTGATGCGCAATGAAGATTGGATGAAGGATGATTGGGATCCCTGTGATTACGGTCGAGACTACGACTTCCATCGTCCGTTCTTCGAGCAATTCGCCGAGCTCCGCACCGTCGTTCCGCAGTATGCCCGCGTGACGCTGCGGTGCGAGAACTGCGACTACTGCAACAATCTCTCCGATAACAAGAACTGCTACATGGTCTTCAGCATGTCGCTCTCGGAAGGATGCATGTTCTGCGAGGATACGTACGAGTGCAAGGACTGTCTGGAGTGCACGAAAGTGTATAACTCCGAGCGCTGCTACGACTGTGTAGACTGCCTGCGCTGCTTCAATCTGCAGAGCAGCGAAGCGTGCGAAAACTGCAGTGAAAGCCACTTCCTCACCTACTGCCGTTCCTGCAGCAATTGCTTCGGATGCAGTAATCTTCGTCATCAGCAGTACTGCATCTTCAACGAGCAGAAGACCAAGGCGGAGTACGAGGCGTTCCTCCGGCAGTTCCAGGGTACGAGCTACCAGGAGCGCGAGGCGATGCGCAGTCGCTTCCAGCAGGAGGCGCTGAGGTACTCGCGTCCGCATGCATCCTTTCACTTGAGCGAGAACTGCACGGGCAACTACCTCGTGGAATCGCGGAATGTGGTGGAGAGCTGCCTGATCAGGCAGGGAGAAAATCTGAAGTACTGCTTCAACCTGACGGAGCACGTAAATGACTGCATGGACTTCTCCCTCACCGGACGCCATGCCGAACTCATCTACGAGTCCTGCACGTGCGTGATCAATGTCTCGCGGCTTCGGTTCTGCATGCAGTGCCGTGACGGATGCAGCGATCTCTTCTACTGCTACGGCTGCGATGCCTGTCAGAACTGCTTCGGATGCACGGGCATGCGGCGCAAGCAGTATTGCATCCTCAACAAGCAATACACGAAGAAGGAATATGAAACACTGGTACCGAAGATTATCGACCACATGCGTAATGATGGAGGAGGTGGGCTTGCCATGAACCGGAGCTTTTCGACGTCGCTCACAGCAGGCTCCGCGACTGGTTCGTGGGGCGAATTCTTCCCGGAGAGCCTGTCACCCATGCCGTACAACCGCTCCTTCGCCCAGCGGTATTTCCCTCTGACGAGAAGTGAAGCTCAGGAGCGGGGGTTCCTTTGGGAGGATGATGACTCGAAGGAGTTCTCGAACGCGATCGACGCCTCTCTTCTTCCGGATGGCCTTCCGGAGGATCACACACCTCTCGTCGTGAAGAGCCTTCAGTCGGGGAAACCGTTTCGCATTACAACTCAGGAAATCGCCAAATGTCAGGAACTTTCGGCCCCGCTCCCACGACTGACCTATCAGGAGCGCATGGATGAACGAGCCGTGAAGCTCGGAGGAACCCGGCTCTTCGAACGAACGTGTGCGCGCACCGGCAAGCGCATCCTTACGACGTACCCACCGGAGTATCCGTACATTCTCTGGGAGAGAGAGGAGTATGTGAGGGAATTTCAGTGAACGATGAATCCTCCTGAGAGCAGGCATACTTGCCTGCGGGGACTACAGCTAGGAGATTTTCCGTTCAATGAGCTCATCCATGGTGAGACCGCAGGGAGGTATCCCTGCTCTCAATTTCCATTTGAATATGGTTCGTTCTACTCACGAGGAAATCACACTCCATAATACTTTCGATACCACTGTTTACTTCCTACTGTATTTTTTTGTAGGCAGAACATTTTTGTCTGTTTTTACCAACCCGTTCATATCGATGTAGATCACATCGTTCGGTTTTGCATTACGGATTCCATCGCTCATGCTGTTTTTTATTTGCTGTAGATCTTCGATATATCTTTGGCGGGATTCTCCCGTCGTTGTTCCGATACTGTTCGACGAAAGAAGGTAATACCAAGCCCCAGACTCCTTGTACATTTGAGTATCTCTGAGCAATTCTCCCGTCTTCAATCCCATGAGTTCTCCGATACGATTGGCGATGCTATAGCGGAGTTTATCCCATTCATAATCATCATTATGGCTTGTCCGCGAATTTTGGTTTTTCTTCAAGATCTGTATAGCGCGATCGAACAAAGCGATACATTCCTGTACTTGAATCACGGAAAATTTCTGCAGGAGTTCTGCCACCTTTTGGCCTCGTACATCCGTTAAAGTAATGTTGCCAGAATTCATCCCAGTTTTCCCCGATAGCTCGGGTGGGATTTTGACTTTGAATACACCATCACCGCTCACCCCATCTTCTGGGAACGATACTACCGGCAACTCAATCCCTTCTTCCCCCCTCACTTCAAGATAGTCGCCATTATTAAAATTAATTCGAGCGACTCTATCTCTCTGGGGAGAAGCGCATCGTATGATGCATCGCTCCGGAGACGATTCTTCCCCGGATTCGTCATACAGGCCGATCAGCTCATTGCGAGTTCGGATTTCCAGGGGAAATTCTCCCAGATAGGCATCCAGTTTTTTGAATGCGCGATCCGCTTCGAGGTCCGGTTTGAGTCGTGCACACTGCCTCAGTAACTGCTGTGCCTGTGCATCGATTTCCAATATCGTTACTTCGCCCGTATCCAGATTGCTCACACCACCCTGCAGGCGCGTTGCCAGCAGCGCTGTCTCCCTGCTGATGCGCGTCGTTTTGCGGAGATCTTTGATTTCTCTGAGGGCACTTTCGGCCGTCTTCAACACTGTTATTTTGTAATCATCTGCCCACTTTTCCTTCTTTGCGATTTGCTCATGGAGGAGCCCGATCGATGCATCCAGTCGCAGGATGGTCGCTTCGACTTCGGTAGATGAAAATGACTCTGCGGCTTGCGCGTTCATGAGTTTTGCAATTCCATTCCTGATCGTCGCGAGCAGCTTGGGGTCAGCAGCGCCCCTCTCTCCGGCGATGCGCAGTTGATCATCCATGGCTATCTGCTGCATAAAGCTCAATCTCCGCTGAATCGTTGCTCTGGCGGCGTCCACTCTCTCCGGCTTCTCATGATGCTCAATGGCAGCATCCAAAGCACGCTTGGAGATAGCCAATTGTGCATGGAGACTCTTGATCTCCTCAGGCTTTGCGTACGAATCCACAATTTTTCTTTGCAGATTCAGCTTTGTTGTTTGTGCATCATGGATCAATTGACGATCGACACCGAGTCCTGCAGCGATCTGCAGCTGCTCATCCATGGTCGAAGCATCCCAGCGACGCAAGTCGCTCTTGGCATTCCGCAGTATTTGCGCATCGGCATTTTCTGCGGGTTCAGCTTTAGTCTGGAGTCCTTCCTGAGAATCCATAAATCGTGTTTGTGAATTAATACTATTATAACATCAATTGCAGTTCATTGCTATTACGGATTCAACATGTGCTGTCTGCTTCCCGCGGGCTGTATCGAAATTATTTCCAAGTCCGTGCGAAGACTTTCGATAGACTCCCATTCGACAAGCTCAGGGTAAACAGGGCAGGCATCGCGCGCTCAGTTATCGCAAGCCATGGAAAAGATTCTGCAGAGGTCCGCATGTAGTTTTCTCGCGCACTTGTGCAACCGGAGTCTCTGTGGGAATACGAAGGAAAGGAGAAGTCTCGCTTAAGTGTTCTCTATTGTGGGCGCCCGGTAATAATGTCGCAGGCGACGGAAGGGTGGAAGGCTTTTGATGGTCTTTCCCTTTTCCAGCCGAAAGAAAGCTCTCTAGACTCATGTGATAATTGTACGGCGGATGACAAGGAAACACAACATCGTCCCGATTGGCTTTTCGGCTCCGCTCTGGACAGGCAACCTGCTCTGTTTTTGCTCGTTGATTATGCAAGCAAAGGAGCTGTCACGCGTTTCGTATATTTCGAATGATGGATGGCAAACATCTTCTCCAAGCCGTTTCTAATGTGTAGCCTTTTGGCGAGGCTTAGCCAAAATTGCCCTGATTTGTTCAGAAACGGGTTGTGCATTTTTGAGCAATTGACTACTCACGTGAGCTGCCTCTGTTGTTGCGCCAAGCCTGACATGATCAAGATGCTGTTTCGAATTCTCAGTGGTTGCGATAACCATAGATAGAGGGGGAAATCAGATCCCATAATACTCCTTATACCAAGAAACAAACCTCGGAACTCCTTCTTTAATCATCGTCTTCGGAGAGAATCCCAGCATCTTCTGCGCCTTACCAATATCCGCTTCCGTGCGCACCACATCGCCCGGCTGCATCGGGAGAAATTCCTTCTTGGCAACCTTGCCGAGGGATTTCTCAATCAGGGAAATGTACTCCATCAGCTCCTCCGTGTGGCCGCAGCCGAGGTTGAAGACTTCTTCCGGGTAGTTCTTATCGATCGATGCGACAATGCCGGAGACAATGTCATCGACGTACGTGAAGTCGCGCTGCATTTTGCCGTGGCCAAAGACCTGGAGTGGCTGGTCCTTGATGACCGATTCGGTGAACATGAAAAGTGCCATGTCGGGACGTCCGTAGGGTCCGTACACGGTGAAGAACCGCAGCCCCGTCACCGGGATTCCATACAGCGCATGGAACGTGTGGGCCATGAGCTCATTGTCTTTCTTGTTCATACCATAGAGCGAGCGCTGGTCGTCGGTGCGGTCGGTCTCGCAGAGGGGCATCTTGGTATTGCCGCCGTACACGGAGCTCGAGGAAGCGTAGATGAATCCAGCGATCTTCTGGAGCCGCGCTTCGTCGAGGACGTTGAAAAATCCCTGGATATTGATCGCGATGTATTCCGCAGGGTGATCGAAGGCGTAGCGCACTCCGGCGAGTGCGGCGAGGTGGCAGACGCGATCGCAGCCTTTCATGGCCTTCGCAACAGTTGCGCGGTCCATGGTGTCTCCGCGAATCATCGTGAAGTTCTTCTCTGTACTGAGGATCTTCGCCCGCGCCTCCTTCAGCTGCGGATCATAGTACGCATTGAAATTATCCAGCCCGACGACCGTATCGCCCCGCGCGAGGAGAACTTTGGCGGTATGGAATCCGATGAAGCCCGCGGCACCGGTGACCAGTATTTTCATAGAGTGTGATGAGAAGCGAGAGATTGAAGAACGAGGAGCGAGTCATCCTGATCCTGTCGAAGGGTGAGGAGAATCTGCATAGAGCACACATCTTACAGAATTATCAGCATATTGCATCCCGATCTCTCATCCTCCTTTTCATACTGCCAAAAAAGTGGAGGTATTGCTTTGCATAAAGTATTGTATGATATATGATTATCCATATGGATGAAGATCATCAGCCCATCGATACAGAGCAAAAAAAAACGGCTTTCGAACAGGCCCTCGACGCTATCCTCAAAGAGAAATCAGGCCTTCTGACGCACCAGCAAGGTTTGGCATGTATTCTCGCGTACTATCGGAATGATGGCAGAGTAATTCCGCCTGAGGTTTTCACAGTCTGGTTCATAAAAAACCTCCATCAACAGTATAATTTAGCCAGTTTTGTAGCTGCTTCCAGCCATATGAATAAAGCCCAAAGAATGGCGTTCGCACTCGATCATGTAGCCAATGGTTCTACTTGGAAATCTACGCTGAGAACAAATATCGAGAGGTTAGAGACTGCTCAGGGCTCGATCGATCCAGTGAATACCGCTAAACGAGTGATTTCTCAGAGGCTTGAAACACTTCTTGGGCAGCAGCCAACTATGAAGCAACTTCAACAAGTCTGTCTCATAGTAAATAATGAAATTGACCGAGGCATGATCATAACGAATGCAAGCCTTACAAATACTTTACAAGGTAGTATTGAATTAGGGGCAATATCTCAGTTCCCCGTCCGTGATACTGGCGATCGTCCTCCTCGACAGCGACATGGACTGGGTAAAACGTCGTCATAACCATCGCACAAACTCTGCGTCCTCTCAGGGAAGGCACTCTCCTTTCATCAACTTAGGAATGCAGAAACGAAAATCCGCTCAGTACAACAGCCACCGCTTTGCGAAGATTTCCCATTGTCTTCTGCAGATCCTCAGCCCTGTCCTGCGTCGTATTTGCTGTATGAGAGGCAAGCATTGAAGATGCTTCTGGATGAGCAAGAGCGACTCGCAGAGCTTGCTCGAGAATCTGTGCCCAAGGGAAGGAGGCTGGAATGAAGTGGCCCACCGCGGTTTCTATCCAATCCCCATTGGGAAGCCGATAGACTATTACTCCTCCGTCGAGCTCAACAATATGTGTTGCTTTGTTGGTGACCGTGTCTGCCTTTCTTCCGTTCGGAAAATATTTTCGAAACAATTCTTCTGCTGTAACTTTATCGATAGCCCGCGACTCCGTAAGCCCAGCTGATAATTGAAGACTGGCAATCAGCACGTGATTGAGGGGCTCTGTTCCGAGTGCATCTTTCCGACGGGCCATCGCACCGTTGGTATCGTCACCAGAGACAGGAAAGTGATCGAGCATTTCCATGAGGGATTTAGTGTACGTCCGCTCACGACACAGTCAATGAGACCCCCCTCTTCCTATAGCCCAGAGACTACTCCTCATCGCACCCCGATCCCGTGATACTCCAGCCCCGCCGAGCGTACTTCGTCCGGATCGTAGACATTGCGACCGTCGAAGAGGAGCTTGCCGCGCATCGCGGCTTTGAGTTCTTTGAGATCGATGCCGCGGAAGACATCCCACTCGGTGAGGAGGATCACGGCATCAGCTTCCTTGGCCGCTTCCATCGGCGTCTCTACGTACTCAATGCCTTTGGGGAAGAGTTTTCTAGCCAGCTCCATTGCCACCGGATCGTGGACGCGGATCGTATGCTTGGCCTCGAGGAGGAGCGGGATGATGTCCAGGCTCGGCGCTTCGCGCATGTCGTCGGTCTTGGGCTTGAACGTGAGCCCGAAGATGCCGATGGAGGAACCCTCCGGAAGAGCAGCGAGGATTTGCTTGGCGAAGCGGATGCGCTGTCGATCATTCACATCGTGCGTCGCCTTCACGATCGGGAGCGCTATCCCCAACTTCCGTCCGATGGCCATCAGCGCCTTCACATCTTTGGGGAAGCAGCTGCCGCCGTAGCCGATGCCCGCATGCAGGAACCGCGAGCCGATGCGCTCATCGAGACCTATGCCCTTGGCGATATCACGGATATTCCCTCCCGTCACTTCGCAGAGTTCCGTGAGCATGTTGATGAAAGAGATCTTGGTCGCGAGGAAGGCATTGCTCGCGTACTTCACGATTTCCGCGCTCTCACGGCTGATGAGCAGGAGCGGGTGCTCCGTGCGAACGAGCGGCTGGTAGAGCTCTTCCATGATTTTGCGCGCATGTTCATCCCCGTTGATGCCTACGACGATGCGATCGGGGTGCATGGTATCTTGCACGGCGGTTCCTTCGCGGAGGAATTCCGGGTTGGAGATTACGGGTATTCGGTGGAAGACTGCCCGCTTGGCGAGGACCGCCGCAATCCGTGCTTCACACTCTTTGCCGGTACCTACGGGAACGGTGGATTTATTCACGAAGATGAGGTCTCCCTCTACATGCTCCGCCACACTATCGGCAACGGCATATACCGCGCGCAGATCGGCGGTGTGGTCTTTGTTCGGTGGAGTGGCGACCGCGCAGAAGAGGACTTGGCACCCCGGAAGTGCTTCGGTGATTTCCGTCGTGAAGGTGAGCCTACCGCTCTGCAGCCCCCGCACGATCAGCTCCTCGAGCCCCGGTTCGTAGATGGTGCTCTGCCCGGATTTCAGCTTCTTCACTTTGGCTTCATCGATGTCCACGCCCACGACTTCGTGACCCAATTCCGCGAAGCAGGCAGCAGAGACGAGGCCGACGTAACCGGTTCCGACAATGGAGATTTTCATGATCGGGATGATAGCGGATGAAGAGAGGATTGTCAGGCGAAGCTTTAAGCTTTAAGACATAAGCTGTAAGCTTCACGTATGATTGGTATGTCTTTCACGCGATTGCAGATTTGGGAAAAGGGCAGAGTGTTGGTGCAGAATGTCTACGCGCTCACGCAAGCGTTTCCAAAAGAAGAAATGTTTGGGCTTGTTTCGCAAATGCGGCGCGCTGCGGTTTCTATTCCTGCGAATATTGCCGAAGGCAGTCAGCGGAGCTCAGAGAAGGACTTTGCTCATTTCATTCTGATTGCGAAGGGATCGCTTGCAGAATTACACACCTTTATTTATCTATCGTTGGATTTGCATTACATTACAAAAGACAAAGCGGATGTATTTGTGCAAGCCGCTGAAGAACTTGATCGTATGCTTCGAGCATTTCGCTTAAAGCTTAAAACTTAAAGCTTATGTCTTCCAAAATCCTCATCACAGGTTCCGTTGCCTACGATCTCCTCCTCCAGAGCGACAATTCCTTCGCCGATGCGCTCAGGGGCGCCGCTCTCGAGCACCTCTCGGTCGCCTTCCTCGCGCCGCATTTTCGGCGTCATCACGGTGGCACGGGGGCGAATATTGCGTGGAATCTGAATCTGATGGGTGCGTCTCCATTGCTGGTTTCGACCGTTGGCAACGATGGCGCGCCATACATGGCGCTCCTACGCGAACGGGGGATTGCGACGGATCGGATGGAAACCTTACCGGACCATGCAACGGCGACGGCCATCGTGGCCACAGACAGCGGCGAACGGCAGATCACATTCTTTCACCCTGGTGCGGATGCCTTCGGATCATGGCCCGATCTCTCGGAGGATCGTGAAGAGATTGCCTGGGCCATCGTGAGTCCGCGGGCGGTAACGATGATGCTGCGGGCGGTGGAGTGGTGCAGTGCACAAAAAATTCCGGTGCTCTTCGACCCGGGGCAGCAGATGCAGGCATTCTCCGATGACGAATTGCGTCGCACGGTCCATCGCGCCTCCGGGGTAATCGTCAACGACTTCGAAGCGCAGATGCTCGCTGGGCGTCTGGGAATGACGGAAGCGGAGTTTGCGAAGAGTATCCCACTCCTCATCATCACCCGCGGGGAAAAAGGCTGCTCGCTCTACGACAACGGCGAGCGCACGGACATCGCTGCCTGCACGCCCGAGAAAGTCCTCAATCCCACAGGAGCAGGAGATGCTTTCCGAGCGGGTTTCCTCACGGGTCTGACGAGCGGATGGACGCTCTTGAAATCCTGTCAGCTCGGAGCGGCACTGGGTTCGTTTGTGGTCGAGATCGAGGGGACGCTACTGGAAGATGTGGATAAGGAGGAGGTGATGGCGAGGATGGAGGGGGCGTATGGGGGATTAGGGATTGGTTATTAGGGATGAGGAGAGAAACGGAGGATACGCATATTCCTATCCTATGTTTCCCCAATGATATGAATGGATTTATTGAGGTTTGTGATGAGTTTTGATGAATGATACTGGCAAAGCAAATGAACCTACTTGGTCTGGCTGAAGAATTTCTCGGAGAAGCTCTTTTAATCTCATCCAAAACTCATATGTAGAACTCCAATAGACAACTCGATGCCCGTCAAAATCAGGGATCCCGGCGGACATTCTCCGATGGTGCAAATCGATTGCGATTGCGGGTTGCAAGGGAGCATAGCGCAACCGCCTTTGTTCATTGTGGAATTCTTCTGTGGTTTCAGGTCGATCCCAATTTCTGTTCATAATGTGAATATAGAATCTTATGATGGCGAGTCAATTATTTGCGCGCCCGAATTCTGTTCCATACATTCCTTCGAATGTTCGCCTTGGAAGCGAGAGGGAACGGACGAGGCCGCGAAAAACAAAAAAACGTAGGACAGGAATGTTCCTGTCCTACGTTTTTTTGTTATTCGCTTACACACCTTTCATCCCCTCTCGTCATCACATCTCTCGCCTCTGTAATGCTAAAATCCCGCGGACGTGATTCTCGCTCAACTCAGAATAGGCCGTTTGCTTCTCCCCATGCTCATCGCGAGTGCGACGATTGGCCTTCTCTCAACGGTAGATGCCGCCGCCCTTACACTCGAACAAGCAGCGACGTATCAGGGTGTGGAGCGTAATGTTTCTCAGGTAAAAAGTGATCTCGAACAGGCGCAGTGCGGCGGGTGGGATCTTACGAAATCCGTTGCCGACTTCATCCCGAAGGTCGATGGAGCTCCGGGGCGCGAGGGCATCGTCATGGAAAATGGAATCGCGAAGAAGGAAGTGCTCTGGAGCGGCATGGCCTGGCGCAACGAGACGGCGGGGGCGAAGCGGGACGGGTTCCTGTTCCCAGATACAAACTATGCTTCTGGATTATCTACTGTCTGTGGCCTCAATGAATATGGTCCGAATTTCCCGTACACGGATGATCCGACCGCAACGGGGAATGTCCCCTGTACGAATGAGACGGACTGCAGGGATCGCTGTACCAAGCTGAACTTCTGGCAGTATGCGCTCGCGGACTGCTACGACATTTATGGGATTTACATCGGTGGATGGAGTGGAGAATGCCAAGATAGGGCTGCAGAAGGGAATGCCCGGAATCTCCCTGATGGTTGCTATGTCACTCAGTGGAATTATTGCTGTTCGAATAGCCGCGTCACGGACGAAGCGACCGATGCCGAACGCAACTGTCTCACTTGCAGCGGCGACGGATTGGAAGATCCGGATACGCCCGGAGTCGATGCGAATGGCCAGGCGGTCACGGACCTCTTCGAGACCGGATGCCGGAAGGGAAAAGAAGTGAATGGACGTACGTACTTGTCGTTCTTCCGTACATACGTGGTGAGCTACCACCGCAGCGTACTACAGACCGGCTCACTCCAGAATGACAGCGCCATACGCGAAGGAATTCCCGTGGAGTGCTACGGACAGTATGAGGAGTACGACCCCAAGGAGCAGCGTACTGTTGCCAAGGATCAGCGCTGTGTGATCGATCTTAATAATCGTCCTCCAGATGAGAGTTTCCAGAATATGCGGCAATCGCAGACCGGCAAGGGCGAGTACGGCGTGAACGAACACGGAGACGATCCGCCCTTCCCCCGTCCGGATCGGCCGACCGTCGGCGATCTGTGGGTGACGAAGGTTTCAGATGCCGTGTCGTTCGTGAATGTGCAGAAGGTGGCGGAGACGTACGGCAAGAATGCTCCGCTCTCCATGCTCCCGCTCGACAGTGTGGATATCACTTCGACGGTTGCGGGGTCCAAGGACAAGCCAATCTCCGATGCTTCCCTCATCCGCGCGACGGACGATACCGTCAGCAATGACCGGCCCGGGCGACGAACGATCGTGGAGTGGTGGCAGGAGCAGGAGACCGCTATGCAGCGGCTTTTCACGCCGCCTATTGTCCGCCTCATCCTGCCGTTTCCGCGCTCGCTTGGGCTGGATCCGGCTGATCCGTTCCTCACGCCGCCAACTTCATCTACGTGGGTTCAAAACCCACGGTCCAACCCACGGTCCGAGGTTCCGCGGAATTTGCTGACCATCGATGCGCAGCTGAAAGCCGGAGAGGATCTCGTTTCCGAAGTGAGCGCGTACCTCGAGCGGTCGCTCCTCAGCAATATTCAGGAAGAACCGGTGACCGTCGTCGTTCCGCTCGCTTCCGCGGTGGAGCTGCGATCATTGGCACAGGGATGGTACGGGTGGGCACAGCGGCAGGAGCAGGGCGAGGGACGGACGAAAGCGGAGGCCATTGCGCAGAAACTCGAGGGCTACGCGGACCGGATCGACGACGTCCGCGCAATGCGTGCCGAGCTCGCTCGCACTCTTCAGCAGATTCTCGTCTCGCAGGCGGATATCGCTTCGCACATTACAGAGTGGCTTCAGGCGAATGCCGAGGGACTGCGCACCTTCCAGACAGCATGGACGAACGTGATGGCGGTGAAGCCGCAGTGGGAAGAAGTGCAGAAGACGTACCGCCGCTTCCACGATGTCACGAACATGCCGTGGTGCCGCAATGACCGCTTCACCACTCCCATTTACTCCCTCCTCGATTCCTGGATGCCCGGGATGCCCGGTTCGCGCGATCTCGTGGCGGGGATCGATAGCGCCATTGCCGCGCCTTCGGATACAACCTTCCCGCGCATCAAAGTCGATCCACTTCCGGATCTCGTCTACGACCTCACGGCGCTGCGCGTTTCCACCGGGACGGTGCGTATCCCCGTTTTGAAACCTCTCCAGATCCGTCTCGACGTCGCGATGTTCGCTCCGCCGGCGTTCTATACATCAGTGCAGGACCTCTCTCCACGCCTCGAGAAGCTCAGCAACATCGGCGACCTTCCGCCAGTCCCCACGATCTCCCAGACTGTCATCGACATGATGCTCCCGACCTCCGTGATCGTGAAGAGCGAGCCTGCTGTCATTCGGCCATCGATTCCCGTTCTGCCCGATACCGCACCGGAAGTGCTCTTCCGTATGCAGGCGATGCTCACCGCGATGAATGAGACATACAGCACCTTCTGGCAGAGCCTTACTCAGCAGCAGGAAAGCTATGACTGCGCGCAGACTGGGACGATGCCGTGTATCCACACGGAGATGGATCTCCGCGAGCGTTTCACACGAATCGGCGCACGCCCCGCTATTCAGCTCAAAGAGGATTTCGCTGCTCGCGGAGCGTGGCGCAATGCCACCACCGCAACACCAGATCTCCCCGAGCTCCAGCCGAGCCGGTCTCTGCCGATTCCCCAAGAGAGCCCTCCGTGTCCGCGCGAAGACTTCGCCTGTCTGGTCTTGAATGCGACGAATGTCCTCCCGCGTCAGGGATGGAGTGTCGAGGGTGCGGCATCTGCGACGGATCAGGCGGTCACGGATATCCAGAATTCCGTGCGCGAGCAAACATTGAAGAAGAAGGCTCCCGAGGAATTCCCGCTCGTATCCTCTCCCGACAAGATTCTGCCTTCCTTCGATGTCCCGCGTGCTGTCCCTCTCGAGTATCAGTCTTCCTCCTCTCCGTCGTGATGCGAAAGATGCCCTTCTCCAGCATTCCCGTTCTCCTTCTCCTCTGCGGAGTTCTCCTCAGTCTTGCGGGGTCCTCGCATGCGGAGACGACCGCCAGTGGTCCTCTCTGTACCGATGCCGTGGAGCGATCGCTCGCATCCGAAGAGCGGCTGTACCGCAGTGTCCTCTTCGGATCGACCAAGGCTGCAGAAGCCCGTGCGGGAGAGGTGCGCTTCGATCGAGAGGGCAATGCATGGATCAAGACTGACCAGAATCTCTGGCGAACGATGGCGACCGGCAGGGAAGAAGAGCAACGCCGTGACGCGGAGATGGAAACAGCCCGCGAATTTCCCGTCCGATCCGGCATCTTCCAGACGCGTGGAGTCCTCACTTCCGATCTCGTCCCCAGTCTCACGCAGGCTTTTCGCGCACTGCAATGTCGCACACTGGTCCTCTGTCGTACGGCGGAGCTCTCCCTCAATCGGGAGGGACAGGATTTCATGACTATCGAAGTGCCCGGGTGTATCAGAGAGCAGAGGAAGGCGATGCCGGCTTGTCAGATTGCAGAGGCTGGCGGTACGCGCATCGCTGCGGGAAATGTCCTCACCCACTGCCGCGACATTCGCAAAAGTCTGCTCGATCATGAGGAGACGATGCTCCTGACGGCCGTGGAGAATGATGCCTCCTACCGTTCGCTCTTGCAGATCGAGGGAAATTTCGACGCCTTCCTCCTCTCGATCCGCTGGCCGATCGCCGGGACGCTGCGCAGTGTCGTCGGCCTCCTCGGCACCCTCAGCCGGATCCCCTGTTTCTCGGGGAGTTGTGAACCTGCTCCTCTGCCATGATAAATATGTTGAAGAAAACCTCTCTTCACCTTTGGCCCCTTGTTCACTCGACGAAGGTTGCGGTGAGTTGTTGTGGGGTCGGAGAAAAGGCAAGAGGGCAAAAAGACAAAAAGGCAAGAGGTTCGATCTTCGTTGCCTTATTGCCTTCTTGCCTTCTTGCCTTCGCCGTCCTCCTCTTCGCGCTTCCGGGTATCCGAAGCAGAGTCTTCGCCGAAGACGCGGCGACCACCATCGCGCGCGACCCTTTCCTTTCACCCTGTTCACGCAACAGTGACGCTTCGAAGTCCCTCGGATTTACCGTTGCAGCGTTTTTCTCCTGGCCAACGCAGTACCACGATCGGGTGGCATCCATCGTCGAAGATCATCTGCAGACCATCGGGAAGAGCGCGATGTGCCAGGCGGGGAATACCGAGGAATTCCTCTCTCCGGGGGAGAAGCTCGCGGCCCTCGCCCGATTGCTTCCCACCTGGAAGGACGGGCGGTCCCTCTCGCGCATCGATATCGCTCCTGTGCTCCAGGAGTATCTGCGGATCTACGAATGTGCTCTCAAGGAACGTCAGTACTACCTTGCTCTCGATGCGCAGAAATGGACGGCGGATCAGCAGGCGCGGGCGACACTCGGCGATACAAGTGCGGAAGTGCAGATGACGCTGGGGTCCCTCGGCCTGGAGATGAGCAAGCAGAATGCCGTGATCGAACGCGAGCTCCTTCTTGCCCGTCCGCTCCTCAACCGCACACTCACGGTCATCGCGGGTCTGGATCGGCTCCTTCCGCTCGATGCGAGTCTGCAGTGCATCGAACGGGCTTCGCTCGACATCCGCAATGCCGCAGGGCTCGCCGCCGAAGCCGGCTCCTGCTTCCCCCGTATCTCCAACAGCAAAGACCCACTGCGCGACCTCTCCCTGTGAAGCATTCTCCCGCCCTCATCGGCAGCGCCCTCACTCTCGCATTCCTCTCGGGGATTTCTCCCATTCATGCTGCAGATTTTCGCATCTACGAACGGCTGAAGGTGCATCTGGAGAGCGAGGCTCCGGCAGGGAAGGCGGATAGCCAGCTCCGCGATTTCCTCGTGGGGGTTGCCAAGGGGGAGCACATCACGATCACTCCTGAAGATGCGGATGCGATCGCCGCAGGTCAGCTCCAGAAGTTCTGCCAGTCCGGAAGACGCTCACTCACGGATTGTCCGACGATCTTCCAGTCGCTTTCGACCGTCGCGGCGGAGACACGCAGATTCCAAGCACTGGGACGCTCTCTTCTGCTCACTGCGGAGAGCAATGAGCTCGGGAGTGACGGATTTCAGGGTGAGCCCCTTTCATTTTCCCTGAGGCTGCCGGGCATCGTCCGCCTGTGGCAGGGCGGAACGGATGTGATCTCCACCCCCATTCGTGCGGGGACTCTACGCATCGCACAGCGACCGGCAGCGGTCACAGATGATCTCTTTAATCAAATCAGCAATACCCTCCTGAAAGACGAGCAGAATGTGAACACCGATGCGGTGTGGAGGTACCGCTACGGCGTGGCGAGTTTCCTCGATGGATCGAAATCCTGCAACGATCAGGCCGGCAATGGTGAATTGCAACAGCTCACCGTCCGGCGGTGGTGCAGTATCGAAAATACTCTGCAATCGCTTCGTGACGCGCTTCCAGCATCGGCCGGTGATTACGATCCTCCACTTACTCCTGGGGAGTCGGCGCTCTTCCCCGAGAAGGCTCTCGAGGGCGCAGCGCATGTGATCGTCTGGATGAAGGCGAAGAATGTGCTGGGGACCGTGGTGCGAGATGTCGGTCTCTCGTGGGATGTGGCCATCGATCCTGTGTTGCCCTCTCTCGTTCCCGAGCCGAATGCTCCCGATTGTCTGGCGGAGATGCAGAGTGATCCGTACTGCTCGGTCGTGAAAGATTTGCATATTATTCCCGGCGGTCTCTATCCTGATGCACCCGCAGCCCCAAAGGATTCCGAAGGGCTCTGCAATCTGCCGCTGAATGCGTTGGGGTATCTCTGCAGGCCACAGGAGAGGGAGAGTTGCCATGAGCAGAATATGGAAGATGACAGTGACCCGCGCGCGATCCGGCTCACATCGTGCGTCCCGTCGCGTTTCACGGAGCCGACCAATCTCACGACATCCGGTCCGGATATCTGCCGCATCGGCTGGTGGAAGACGTCCATGGCCGAGACCGATCCTCTTGTCGCCGATACCCCGGGCAAAGATGCTGGACGGGTCCCGAATACGTGCGGTCAGTGTGCCGTAGACGTCGTCTGCGGCAGCTGCCCTGAGGGTCGCAGCGCAGCATCGCCCAAGGATGAGAACGGCACCATCAAAATCTGTTTGCATTCGGGCAATCCCCCTACACAGCTACGCTACGACCTGCTCCGTGAGCTCGTCCATGCACAGCAGTTCTGCTCACTCGCCCCCAATCTCACCCTCGATCAGATAGTCCCCGATGCCGCGCACTGCTGTGCCAACGAACGGGAAGCCTATGCCGTGATGTGCAAGGCCATGGCGCAGGACGGGAAGCTCCAGGCCACCGGCTACTCCATCGATGAGTGCGCGAGTGCTTTAGCCAATCTCCGCTGCACGAAGTTCGGCGCCAATGCGTGTTCGCCGCTGTCTGGTGATGACGTCAATACTGTCCTGCGCAAAGTATGGAATCAGTCGGAAGACACTCCAGCTGCCTCCTGCGAAGATCTCGTGACGAATATGCAGCAGTCGGAACCCCGGGCACTCGCCATGGAGGAGAACCTCAAGAACTCCTGTTCCCCGGGCTGCCGTTCCCGCTACGAAAATACCATCGGCAATAATCTCTGCATGCTCGGGCAGTGCACCGAGCAGATGACCGAGGAATCGCGCCTCATCCCCGGACGCACCGGACTCATCAGCGCGGATGAATCGTATCCCTGGGATGCCTGCATACGCCCCGACCCTCGCAATGCCTCTCTCACCCTGCTGCCGGTCATTGCTCCGCCGCCCATTCCTTCCTACAGCCCCGCTGCCCTCATCGAGAGTCTGGATCGCGCGCTGTGTCAGGTGAGCGGGCTTCCAGCCTCCATGCCTCCGGTGCTCTGTGCCTTCGCCATGGGGCGTCTCCTCTCCGATCCTCCCGTGACCTTTGCTGCGCTTGGCCTTTCGCTCGGCAATCAAATCACCGAGCAGAAGAATCCCATGGAAGCCCTGCGCCTCATGATGCCGAGTATCGCCGTGCGCCTCGGGGTGCAGAGGAC
>JBAWYM010000007.1:0-43441 GCA_037143575.1 Candidatus Peregrinibacteria bacterium | reverse complement strand
AAATTCAAACTCCCTAAACTCTTTTAAATGCAGGCACCCGAAATCGAACGGCACCGGCAGATGAGGGTGAATGCCTCCTCAATTCAGGACGAACTACGTCAGCAGGATGCACAGGAAGTAGGATCATCGAATCTCGATCAATTCCAGAATGATCAAAAAGGGCAATTCATGGCAGCATTCGCTTCTTGACCATCAGTTCCACGCCCTCATGGAACCGGTTTCGTCTTTTGCTGAAGCCAAAATTGTAACTGGTTGTAATATTGTCGGCAGATGTGTTGACTGCAATGTTCTTTGTGCAAAGATAATCGCCTTTCTCCAATTTATATGTCAGATACTGTTACTAAAGGTCTCGCTGATATACTTGCCGAAGGAGCCCTTCGAAATGGGCAGATGGCAGTCAAAGCTCAAACTAGCCTAGATTCGATTTTACGATTGATTACTCTCGGTAGACCACTTATCGAAAGCGCTATTGCGGACGAGAATTTACCAGAGGTGCAGAGAACTATTAAAACACTCCTTGAAGACGTTTCGAGATCTGCGCGCGTAGGATTGGGTATCCAAGATGAGACAAAGTCTTCAGCCGTCGCAGAGGAAAGACAAGAAGAGTAATCAGTTCCACGCCCTCATGGAACCGGTTTCATCTTATCCTGAAGCCATAAAATGACCACAAGCTGATTTTTCTTCTCGCAGCCCTCCTCCCAGGGGAAACAGGAGCCTTTAGCCTAGGCCCCTGTATTTCTTCCCCCCATTTTTTATGTTCAACGTGAATCGCGTCACGCTCCTCGGTAACGTCACCCGTGACCCCGAGCCGCATGCGAACAAGACCGGCACGCCGCTCTCCACGATCGGCTTCGCTACCAATCGTTCGTGGAAGGACGCCCAGGGCGAGATCAAAAAAGAAGCAGAATTCCATAGGCTCATCTGCTGGAGCACCCTCGCCGAATTCGTCGGCAAGACCGTGAAGAAAGGCCAGCCGCTCTATGTAGAAGGCCGCATCCACACCAACAAGTGGAAATCACCGGAAGGCAAAGACGAAAGCCGAACGGAGATCATCGTCGAACGTCTCGTCCTCCTTTCCGCGCGCAAGACCGGCGAGACGGAGGCGGCGGAGGGAACGGCGGATGCTGAAGAGGAAAGCGAAGCAGCCTGATCAAGTAAAAAATCATTACCGTAGCTGGGGTTCATGAACCCCAGCTACGGTTGATGGGCTATTTCGGCGTAATCGATTTCAGAGAAATAGTGGCACGGATTGTTGACTGAATATATTTTGGTATTAGGATCGCTTCATGCACAACACTGATCAACCATGGGGGCGTACAGGAGAAGTTGTATCTAGCTCCTCTGGCACTTCCACTTCTTCAACTCTCCATTGTTTAGACGGAAGGACAAGAGAGTTTGTTACAGAATTCGCGGAGGTTAGATTGGGTGATATTTTAACGTTTGACCATGGTATTCCGGTGGATTGGTTTAGAAATGCTACACATCAGATTTTGAGGAGAAATGGAGAGCCTGTTACGGCACAGTTTGATTCTGGAGGGAGCCCGAAGATTCCTCAAAGACTCGTGTCGGAATTTTCTCCTGGTGCTGATACATGTTGCACTGTTGTCTGATATTCTCCCTTGAACAGAGGATTGATACCAAGGGATCCTCAGTTCTTTCTGGCGATCGGATAGTTGAACCTTTATGATGTTCACATGAAATCCTTCAACAGCGTCACCCTCTGGATCGGCCTTCTTCTGATGGGCTTTCTCGCGATTTTATTCCTGCGTGAATACTACCGAACTCTCGGCCATCCATTTCGGTGGGATGTTCCGACATATGTAGAGTGGGATTGTTTCTACAACGATTGTAAGAACATAAACAGCGACCCATGAGTCTTTCATATTGACAAGCTTTTCTTAAAAACCTACCCCCTACGTCCTACCCCCTTCCGTCCATGAAATCTGTGAACAGCGTCACCCTCCTCGGCAATGTCACCCGCGATCCGGAGCTCAAGGCGACTCCGGGCGGTCAGTCCGTCTGCACGTTTGGCTTGGCTACCAACCGCACCTGGCGCGATGGTGCTGGGGAGAAGCAGAGTCTCGCGGAGTTCCATAACCTGGTGGCCTGGGGAAGCCTCGCGGAGTTCTGCGGACAGACGGTGAAGAAAGGGAAGCCGATCTACATCGAGGGATACCTGAAGACGCGCAGCTGGGAGACACCGGAAGGGGCGAAGATTTTTCGGACGGAGATTGTCGTGGAAAATATTATTTTGCTCGGGGCGAAGCCGGAGGGGGAAGTCGCGGAAGGTTCGTCGGAAGTTGGTGCTGTCGAATCTATTGTTGAGAAAGCTTCTTAGGTTGTAGCTTATTAGCTTGTTAGGGGATGCTGATTCTCTTTATCCAGAGCCACTTTATCCATTCCTAAAAAGCTAAAAAGCTAACCAGCTAACCAGCTTCGTCCCGATGAGAACAACAGCCGAAACCTCCAGACTTTCAGAAGCTCATCGATTCTTCTTGACTCCCATTTCCGCCTCAGTACAATCGGCAGGCTCTATGTTTTCTCGCGCTTACCCGTAGCATTCGTCCCGCGTTCACGCGGATTTCCTACGAATACTTCGGGTGTGCACGGGCCACCCGCTTTTTTTATCCCGCAAGTGCCGGATAAGAGACCCGGTTTCACTCAGCGTTCACGCTTAGGTGTGGGCGAGGGGTGCATCCGCGATGCAGGTCGGTTCCACTCACCCGTTCCTTCACAGCACAGGCACATGAAAGAACTGAAAAAAATCTTACTTTACAAATATCGCGTGCGCAGATTGCGGGCACATCCTGCTCGCTCTCTCCCTGCAAAGGGAACTGCGGCACGTGAACAGCATTAATGGAAAAACGTTACTCATACGCATCACATGAATGCCTCGACTCCGTATTCCGATGAAGGACGTGGCCAGCTGCGATAAGTCTCGGTGAGCCGCTAGGCAGGCGCTAATAACCGGGAATGTCCGAATGGGGAAACCCCTTGGAGGTTATACTCCTTGACCTGGCCTCACTGTTGTTTTTCGAGAACCGGAGAGAATGTAAAATGTAGAATGTACAATGTAGAATGAACGACAATTCTACATTCTACATTATCAATTCTACATTTCTCTCCCCGATGAGGAAAACCTCCTCACGTTCTCCCGAAGCCAACAGCGAGGCCAGGAGGTCACTCAGTGAACTGAAACATCTCAGTAACTGAGGAAAAGAAATCAAATCAGAGATTCCCTGAGTAGTGGCGAGCGAAAAGGGAACAGCCCAAACCTCACAGCTTGCTGTGGGGGGTTGTAGGACCTCTTGTACCGATTCATCTTCCATAGGCGAACGTCCCTGGAACGGGCGGCCAAAGTGGGTGAGAGCCCCGTAGCCGAAATGGAAGAAGACGGGTGAGGATTCCTGAGTAAGGTCGGACACGTGAAATCCGGCCCGAATCCGGGTGGACCACCACCCAAGGCTAAACAGATACGGAGATCTATAGCGGATAGTACCGTGAGGGAAAGGTGAAAAGCACCCCGGAAGGGGGATGAAATAGTCTCTGAAATGTGATGCGTTCAAGGAATGGGAGCCTCGCGCAAGCGGGGTGACCGTGTGCCTTTTGCATAATGAGCCAACGAGTTAGTTCCCAGTGGCAAGGTTAAGGCAGTAACTAGCCGGAGCCGGAGCGAAAGCGAGTCCGAATAGGGCGCGTTAGTCGCTGGGACTAGACCCGAAACCGGGTGAGCTATCCATGGGCAGGGTGAAGTCCCGCGAAAGCGGGATGGAGGCCCGAACCATGCAGTGTCGCAAGACTGTGGGATGACCTGTGGATAGGAGTGAAAAGCTCATCGAACCCGGAGATAGCTGGTTCTCCTCGAAATGCCTTTAGGGGCAGCCTCGTCGCGCACGATGGGGGGTAGAGATACTGTTTGGGTGCGGGGGTCATATTGACCTACCAAATCCTGACAAACTCCGAATACCCATCCTTTGGCGACGGGAGTGAGACGGTGACGGCAAAGCGCCATCGTCGAAAGGGAAAGAGCCCAGACCATTTGCTAAGGTCCCCAATCATCGCTCAGTGGTAAAGGAAGTGCAGGTGCATAAACAGCCAGGAGGTTGGCTTAGAAGCAGCCATCCTTTAAAGAAAGCGTAACAGCTCACTGGTCTATTGCATCTGTGCGCCGAAAATTACCGGGGCAAAGCGATGAACCGAAGCAGTGGGTGTGTCGTTCCTTAGGGAGCGATGCGCAGTAGAGGAGCGTTCTGTTCAGCAGTGAAGCGGTATCGCGAGGTACCGTGGAGCGGACAGAAGTGAGAATGTTGGCATGAGTAACTACTAGGCAGGTGAAAACCCTGCCCGCCGAATCCCCAAGGTTTCCCACGCAACGGCAATCGGCGTGGGGTTAGTCGGGCCTAAGGTGAGGCCGAAAGGCGTAACCGATGGACAGCAGGTCAATATTCCTGCACTTCCAAAAGATCGCCCAAGGGCGGCAGTTGATAATTTGTCCGACCTCTGTTCTTCACCACCTTGTACTTTATTGAGCTTATTAGGTTGTAGCTTATTAGGGAAGTTGTTGTACCAAGGGCAGAACCTGGGGAAGCAATCCTAAAAAGCTAAAAGCTAACCAGCTAAGAAGCTTAGAGAGTGCAGAGTGGTGAAGAATATGCCTGATGAAAAGGATACTGACGACCTAGAAGCGGCGTGACGGAGTGGGACGCCCAGAGCGTCCGAATGACTGGACGTGGAAGGTACAAAGCGTTGAGACCGGGAGGCAAATCCCCCGGTTGAGCTGAGTGCTGATCCCGATCACCCTGTTTACAGGATGAGTCTGGCCCGTTCCGCTTCCAAGAAAACCGTCGCTTCGAGAGCTTTTGGAAACCGTACCGCAAACCAACACCGGTGGGGTGGTCGAGTAGACCAAGGCGAACGAGAGAACTTGCGTTAAGGAACTCGGCAATGAAGCGTCCGTAACTTCGGGATAAGGACTCCCTGAACCGCGCGCAAGCGCTGGTACAGGGCGCAGCGAAAGAGCCCAGGCGACTGTTTATCAAAAACACAGGTCCCTGCGAAGTCGCAAGACAAAGTATAGGGGCTGATGCCTGCCCAGTGTCAGAAGGTCACGTGAGGGGATTTACGTCCCCGATCTAAGCCCTGATGAACGGCGGCCGTAACTATAGAACGGACCAGTTGTAGTTACGTTAATAAATCTGACTATTTGCTGGAAACTCTGTGAATCTGACGGTACTTGCCATGCGGTGTACAATCGTCCACATGACACGTGAAAATCCGCTCAGTGCAGACAATCAGCAGGAAAGACTCTGGTCGACACTTTCGTCATCGGCAATCGGCTGGTATATCGCAGGTTTTGCGGATGGTGAAGGGAGCTTTAATATCAGTTTCCGGAAACGGAAGGATTACAAGCTTCCTTGGAAAGTGTCAGCATGTTTCAATATTTCTCAGAAGGAAGAGCAGATTCTTCGCTTTATTCAGAGGCATCTCGGTTGCGGAACGATTCGTTCCCGTCCGGATGGCATCTGGTACTACGAAGTGAATTCTCTCGATGAAATTAGGAAATCGATTATTCCATTTTTCAGACAATTTCCTTTTCTCTCGAGAAAGAAGCACAGGGATTTTGCCCTTTTCCAGAACATCGTTGCATTACTGACCTCCAAGGAACACTTAACGGAGGAAGGAGTGCGGAAAATTCTTTCTCTTCGTCGGGAAATGAATGACGGAGGAAAGAGAAAATATGATGAAAGAGAAATACTGAATGCATACAGAGAATCCTCAGAGACTATACGTCAGACACCTTCGGCAAAGGAGGTGAAGATATAGTCCGATCTCACGGGCGACTGTGAGTTGAAGAGAGAAGCTATCACCTCTTTTCAGACTCCATATATGGAGGAACAACCAGAACGGTCCTAAGGTAGCGAAATTCCTTGTCGGGTGGTCGTTTATAACTTGCCCGAATGCAGAGCAATCTGCAGTACTGAGGAAAATCTATAGTGTTTTTGGAAACATGTTTGAGAGTTCGAGTTCCTAGAATTATTTACATCAGCGTTGTACGTACCACCCCACGTCGCTCCTTCGGGAGCTATGCGGGGTACATCAGTAATTTACGTGGCTATATGCTGGAATATCCGAGAATGACAAAGTACAGTTAACTATTGACTGTTAACTCGTAAAAATCTTTGTCTGCGGACAATCAGCAGGGAAGACTTGGGAGTCCTTTGGACTTCTTTGAACCCTCAGAGACTACACGCCACGCCCCCGCGAAGCTCACAGAGTGAGCGAAGTGGGGTGATGATATAGTCCGATCCCTATGGCGACATAGGGTGCGTCACTATTGCGACGCAGCTAAAAAACGAGCGTTACTCATAGCGAGTAGGTCTGTGCGCTCCGGTTTCGATCGGAGTCTCGTCTCACCAACGAGGGAACACCCAACTATAGACAATTGACAGTTAACTGTTAACTGTTAACAGTCAATAGTTACCCATGAAGTTCCGACCCGCACGAATGGTACAACGGTCTGGGCACTGTCTCGACGCAAGACTCGGTGAAATTTCAATCCTGGTGCAAATGCCAGGTAGATCACGGAAGGACGAAAAGACCCTATGAAGCTTTACTATACGCTGGCATTGCATTGTTAGTTTGCTTGCGCAGGATAGGTGGGAGACTCTGATGTCGGGACTTCGGTTTCGGCGGAGTCGTCGTTGAGATACCACCCTTGCGTTCTGACGATGCTCACCCTCTGGCATACACTCCAGAGGGGACAGTGCTTGCCGGGTAGTTTAACTGGGGCGGTTGCCTCCTAAAGCGTAACGGAGGCGCGCAAAGGTCCACTAGCGCCGGATGGAAATCGGCGCGGTCGTGTAATCGCACACGTGGGCCTGACTGTGAGACCTACAAGTCGAGCAGAGACGAAAGTCGGTGATAGTGATCCGGCAACCTGAGCATTTAATAGTGCTCTCACCACGTGGGTGGGTTGTCGCTCAACGGATAAAAGTTACTCTAGGGATAACAGGCTGATCGCTTCCAAGCGCCCACAGCGACGAAGCGGTTTGGCACCTCGATGTCGGCTCATCACATCCTGGGGCTGGAGAAGGTCCCAAGGGTTTGGCTGTTCGCCAATTAAAGTGGTACGCGAGCTGGGTTCAGAACGTCGTGAGACAGTTTGGCCTCTATCCTCCGTGATCAACTGGAAACGTGAAGGGCGCTGCTCCTAGTACGAGAGGACCGGAGTGGACGAACCTCTGGTGTACCCTGCTGTCGCGTCAGCGGCACTGCAGGATAGCTATGTTCGGAAGGGATAACCGCTGAAAGCATCTAAGCGGGAAGCCCCCCCTAAGATATCGTTTCCCCATAAGCCCGCCGGTAGACGACCGGCTAGATCGGCCACAGGTGTACGTGCAGTAATGCACTCAGCCGAGTGGTACGAATGGGCAATCGAACGTTTTTCCGCTTTTCACTTTACCGTGAAGAGTTGCCCCACTTCGCTCCTTTACGGGAGCTTCGCGGGGCGGGCTGTTTACGTGTCGCCGACCTTGTACTTTACGGTACAGGGGAGGGCGAGCAAGATGTGCGCACACACCTGCGTTTGCAGGAATGCGTACCGGTTCCTTTCATGATCGAACGTAGAGTTCTGGTGCCTTTGGCGGTGGGGTCACACCCGTTCCCATCTCGAACACGGCAGTTAAGCCCACCAGCGCCGATGGTAGTAGTCCTTGTGGCTGCGAGAGTAGGTCGGTGCCAGAACCTTGCGTTTGTTGTGATAACTGATGATCATGCCTTTTGCTCCCTTTTTAGGAGAGCTGAGGGCTTATTTGGTTTGGGGTTGCTATCTTTTCTATGAATGTCGGCTTGCCCCGCGAAGCTCCCGCAGGAGCGTAGTGGGGTGCCAGAACCTTGCGTTCGTTCGTCCCTCAACCTAGCCTTCTCCCTCCTCGCGAATAGCGTGTTGAGGGTTGTTTGTTTTGTGATTGATTTAATATAATCAAAGTATAAAATATATTATGTGTCAAACTCAGAATTTCCAGATCTGCAATCGGAAACTATGGATATCAATAATTTCCATGGTCATCTGCCCGGTGGTTTCTATCGACTATGGGTGGAATGGGGCAGGGAAAAGAATGCATCAAGATTGTATCGGGGGTTTGCGGAACGATATGATCAATCGCCGTTTGGAGTGGAAGACGAAGCTCGATCAAGGAGCATTGGAACTTCTTTCGATCAGGAAAGATGGGATCGAGAAAAGTCATTATGTAGTGAGATATTTCTTGGACAGACGAGAAGGCAATTCCATCAGACGATTGATAGAATTCTTACTGAGGATCAGTTTGACCTTGAGAATGTGCAAGAGATTGTGAGCGCACCTGCCAGTCCAGAAGTACTTAAAATAGCCAGACATGTCTACGCTCGGATGCGAGATATTGGGTATACTCACTATGAATTAATCTCATAATGCTCGAACGCCTCCAGAAAATCCTCTCCGCCCGCA
The DNA here is from genome assembly GCA_037143575.1 of Candidatus Peregrinibacteria bacterium. Lineage (GTDB taxonomy): Bacteria > Patescibacteriota > Gracilibacteria > Peribacterales > Peribacteraceae > JBAWYM01. The sequence continues at coordinate 34,956 of JBAWYM010000007.1, read as the reverse complement.
TCCCTCATCCTAACCTTCTCCCTCCTCGCTCTAAGCGTGTTGAGGGCGTTTTGGTTTGTGATCGTTTTGAGGAAGGGAGAAGGGACTGTGTGTGTTTTGTAGGTGTTTGTTTCTTCGACGAGAAAAACAACAAACAGCACACAATTCCACCTCCTCTCGATCCCATCAATCAAGGCAGCGAAAAAGCTCAACATTCGTATTGTAAGGGAGGAGGGGGTTAGGGGGAGGTTGTACGTGCTTTTCTTTATTGAGAGCATCACAATTCCATCATCGTATGATGCTTCCAGCAGGGATTTCCCTTTCAGGATGTAGAAGGATCGGATGCCCGCCGACATCAGCCGCGATAATCATCCCGTGGCTTTGGTAGCCCCTGAATGACCGTGGCTCGATATTCATCAGAATCGGCATTTCTTTTCCGATTAATGACGAGGGATCGATGAAGAATTCTGCCATGCCTGCCATGATCTGTCGTTCTTCTGATCCGACGTCGAAGATAAATTTCAGGAGCTTGTCGGTATCTGGCACTCTCTCCACGGATTTCACCTTACCGATTTTGATTTCGAGCTTTTTGAAGTCGTCGAATGTGATCATGAGAATAAGGGAATCGAATGGGACGCTTGTACAGTGAAAGTGTAACATGTCGCCATGCTCGAACGCCTCCAGAAAATCCTCTCCGCCCGCGGCATCGCTTCCCGCCGCAAGGCCGAGGAATACATCCTTGCCGGTTTGGTGAAGGTGAATGGCGTTGTGGCGATTCTGGGCCAGAAGGCGGATCCCGAGAGCGATCTGGTGGAAGTGGATGGTGAGGTGATGAAGGCACGGCAGGAGATGCTGTACTACGTCATGCATAAGCCTGTGGGGGTGGTGACGACCAATATCGAAGGATGGAAAGGAATTGAAGGAATGGAAGGATTGAAAGGGAAGTTGGAACCAGTGCCTGAAGCTCCGGCTCTGTCCGTTCGTGACATTCTGCCCAAGAACCTTCAGGGCAAGATCTATCCTGTGGGCCGTCTCGACAAGGATTCTGAAGGGCTTCTTCTCTTCACTAACGACGGTGTTTTAGCGTACAGATTGACGCATCCCAAGTTCGATCACGAGAAGGAGTACGAGGTGACTGTGGCCGATGCCATCACCGAGGGTCAGCTGAAGAAGATCCGCGAAGGGGTGCGGCTCTTCGACGAAATGACCAAGCCGGCAGTCGTCCGCCGCATCGGGCCGCGGGTGTTTTCCATTGCCATCACCGAGGGCCGCAACCGCCAGATTCGCCGGATGGTGCAGAAGGTGGGAGGCGAGGTGACGAAGCTGGTGCGGACGAGGATTATGACGCTCCAAGATTCTGAGCTTGCAGCGGGGAAGATCCGCCCTCTTCTTCCTGTAGAAAAAGCGGCATTACTTAGTTCTGTTGGGTTATAAGGACAATGCGTTCTTAAAGAATACAGAGCATATGCATTGCTGCCTGCTGGATTTCGTCTGCTTTTGCCGGAGTCAATTCTCCTTTCTCCCTCCTCCTATGGGCCACTTCGATCAAGAGCATCAAGTTATCCCGGGTTGGGAATTCTGATTCTGCAGGAGCGAGAGTATCCTGCATTCTTGCCAGATCATTGTGGCATAATCCGAGTAAGTCGTAGAACTCCCCTCCGAGAATACCTCTGCGCAATATCTCTCTTACGAGAGGAATACGCTCTGGTTCAGGGTATTTTGCGAAAAAACCTGACGAAGTCACTACACCTCGAGCTACGTTCATATCATCATCACTGGCACTTAGAATGAGATCGCATTCTTGAAGGACTTTTCCGTATGAATACGCAGGCGGGGCCTCAGTGGGGGGAGAAGTTGCGGGGGTTGCTTCATTTGCAGGGCCTTCTCCGAGATTTTCGCTCATAGATTGTCTGGAATGAAATAGTACTGTATAATAATAAATAACACATATAAGTCAATAGTCTTGATACCGTATATTACCAATATGAAACTTATCTCCCTCGCTTCAGCCCGTCCCCACTTCGCTCTCTTTATTTTCTTTATGGTTGGAGCTTCGCGGGGCCTCTAGCTCTACTTGTTTCCCCTTTCAGATTTATGAAATTTATACCGCACGGCGCAGCCCGGGAAGTCACCGGCTCCTGCCACGAATTGCAGATCGAGACGGCTTCGGGCACCAAGCACATCCTTCTCGATTGCGGGCTCTTCCAGGGGAAGCGCAGTGAGGCGGCGGAGAAGAATGCCACGTTCACGTTCGATCCGGAGAAGGTCATCGACGCCGTCATTCTTTCTCATGCGCACATGGACCATGCGGGGAGGATTCCACTTCTGTGGAGGAGAGGGTACCGCGGTCCGGTGTTTTCCACCTATGCGACGCGGGATCTGGCTGAGGTGATGCTCATGGATGGCGGGTACATCCAGGAAAAGGATGAGGAGTTCTTCCGTAAGCACCTCGCAGAGTCGATGCTGGCATCGGACGGGCCGCTCTACACCATGAAGGACGCGACGGAGTGCATCGAGCTCTTCATCGGGCAGAATTACAACGAATGGTTCATCGTTTGCGACGGAGTGCGGGCGCAGTTTCTGGAGGCAGGGCACATCGTCGGCGCGGCGCTGGTCGTGCTGGAAGTGACGGAGCACGGCAAGACGACGAGGGTCGGCTTCAGCGGAGACCTCGGACGGTCCATGCTCCCCATCATCCGCGATCCCTCCCCCATGCCCGATGTCGATGTGCTCATCTGTGAGAGTACGTATGGCGACCGGAAGCACGAGGATATCGGCTCTGCGAAGGAGCATCTCAAGGAAGCGATCGTCCGTACCGCCCATCGTGGCGGCAAAGTGCTCATCCCGGCATTCTCCCTCGAGCGGACTCAGGAGCTTCTCTACGATCTCCATCTCCTCTGGGATGCCAAGGAGATTCCACCCGTCCCCATTTACGTCGATTCCCCGCTGGCTTCCAAGGTAACCGAAGTCTTCATGAAGCATCCGGAGTGCTACGACCAGACGATGTTCGAGAAGTTTCTGTCCAAAGCCCACAATCCCTTTCAGTTCTCCCTCGTCCACATCTCGGAGACGGCGGACGACAGCAAAGCGCTCAACGGGCTTCCGGGGCCGGTGATCATCATGGCGGGGTCGGGCATGTGCGAAGCGGGGCGCATTCGTCACCACTTGAAAAACAGTATCGAGGACGCGCGCAATTGCATCGTTGCTGTCGGCTATATGGCGGAGCACACCCTTGGACGCAAGATCATGGATCCCGCGACGTCACAGGTGAAGATCTTCGACCGCCTGTATGCCAAGCGTGCGGAGATGGTGAGCATCGCGGCGTACTCCGGTCACGCGGATATGGCGGATCTCGATAGTTTCATCCAGCATCCGAAAGGGCTACAGACACTCGTGCTGGTCCACGGAGAGCCGGAACAGATGGATGCGCTGGCAGGGCGTATGGCCGCATCACGACCGGGGATGCGCATTGAGAAGCCGGAGAGGGAGGCGGTAGTTGAGATTTGACGGGGACGCTTGATTTGCGATTGTAGATTTGCGATGGTTCGTCCAGGCTCACCACGGGTTGGCGATTTTCGCAGAGGCAGTGGTCAATCGCAAATAGCAAATCAGGCAATCGCAAATTCTTCGGCTGTCGTTTTCCTGCCGTGGCTTCCCTGTACTCACAGTCTCCCATCGGTGCTACACTCGAGCACAATTGATGGTGTCTAGATCGCGCTACCGTTCTCTGGCTCTCGTTGCAGGAATGCTCCTTATACTCGGGGGAACGTTATGGGGAATGCGTGGAGGACGTCTGCTGATCTCCGGTCAGGTAGTTTCATCGCTATGCGGGGATACTATTGCTGAAGCCGATGAACAATGCGATGAACCCGGATTGGTTTGTGCGAGTGGCCAAACCTGTCGTAACTGTCTCTGTGAAACGACGTTCGGCTGTCCTTCTCAGGCTCCCACACCCATTCCTTCTGACATCCTTGTTCTCCAGGCTGCGGGTATCGGGAACATTTCGGGAAATAGAAGCGAGCTCACGGTGTATTACCGCAACGGCGGAGCTCATTCAACGTATCTTCAGAAGGAAGGCATATCGGAAATGTTCGCCACGACCATGGGGAATAATACGGGATGGTCTGTGGCGCAGGTTGTGACGTTGGACCCGGCCGCAGGTGATCCTTCTATCGTCCCCGGCGATCGTATCCGTCTCTGCTTCACCGGTGGGCTCTGTTCTGTATTCGTCACGGTGAGCGCAAAGCTTCCTCAACTCTTTGCGCCGCCCCCGGGGCAATGCCCCGTTGATCTGCTGATCTCTGATTCCTCTTCTTCCACTGCGGCGACGGGAAACTGCCCATCCTGTGTAACGAGTGTGACCTTCAGTGGTGTCTGTAACCAATTCGCCAATACCTATTTGTCAGTCAATATTCAGTGTTCCTGTGACGCTCAGGCTCATCTTTACAATTATGGCAGCTGCAAGACTACGAGCGAATGGCAGGCACATGCCGCTGATATTTGTTCTCAAAAGTGTATCGATTGTGGCAATAGTTGTCCTACCGCTTCCTCTGCCGCCTCTCGTGACGAGATACCTGTATGTCACAATGATATTCCAGAGCCCGGTGAACAGTGTGGAGAGCCCGGTCTCAGCTGTCCCTTCGGTCAATTTTGCCATGGATGCCAGTGCTCACTCTGTGGGAATTACCGCCTCGATTCTTCTGAACAGTGTGAATTTGGCGTCGCTTGTAGCGAAGGACTGATCTGCAACATCAAGACTTGTCAGTGCGAATCGACTGTGCCGACAGTAGATGTTCCTTCTACAGAGACTGAACTTTCCACCGATACAACAACAACACCACCATCATCCTCCATCGATACCACCACATTGCCCTCGGCAATTCCCTGTCCGGTCGATGCTCCGTCAGTCATCCCCTCTGATTTGCTCGTGCTCCGTGGAGCCTATGCGGATAGCAATGTGAGTATTTTCGGTGCTCATTCACTCACGATCGAATATAGAGTGGGAAGTGGTATCGGAACGGTGACACTCATGGTGGAGGGGAGTACAGACGACACGAAGAAGATCTACGGAGGGAATAGCGACGGATGGGAGAGGATTGCCGGTTTCAATACGTCCGGTATGTTCGCAGTTGTGCCAGGCCAGCGTGTGCAGCTCTGTCCGGATTCAGGTGCGGCGTGCACGCCCTACGTCACTGTTCGCGGACAGTCACAGAAGAATGAGATTCCTGCGGGAGAGTGCCCTGCCGATATCCTTGTACTGACAGCCAGTAGTGCTCCCTGCAGTCCGAGCTGGCAGTGCAATACCTGGGGGGCTTGCGTGGGTGGAGTGAGGGGACGAACGTGTACGAATACTGCGCAGTGTGGAACGAGTGATGGAAAGCCTCCGGAGTCAGAGGTGTGCACGGGGAGTACCTCAGGAACCTGTACTCCATTCTGGGTTTGCTCTTCCTGGAACGGTTGCCCGCCCGGTTACTCATTTGATCCGAATCAGATGAAGTCGCGAACGTGCTATGACAATAATCACTGCGGTGATACGACGAATAAGCCCGTGGAAAGTCAATCGTGTGCTGCGAATTGCACGCCGTATTGGCAGTGCTACGCCTGGGGAATATGTACCGCTGGTCTACAGACGAGGCTGTGCGGCGACCTGAATAATTGTGGAGTCGCCAATGGCCAACCTCCATGGAGTCAATCTTGCATAACAGAACCTCCTACTTTATGAAGACGTTCTCCTTCCCTCCAGCGTGACCATTCACCCTCTCCTCCATCGGCCGTGGATCCTGGGATCGCTCTTGGCGGTCGCCATCGTATTGAACGCTTATCCTTCTTTTGTCTTACGCGGACAGGTCGGTGCCGTCGTAGAGTGTGGTGACGGTGTGCTCAAAGGAGCAGAGCAGTGTGAAATTGGTGTTGCGTGTGATGCGGGGCAGCAGTGTGTTCCGGAGTGCCAATGCATTCCGTCTGGGAGTCTTTGCGGGAATGGTGTGTGTGATGCAGGAGAATCCAGGAGTGATTGTCCTCAAGATTGCGATGATACCCCTATTCCTTTCGGCGATTCTGCTGTGTCGTCTACTGCAGCGTCTGGAACCTGTGGCGATGGGATTGTCGAAGGTCTTGAACAGTGTGAGCAGGGAATCTCCTGTGCGGATTCCACCAAGCAGTGTGATCTCGCCACCTGTCAGTGTTTTTCTCCGGCAGCACCTGCCTCTTCGGTTTCTTCGGTGACGCCCGTCTGCGGCAATTGGATTTTGGAGCCCGGAGAAGATTGTGAAGTGGGCGTGTGCTGCCCATCAGGTCAAACGTGTGGTGTTTCCACATGTCAGTGTCACTGATCTTTGTGAACATTTCTCCTCTTCTCTATCGGCCGTGGATCCTAGGATCGCTCCTCGTGGTTGTAGTGGCATTGAATGTGTCATCGTCTGTTCGTCTTCGGGGACAGATGGGAGCATCGAGTTGTCCTCGTCTCATTCTGCATCCCGATGCGACGCAGTATTGTGAGGCAGCCTCAGCAGGAACCTGCAGCCAATGTTATTTGAGAGGGACTCCTGTTATGAAGAATTTCTGTTGTGACAATGGAGTATGGGCGGTGCCGAATGGATGGTCATCGGATTGTGCAGGTGCCGTTGCATACTGTTCGAATACCAACGGATGGAGAAGTGTCAGCTCAGTCCCATTCGCAGATTCTGTTGCCCCTGTGGTGTGCGGTAACAGTATTTGTGATCTCGGCGAGACGCCTGCCTCTTGTCCGGGGGATTGCACTCTTGTTTCAGTAGTGTGCGGCAACGGTACCTGCGATTCTGGCGAGACTAATCAAACGTGCCCCAATGATTGTCCTGTCGTCTCATCAAGTGGATATCAGGGATGCGTGACGGGCATGTGTCAGATGGACAGTCAATGTCGCTTTTTTGGCATTGATTGTGCTCCGAACACCATGCATACCATCACGGGAACCTGCGGGGATCCGGGCATTCCGAATTGTTCGGGGAATTGTATTGTGTGTGTTCCCCGGAGCGCAGCATCGAGTAGTCCTGCAAATTCTATCATTATCAGTGCATGTGGCGATGGTGTCTGTGACTCAAGCGAAAACTTCGGTTTCTGTCCCACGGATTGTCCCGAAACGCCGATTCCGTTCGGCGAATCCTCAGCGTCCACTTCCTCCGTAGCATCGGATCTCTGTGGCAATGGCATTTGTGACGCAGGGGAAAGCTTCACTTCTTGCTCAGGAGACTGCTCCGAAACTCCTATCCATTTCGGCGCGACTTCATCGACTCCCGATACCACCATTCCCTTCGGTGAAACTTCATCAGATCCCGACACTCCCATTCCCTTCGGTGGAATTTCTTTGGCTCCCGACACGCCTATTCCCTTCGGTGGGACTTCATCCGCTCCCGACACTCCCATTCCCTTCGGCGGGTCCTGCCCCGATGGCATCCTCGAGGGAACGGAGACCTGTGAGATCGGCGTGTGTTGTCCGGGGGGTCAGACGTGCGATCACACATGCCACTGCGCCGTCTCAGCCGGCGGATCATCAGTATCGACAGTCTCCTGCGGCGCAGGGAAGGCATTCGTCTACGGTCAATGCGTTGTGCAGTTCACTGCGTTTTATTCTTCGGTAACGACAGCACAATCATCGTCTGGAGGAGGGGTGTGCGGCAATGGTCTGGTGAATCTCGGAGAGCAGTGCGGAGAAACTGGTCTTTCCTGTTTAACCAATCAGTACTGTTCATCCTGTCACTGTTTCCCTCTCGTTCGCTGTGGAGATGGCATCGTGAATAGTGCAGAGGGAGAACAGTGTGAACGTAATACAGACTGTTCTTCGGGGAAGGTGTGTAATACGCAGTGCCAGTGTGTTCCTTCTGCTGGAGGCACGTGCGGTGACGGAAAGAAAACCAATCTTGAGCAGTGTGAAACCGGCATAGCCTGTCCCTCTGGAAAAGTATGTAGCAATTGCACGTGTGAGAATCCTCCTCTGTGCGGGAATGGCGTTGCGGAGCGAGGGGAAGTCTGCGAAGCTAACAAGCCCTGTCCGAGTGGGCAGACCTGTCAGGGGTGCCAGTGTGTCGTCGTTCCGGTCTGTGGGAATGGTGCTCTGGAATCTGGCGAACAGTGTGAGAATGACTCCCAGTGCCTCGCAGGTCAGGCGTGCAACCGTGCCACGTGCAAATGTCTGGGATTGCCGACGACGCTGTGCGGAAATGGAGTATTGAATGTCGGAGAGGATTGTGAACTCGGACATCCCTGCGCCAGTAGCAATCAAGCATGTAATCTTGCATCCTGCTCGTGCAAAGCACTCGAGATATATTCGGTGACCGTAGGACCGTCAGGGACATATAACTCTTGCGGCAATGCTCAGATAGATGCCGGTGAGGATTGTGACATCGGTCATACCTGTAGTAGTGGTGCAATTTGTGACTTGGCGCATTGCCATTGTGCGCCGAAGGCCAATCATTGCGGGGATGGCAAGCTCGATACGGGTGAGCAGTGTGATATCGGTTCCCCCTGCGCCGATACATCCAAAGCCTGTAAACTTTCCTCTTGCCAGTGTGTCGTTCCATCATTGCAAACCGCCTGTGGTAACGGCTCACTCGAGATCGGTGAACAGTGCGAAGTGGGCATTCCTTGTGCGTTTGGATGGGCTTGTGATTTCCCGCATTGTCGCTGTGAGCAGCAGGAAATCTGCGGCAATGGAACGATCGATCCTGGGGAGCAGTGTGAGGTCAATCAGGCTTGCACTGGCCCCGATCAGACGTGCGATTTCTCCTCCTGCCGATGCCGTGGGTCGGTTGTACCAGAGGTCGTCGCCGCAGGAACACTCTGCGGTAATGGTATCCAGGAACCGCCGGAGGAATGTGATAGCGGCGATCAGAATGGAAGGGCGAATTCCGGATGCTCCGCCTCGTGCACACTCATGATTCTCTCGACGATCATTCAGACGAAGGGGCAATTCATCCCCCCCGTGATTCCTCTTCAGGGTTCTGAGAGGATGCTTGCACGGGGATCGCAACAGCTTTCGTCGTCTGCTCATGTTCAGCGCGATCTTCCCTCGGCTCCCCTGACGCCAAATCTGAATACTTTCCGCGCCTCTCTATCACCCCTGACGACTCCATCGGGAACGGCCGGTAAAACTGGCCCGGGAGTGCTCATCGTCATCGCCTCGGGAATTGCCGGAGGATGGGCGTGGACGAGACGGAGGAAGAGGGATTAGGGATTGGTATATTAGGGATTTGGAAAATTGGAGGAGCGGGATTCTTTCATGAGGATTGGAATTTCTTTCATGAGGAGCGGGATTCTTTCATGAGGAGCGGGATTCCTTCCCGCGCTTCCTTCTACAATCTCAATTCCTCTGCCACCCCTTTCATCGCCTCCAGCGTCACCGCGATGAAGTCGGGAAGCGGCATCCCGAGGAGCGGTTCGCATTGCAGAATCTGCTCGCGGCTCACTTGGGCTGCGAAGGTCTTGTCCTTGAGTTTCTTCGTCACGCTCTTCACTTCGACGTCGCCAATTTTCTTGCTGGGTCGGACTAAAGCAACAGCAATGATGAAGCCGGTGAGTTCATCCACGGCGTACAGACATTTTCTAAGCATGCTTTCGAGTGGGTGGGCAGCACCGTACTTCTCCTGATAATGCGCCCGGATATCGGCGAGGAGTTCGGCCGGAGCCGCGATGGGTTTGAGAAGTTCCTCGAGCTTCATCCCGCAGTGCGCTTCGATATCCTTCTCGAGGTTGTCCCAGTCCAGATCGTGGAGCATGCCGGCGACTTTCCACGTCTGTGGATCCCCACCAAACTTCTTCGCGAAGGCTTCCATAGCCGCACCGGTAGCGAAGAGATGGGCACGGGTTTTGTCCGCGTGCTGCATGAGGAGACCGTGGGCGGCGGGGAGGAGATGGCCGTATTCAGCATGTTGCAAGAGTGTTGGGGTGGTCATGGGTTGAGATGGAAGGGATGGAGCTGTGAGCTTTGAGCTATGAGCGGTGAGCTGCTTGTCTGTTTGTGGGAGCTGGATCCCTTATTCTTAGGAGCGGGATTCTTTCCCGCGGAACGAATGAATAATTGAAAATTGGAAATGGTAAATTATTTAAACAGCGAGAACTTCTTCGTGAATGCCGCAATCTCCTCCGTTTTCCCAAACAGGCAGATCCCATAATATTCCAGCTCCGCTTCGGGTGTGGCTCCCATACTCTGATGTTGTTCATGTGCCGTCCCCACCGTCATCTTGTCCGTGAAGTCGGTGAAGGGGATGCCGCGGTTGATGGCTTCTTGTCGTACTGTCCGAATCTGATTGGCGTTATCTGCTCTGAGCACGATAAAGGGGTAATCCGAAATCTTGGGATGCACGCCGCCGTCCTTGTCGAGGTACGCCGAGAAGCGCATCTCTTCGGCTTTCCCCGATCCACCACCGAGCCCTACGGCCATGTGTCCCAGCGCATTCATCAGCCTGCCTGGTTCGATTTTCTTATTGAGCACGGCGACGAAGCGCTTGGTCTTCTCGTCGGCGATGAGTTCCTCAGCAGACCGTATTTCATGTGATGTATTGTCGTCCCTCGACTCCGCTCGGGATGACAATACATTTGATTGCAGATCATTCATCCTTTCCATCTTCTCACTCTTTTCCATCCTTTGGTTCCTTTCCTCGGGCTTCATCAACGGGAACAGCACCACGTCCTTCAGATTCTCCTGCGCCGTGAGGAGCGCCACGATCCGGTCGATGCCCATGCCCCAGCCGGAGCAGGGTGGGCAGCCGTAGGAGAGCGCCGTGACGAACTCGTCATCCTTGCCGTGGGCCTCGGTATCGCCCGCTTCCTTCGCACCGGCCTGAGATGCGAACCGTGCCGCCTGATCCACAGGATCCACGAGCTCAGAATATGCGTTCACGATTTCCCATCCTCCGACCACCAGTTGAAAGCGGTCGGTGATGCTGGGGTCATCATCATTCCTCCGCGCGAGCGGGGAGAGGTCGATGGGATGCTCGGTGATGAAGGTTGGAGCGGTAATCTTCGGTCGACTCACTTTCTTGTAGAGTTGATCAATGAGCGTCCCGCGACTGAGAGCATCGATGTTCAGATCGAGCTCGATCTTCTTTCCTTTGATCGCTGTGCGCAACGCATCGGCAGTGCTGTAGTCCTTATAATCGATGCCGCAGTCGCGCTTGATGATCTCGCGCATGCTGATCCTAGGCCACACCCCGCCGAAGTCCACTTCCACAATTGCACCATCCCTGTTCGGGATTTTCGCCACAGTCGTTCCGCGGGTCTTCTGCATGAGCGAGCAGAGCATCTCCTCCGTGAAGCGCATATTGTCGCGGTAGTCCCAGTAGGCGGCGTAGTGCTCGCACATGGTGAATTCCTGCAGGTGGCTGGGGTCCATGCCTTCGTTTCTAAATACCGGACCGAGCGAGAAGGTGCGGTCGAATCCTCCCACGAGACATTCCTTCTGATGGGTCTCCAGCGCGATGCGGAGGTACACATCGAGATCGAGGGCATTGTGGTGAGTCGTGAAGGGAGCGGCGAGGGCACCGGAAGCGGAGTTCACCAGGACGGGGATCTCCACTTCGGTAAAGCCATTCTCCCAGTAGTATTTCCGCAGCGCCTTCAGGAAGGCTGAGCGGAAGAGGAAACGCTCAAAGGATTCACGGTTACTCAGAATATCCAGATAGCGCTGCCGATACGCGGTTTCACGGTCCGCAATGCCGTGCCACTTTTCCGGCGGCTGGCGCAGCGCCTTGGTGAGCATCGTCCATTCTTTCACCATCACGGTCGGCTCGCCCTTCTGCGTGGTGAACCGTTCCCCGCTGATGCCGATGAAGTCGCCGAGGTCGATGAGTGAGAGGGCATCCTTGTAGAGATCCTTCCCGACGACATCTTCTTTGAACGAAATCTGCATGCGCCCGGTGTGATCCTGGAGTGTGGCGAAAGTCATCTTTCCCATGCTGCGGAAGAGCACGACGCGCCCGGCGATTGCACAGGCTTCTTTTTCGCTGAGAGTTTTCGCTTCGCTGAGTGATGCGGACCGTTTGAATGAAGCCGCGAAGGGTTTCTTGCCCTGTGCGCGGAGTTTCTCGGCCTTTTGCAATCGGAAGGTGTCCATGATGGAGAGGATAGAGGGGAAGTGGAAAAGGGGAAAGAGCATGGAAGGGAGCTTGAACCTTGATTCAGAGGATTGTAAGGATTTCTTGATGGCGTTCATTCGAAGAACATCAAGAAAATCCAATAATCCTTTGAATCATGGTTCGGACAGGGGGCTTCTACATTCTTCCCGATCCGTTTGACACAGCGTCACGAAGGAAGAGAATCGGCTCCATTTTTCTTCTCCTATTTATGAGCAAATCTGACAATGATCCTTCCGATGATCTTCAACCTTTTACTCCCACCATCGATTCCCTTCTTATCGTGCAATCTGTGGAAGGGGGACGTTTACAAGGTCTGATTGAGGCATTGCGGGATGAATTATATGGAACATTTTTTCTTGCCAGCACTCCTGAGAGTGTGAGGGTTTTTACAAACATGAATGAGTATGCCCCTGAGCTCGTGCTCGTCGATACGGAGGTGGATGGGTCCGATGGAAAGAAGCTCGATAGACAACAGGTTCTCGACCTTATTACCGCATTGGCAGAGAAGTGTGAAATGGTTCTCGCTCTGTACGGTTCAGATTCGGAGGATGCACCTTCTGCTTTTGCATTAGCCGAGGCCGGTGCGGATTGCACCGTGGATGTCCGGCAAAGCAAGTGGTTGGATGAAGTGCTCAAGAAGTTGAGGGAGTGGAGTGGGAAACTTTTGTCTGTGAACGGAGGAGGAGACTCAAGGTGAAAAGTTGTGAAGGCTCCGAACGTTGAAAGCTAGTGATGTCTAGCTTTTCCTTGTTTCAAAAATCCCCGCGATTCCATTTGACCTCCCCTTGCATACTCCATAGACTCCCCGCGCTTTCGGATTGATTCCACGAGTTCAGTCCACCGCATTTGCGACGTTCCAGACCGTCTTCCCCTTCATCCCTCGACAACGCTCGGGATGACAGAATAGGGAACAAACGGTTCAGATGAACCTCCGCAGCCTCCTATGTCCGGTATTATTGCCCGCAAAGTCGGCATGTCCAGAGTCTTCCTCGAAAACGGGGAGGCGGTTCCTGTAACGTACCTGAAGGTCCCGGCTAATATCGTCGTCCGGACCAAGACCAAGGAGAAGGATGGCTACGATGCCGTGGTCCTCGGGATCGATCCCAAGAAGTGGAAAACGCGCAAGGGGAATGAGCACACACGCTATTCACTGCAGAAGGAATGGCCCGTTGCCTCTCTGGAGGGGCTTGCGCCCGGAACGGAAATCACCGTGACCGTTGTGCCGGAAGCCGCATTGGTTTCCATCATGGGCGTCAGTAAAGGAAAGGGATTCCAGGGGGTGATCAAGCGTCACCACTTCACCCGCGGACCCATGTCCCATGGCTCCCACCACCACCGTGAACCGGGTTCCGTGGGTATGCGCACCCAGCCGGGTCGCATTCTCAAGGGCAAGCGCATGCCAGGACACATGGGGTTGGATCAGCTCACCTTGAAGCACCGTCCCGTCGTCGTCACTGATGCCGCTGCCGGTGTGTTCGCCGTGAGGGGCCCCGTGCCGGGACCGAACGGTGCAGCCGTATACGTTACCATCGAAGACACTCCTGTTTCCTCCAAGAAATGACCATTGATGTCTATTCCTCCACTGGCGTGAAGACGGGAACGGCTGAATTGCCCGCATCTCTCTTCGAAGGCCCCATCCAGAAGGGTCTCCTCCACCAGATGGTGATTCTCCAGCAGAGTAATCGTCGCAATGCCATTGCCCATTCCAAGGAGAAGTGGGAGATCGCCGGGTCTACGCGCAAGATCTACGCCCAGAAGGGGACCGGCCGTGCGCGCCATGGTGCCATTCGTGGCAACGTCTTCCGCGGGGGCAACAAGTCCTTCGGGCCCAAGAAGAATGCGAACTTCATCAAGAACATGCCCAAGATGATGCGTCGCACAGCGCTGATCGCCGGATTGTCCTTTCAGGCGAAACAGGGAGGGATTGTCGGACTCGAGAGTTATCCGGAGACGATCAAGACGAAAGACGCCTTTACGCTCCTGACGAAATTACCCGTCGAACTCGGTCGTCACATCCTCGTTGTTGTCCCGGCCAAGCACGAAGGCCTCATGCTCTCCATGCGCAATATTCCGCGTGTGAAGGTCATCCTCGTCGATTACCTCAATCCCGAAGACATCGTCCGCTCACAGAAAGTGATCTTCCTCACTGAGGCAATCAAGCGCGCGGAGGAGATTTTCGCCGCTCCCAGAGTGAAGGAGAAGGTAGAGGAGGTCGTTGAAGAAGATGCCAGTGTTGAGAAGGTCGCGAAGAAGTCGGTGAAGAAGACGACGAAGAAAGAAGCCACCAAAAAACCGGCAACCAAGAAAGCTCCGAAGACTTCCAAAGCAAAATAATGACGTTCTCTCGCATCATCCTCGGCCCCGTCGTCACAGAGAAAGCAGAGCGCCTGAAGACGCAGACGCGACACACCTACACACTGTGGGTGACGAAATCGGCGACGAAGATCGATGTGAAGTCCGCCCTCGAATCCTTCTACGATGTGAAAGTTTCGGCTGTCCGCGTGATGCGCACCACTGCCAAACGCCGCCCCTTCGGACAGGGCCAGCTCATGGAAAAGCGTGCGGCGCAGAAGAAGATGATGGTCACGCTCACGAAGAAGAGCAAGCCGCTCGATCTCACTACCTTCAAGAATCAATAATGCCCATCAAGCAATGCCGCCCAACGACTCCCGCACGACGTCAGATGACGATCGCGGACTTCTCTGGCCTCACCAAGGTTCGGCCAGAGAAGAGTCTTTCATCCGGTCGCAAGCGGATCAGCGGGCGCAACAACTACGGCCGTATCACCATTCGCCACCGTGGCGGGGGAGCCAAGCGGCTACTCAGAGATATTGATTTCAAGCGGTATGACAAATCCGGTATCCCCGGGACGGTCATTTCGCTCGAGTACGATCCAAACCGCACCGCTCGCATTGCCCTCATTCATTACGTCGACGGAGAGAAGCGGTATATCCTCGCTCCCGAAGGTCTGGCAATCGGTACGCAAGTGGTTGCCGGAGAGCGGACCAAGGTGAAGGTGGGCAATTGCATGCAGCTTCAGCACATTCCGCTCGGATACAAGATCCACAACGTGGAGCTCCAGAAGGGTCGCGGTGGACAGATTGTCCGTTCCGCGGGTACAGCAGCGACGATCATCGGTCAGGATGGAGACTTCGTTCTTCTCCAGCTCCCGTCATCCGAAATGCGCAGAGTGCGCAAAGACTGCATCGCGACGATCGGGACGATCGGCAATCTCGACCACAACCTGATCACGATCGGCAAGGCAGGACGCACACGCTGGAAGGGCCGCCGTCCGCAGGTGCTCGGCAAGTCGATGAATGCCGTCGATCACCCGCATGGAGGAGGAGAAGGTCATTCACCGATCGGGCTACGTGATGGCCCCAAGACGCCGTGGGGCAAGCCTGCCCGCGGGGTGAAGACCCGTCGTCCCAAGAAGATTTCCAACCAGTGGATCATCCGCCGACGTGTGAAGAAACCGCGCAAGAAATAATGATGTGATACTACCCGCGGGAACGAATCCCGCTCCCAGAAAAGGAATATTCACTTTCCACTTTCCACTCTCAACTTTCCACTCCGATTCATGTCCCGCTCCCTCCGCAAAGGCCCCTACATCAATATTCGCCTCTTCCAGAAGGTGATGAAGATGGTCGAAGCCAGTGAGAAGAAGATCATCAAGACGTGGGCACGCAACTGTGATATCCCACCGGAATTCGTCGGCTTCACCTTCGCGGTGCACAACGGTAAAGAATTCGTCCCGGTCTACGTGACGGAGCAGATGGTGGGCCATAAGCTGGGAGAGTTCTCCTGGACGACGAAATTCAAAGTCCACGGTGGCAAGATGCAGGACGCACAGACCGCCGCCGCTACCGCTGCAGCCGCCCCCAAATCCGCTACCGCTCCCACGAAGTAATCATGCACGCCTCTCTCACCTCCACCCGCATCGCGCCCAAGAAGCTCAACGTCATCGCCAAGATGGTCCGTGGTATGCCGACGCCGAAAGCCCTCACGGCTCTCGAGCACACGCACAAGAAAGCCGCGCGCATCATCGAGGGAGTGCTGAAGTCCGCGATCGCCAATGCGACATTCAACGACAAGCAGCGCTCCGATGATCTCTATATCAAGACGATCGTCGTGAATCAGGCTTCCTCCTACCGTCGCGGAGTGCCGATGGCCCGTGGACGTGTGCGACCGATGCGCAAGTTCCTGAGCCATCTGGATATCGTTCTGGGATTGATCGATGAGGAGAAGTCAGGAAGCGAGAAGAAGCTCACCAAACCTGAATTGTCCAAAGCTCCTACGACGCCAAAGCGCGTGGAGAATGCTTCACAGCCCGCGAAAAAACAGGTACAAAGGAGTGCCCCCAAAGAAAAGAAAGCCAAGCAATAGATTTTTCTTTACAAGCTATCCAATAGCTTCCCAACCTATCAGGCCTCTCTCACCTCTTTCCTCTCCTCTCCAACCTCACCCCTATGGGTCAGAAAGTAAACGCCAACGGCTTCCGCCTCAAGATCACCCACATGTGGCCGAGCAAGTGGTATGCGCGCGGCGGAAAGTTTAGCGAGCTCCTGCTCTCGGATGTGCTGATCCGTCGCTACATCATGGACAAGATGAAGGAGGCGGGGATTGCGCTCATCGAAATTGACCGGCACAAGAAGACCTCCGTCGTCATTCACTCGAGCAAGCCCGGTGTCATCATCGGCAAGCAGGGGGCAGCCATCGAGGATCTTCGCAAGGATCTCGAGCGGAAGTTCGGAGGGTCCTTCGAAGTCAATATTCAGGAGGTCCGCAATCCGGACGCCAATGCCGCGATCATCGCAGAGAATATCCAGGGGCAGATCGTCCGTCGCATGCCGTACCGCCGCGCGGTGAAGATGGCGATGGAGAAGGCCATGCAGGCAGGAGCCATCGGGATCAAAGTCGTCGTTTCCGGTCGCCTCAACGGCGCAGAAATCGCCCGGACCGATCTCTTTAAGGAAGGCAACATTCCGCTTCAGACACTGCGTGCGAATATCGAATTCGCTACGAGGCATGCCATCACGACCTATGGAACGATCGGTGTGCAGGTGTGGACATACCACGGTCTGGTCTTCAAGAAAGTCGCACAGATTCATTCGGCCGCGTTGAAAAATTGATGTGTATTGTGTAGTCCGCGCGAAGCATCGCGCTCTAACCTTTCCAGCCTTTCCAACCTCCCATGCTCGAACCGAAGAAACTCAAGCGCCGGAAGCAACACCGCAACCGAGGAGCATTCTCGGGCAAGGCGTCGCGTGGTCATATGCTCGCATTTGGGACGGTGGGGCTGAAGGCACAGTCTGGCGGTGAGCTCACTGCGCGCCAGATCGAGGCTGCCCGTCGCGCACTCGCGCACAGCGTTCAGCGCGGTGGCAAAATCTGGATTCGCGTCTTCCCGCACACTCCCGTCACTCGTAAGGCTGCTGAGGTGCCGATGGGATCGGGAAAGGGAAACCCCGAGTACTATGCGACGATCGTCAAGCCGGGAACCATTCTCTTCGAGATGGGTGGCGTTACCGAAGCTGTTGCGACCGAAGCCCTGCGCCTAGCATCCTACAAGCTCCCCGTTCGCACCAAGATCATCACCTCCACTCTGATCCAATGACCTCTCACGCCTCCGCCACCGAGCTGAAGACGATGCAAGCATCCGATTTGCAACGCGAGCTCCATGAACTTGAGCTCTCCCTCGAGAAGATGCGCCTCGGCGTACAGCTCGGCAAAGACAAGGATTCTGCACGTTACCGCCGTGATAAACGGCAATTTGCACGCATGAAATCCGAATGGGGAAGAAAGCAGCGCGAGCGATTGCATGCAGGATCAAAGCCCAGTACAGTTCCGGCCTCAAAATCATGAGAACCAAAAAAGGCGTCATCACATCGGCCAAAATGACAGGCACCGTTACGGTGACCGTCCATCGTACGGTCTTCCATCCGATTTACCAGAAGCGCTTCGCCCGCAGCAGCAAATTCCTCGCGGATACGGCGACGTTCACGGATCTGCAGCCGGGTGATACCGTGATGATCACGGAGTGCCGTCCCCTCAGCAAGCGCAAGTATTTCCGGATCTCCGAGGTCATCAACCGCGTTGCGCGCGTGAGTGAGATCAAGGACGAGGCGATCATTGAGGAGACCGCACATCGCGTCAAAGCCAAGAAAGTGAAGGAAGATCCCGCTTCCCCCGCCCAATCATGATTCAGCAGCAGTCGATGCTCATCGTGGCGGATAACACGGGCGCGAAGATCGCCATGTGTATCAAAGTGCTCGGCAGCAGTCGCCGTCGCTACGCGCATGTAGGAGATGTGATCATTGTTGCCATCAAGGAGGCCGCTCCGCGCGGAACTGTTCGCAAGAAGACGATTGAGCGTGCCGTGATTGTGCGGACGCGCCATCTCATCCGTCGCAGTGATGGAGGATGCGTGCGCTTCGACGACAATGCCTGCGTGATCGTTGGTGCCGATGATCAACCCAAAGGGACACGTGTCTTCGGACCCGTGGCCCGCGAAATCCGCGCCAAAGGATTCAAAAAGATTATTTCCCTGGCTCCTGACGTCCTATGAAAATTCACGCTGGGGACTCCGTCCTCGTCATCAGCGGCAAAGATAAAGGCAAGAGCGGTACGGTGCTCAAGGTCCTCGAAGGACGCGTCGTCATCAGCGACATCAACATGCGCACACGCCATGTGAAGAAGACGGCGCAGCAGGCCGGTCAGCGCATCCGCTACGAAGCCAGTCTCTCCGCCAGCAACGTCATGATCCTCGATCCCAAAACGAAGAAGCCCACGCGCATCGGGATGCGTTTGGATGAGAAAGGGCACAAAGTACGTTTCGCCAAGGTGAGCGGGGAGGTCGTTCGCGCCGGCAAGGTTGCCGCGAAGAAGTCCCCCATCACTGCCAAAGCCTCTGCAGAGAAAGCGGACGTCGATCAGAAGAAGAAGCCCGCAAAAGAAGAGGGGAGTGACAAGGTCGTCGGTCCCAAGCGCAGCCCCTTCTGGAAGAAGATCAACTTCGGCGCAGACGCCATCCAGACGGATATCGAAGACAGCAAGGCGCGCCCCGCCGACAACACCGTCCCCGAACAGACGCGCAAGCCCGATTCCTTTGCCCACGGACGTGGTTCCTAACATCTCATGAAGTACGAATCTCTCCATCAACGGCTCCGTGGTAGTGTTACTGAAGCTCTCAAGAAGGAGCTCAACATCACGAATGTGAACGCGCTTCCCCGCCTGCGGAAAGTGATGGTCAACGTGGGGATCAATCGTTCCAAGATGGATAGCAAAGAGATGCAGGAATACGTGGGACAGTGCATCACGAAGATCACGGGTCAGAAGCCGGTCTTCACCCGCTCCCGCAAGGCGATCTCCAACTTCAAAATCCGCGAAAATCTCATCGTCGGCGCCATCGTCACCATGCACGGGCATGCGATGGAGGCCTTCCTCGACCGCCTCCTCTCCTACGTCCTCCCACGCATTCGCGACTTCCGCGGATTGACCACGAAGCTCGATGGGCACGGCAATTACGCCATCGGTCTTCGCGATCACTCCATCTTCCCCGAGATTCCTCCGCCGGACGCCGGCAAGCTCTTCGGTCTCCAGATTCAGATCACGACGAATGCGGTGACGGATGAGCGCGGTCGCGCCCTCCTCAAGCTGATGGGTGTTCCGTTCCGTCCGTCGCGTACCAAGAAAGATTCATAGATGATATTCATGCGGGAAGAATCCCGCGCTCAGTAATTGAAACTTTCCACTTTCCTCTTACAACTTTCCACTCCTCATGGCTCGATTAGCCCTCAAGAACAAGCAGCGCGCAGCCCTCGATACCTTCCTTAAGGCCAAGGCTGCTGGCACGAAAGTTCGCTTTCCCACGCGCATCTACAACCGTTGCACGCTCTGCGGCCGTCGCCACGGTTACATGCGTTTCTTCAAAATCTGCCGCATTTGCTTCCGGGAACTGGCCATTGATGGTCAAATCCCCGGGATCACCAAATCTTCCTGGTAACTTCATGCCTCCTGTCAACGATCCCATCGGCGATCTCCTCACCCGCATTCGCAATGCTCAGTCCGTCGGACGATTGCAGTGCCGTGCTCCCTGGTCTCGCATTAAGCAGAATCTTTGTGCACTCCTCGTGAAAGAAGGTTTCTTAGGACGAGTTGAAGTGGAGGGCATTGTGCCCAAGCAGGAACTCGTCGTTACGTTCAAGGCTGATCGTGCCTCCCTTACGCTGGAGCGCATCAGCAAGCCCGGACGGCGCATTTACCGTGCGGTGGATGAGCTCCTCCCAGTACTCCGCGGCTACGGTATCGCCATTCTCTCCACCAGCAACGGCCTCCTTACCGACCGCGAAGCGCGGATGAAGAAGGTCGGCGGCGAACTTCTCTGCACCATCTCGTAATTCTTCATTCTTCATTCCCATGTCCCGAATAGGACGCAAACCAGTGGCTATTCTCTCCGGTGTGACGGTCAACGTCGCTGGAAATGTGGTGTCTGTGAAGGGCTCCAAGGGTACATTGACCTTCGGCATTCTTCCGGAAGTCGCGGTGAAGGTGGAGGGTCAGGAGGTGATCGTGACGCGGCTGAATGATGGTGATGATGGACGTGCGCGCCAGGGGCTCACACGCCAGATCGTCGCGAATATGATTATTGGTGTGGCGACGGGCTACCAGAAATCGCTTGAGATCATCGGTGTGGGCTTCAAGGTCCAGATCCAGCCGAAGAAGCTTGCTCTCAGCCTCGGTTTTTCCCACCCTGTCGATTTCGCTATTCCGGAGGGTATTTCGGTAACGCAGGACGAGAAGAATAAGAACCTCATCACGATTAGCGGCATCGATAAGCAGCTCGTCGGTCAGACCGCCGCCAACATCCGCATCCTCCGCCCGCCCGAACCGTACAAGGGCAAGGGTATTCGTTACACCACCGAGTTCGTTCGCCGTAAGGCCGGCAAGGCTGCCGTCGGCAAGGGTGCTTCCGCCGCTTAATCCTTCGCATCATGACGCTCACCAAGCTCCAACATCGGCTCACTAGGAAGAAGCGCATCCGCGCAAGAGTCTCCGGTACGGCTACCCGCCCGCGCCTCACTGTGTACCGCTCGCTAGCCTGCATCTACGTTCAGCTGATCGATGATGCCACGGGCAGGACGCTCGCAGCAGCATCTACCACCGAGGCCAAGGCCAAGCCTTCCGTCGCCGGTGGTACCAAGCTCGGATCCCTCGTCGCCAAGAAGGCCAAGGATGCCGGCATTACCTCCGTCGTCTTCGATCGCAACGGCTACGCGTACCACGGCATCGTGAAAGCGGTTGCCGAGGCGGCACGTGAGGGTGGGTTATTGTTTTAATTTTTTGTTATCACTCGCGCGAAGCATCGCGCACTGCTACAGGTAAACCTTTCAGGCCTTTATAACCTCTTCCAAACCTCACTTACCTCTCCCAATGGCCAAATCCTCCCGCCCAGATCGCAAGAAGAATGACCGTCGCTCCCGCGAGCCGAGTGAGTTCGAGGAGACGACGCTCTCCGTCGATCGCGTGACCAGAGTGGTCGCCGGTGGTCGCCGCATGCGCTTCCGCGCGATCGTGGTCGTTGGCAATAAGAAGGGAAAGGTTGGCTTGGGGACAGGGAAGGCAACAGAGGTGCAGGCAGCGGTGAAGAAGGCGGTGACTGCAGCCAAACGCAAAATGTTCCGGATCCCCCTGATCGAAGGCACCATTCCGCATCAGATCGACATGAAGTTCAAGGCCGCGAAGATCCGTCTGATCCCGGCATCCAAGGGAACGGGAATCATCGCCGGTGGTGCCGCGCGCGTCATTTTGGAAAACGTCGGGGTGAAGGATATTCTGAGCAAGCGCTTCGGAACCGGCAACAAGCTCGTGAATGCCCAGGCGGTGATCCTCGCGCTCCAGGCGCTCAAGTGGAAGGGCGGGATGCCATCCGAAGAAGTGCCGGTCTCGAAGCCGTTACAGGAAACCAAAGGCGCACGTCAGGATGCTGAAGTGATCGAAACCGCACGTTCAGCACTGATCAAGGAGGAGGCACGTCCCACGGAGCGTCAGGGGGCTATTGATAATCTCGGGGGACGGTAGAAGAGATTGGCGATTTAGAGATTTGCGAATGGCGATTTGTTCATCGGGGCATCAATCGCAAATCGCACATCAGAAAATTGCAAATTCTGTCCTGCTATAATCCCCTCATGAAGCCCATCCTTATCATTCTCGCCCAATCCGGCTATCAGGATCTGGAATATTTGGGAACGCGCGAGGCACTTGAGCAAGGCGGTTTCGCGATCACCGTCGCCAGTGCCGCGGGCGGGAAGTGCTTCGGGAAGCTCGGAGGGACGGTGGATGCATCATTGTCGATGAAGAGTGTGAACTTCCATGACTACGAAGCGGTGGTCTTCATCGGCGGACCCGGCGCAGAAGCTTATACCCGCAATCCAGAGGCGTTGCGGATCGCTCACGATGCGTTCGATGGAACGATTCCCCTGGCAGCCATTTGCATCGCACCACTGATTCTCGCCAAAGCCCGGGTGCTCGAGGGCAAGCGTGCGACCGTGTGGGACGCAAATGGTGAACAGGCGGCGATCCTCACGCAGGCGAAAGCGGAATACACCGGCGAGCGCGTCACCGTCGATGGTTTAATTATTACCGCGAATGGAGCGGAGGCGGCAGGGGACTTCGGACGGGCGATTGCGGCGGTGGTGAAGGTAAAATCATAACTGAGCGCGGGATGCTTCCCGCATGGAAGTGAAAAGTTTAATCTACTTGTTCTGACTTTTTATTGATAAGATGATGGCATGTGTCTCCGAAATTGTTTGTCGGTGTGTGCGGTTGTGAGTTTGCTATTCATGGGGTGTGCAAGAATTCAATCGCCAGAGAAAGAAGCACAAGGAGTGCCCACATCACTCTCATCATTGGACTCATCGAGCTTTGCAACAGGTTCTGATTGGAAAACCTATAACAATGAGAAATATGGCATCACATTTCGTTATCCCAGTGAGTGGGTCATTGAAAGCCACGAAGATGTGATAGAACTTATGATCACCGTAGAGAACAAGCTCCTTTCGGATTGGAATAAAACACATGATACTCGCGGAAAACCGAGAGGTGCTCAATTTGTGGATTTCCAAGTCGGGAAGGAAAAGGATTCAAAGAAAGATTTTGTTTCTTTTGGACGCGAGTTGGAATTCTATGGTCAGAGATGTCCTGCGGATGAGATAGATCCTATTACTATTAATGGGATCAGAGGATGGGACTATCGTCATTGTAATCAATGGGACTACGTTTTAGAGCAAGATCCGAGTCATTTTACTTGGATTTGGCATGGGGACGATGTTGTTGGTAGTTCTGATGTTGACAAGATTATTCGTTCCATACATTTCTCAGAGCCTTTAAGATAGGAAGGTCAGAGATAGCGTTGAGGAAAACTATGCGTGCTTGCCTTAGCACTACCTTCCTGCCCCTACTTCGTCCTCACCGCTCCGAAGTTCTCCACCCACACATCCCCCGCGATGCCGACGCCGACTTCCAGGAAGAGCGGCTGGAGGATCGCGCGACGGTGGGGCGCCGAGCCCATCCATTCCTGTACCACCGTTTCGGGATTGGCCTGACCGCGGGCGAGGTTTTCGCCGACAGAGAATGTGGGCTTGCAGGAGCAGATCTGCTGCGCCTTGGTCACGATGTAGTTGGGGGTGGTCTCCGAACGCTGTTCCAGAGTCTTGCCGAGATCATAGTATGGCTGGCAGGTGCAGATGGGATCGGTGATCGTGAAGTACCCCGTCGCACGGATACGATCGATGTAGCTCTTGCCTTCGGGGGTGACGTGGCTGAAGTACCCCTGGGTGCGCATATCGTCGGCATGCTTCTGCGCTGCGCTTTCGAGGAGCTGATTGCGCTTGAGAGGAGGGAGACCTGCGACGGAGCGTTCGTGATTCGTGAGGGCGATCACTTGGAGGATCGCTTTCTCCTGGGGTGAAATGGAGGGGCGGATAGGAATGAGCTCTGTCTTCCGGGAGGAAGCGGCTGTGCTCGATCGTGTTGTTGCCGGGAGAGAGGAGGGGGAGGAAGGAGCAGCGGGAATTGGAGATCCGCGGAATCCGGGCCGCAGTGTGGGGAAGTGCGAGAAAATCGCATGGACTGCGCCCGCGGCATCGAGTGGAGTGACGGCCTGCGTGGGACTGAGAAGGGTCGGGCTCACGAAGAGGAAGAGCTGATACTGCTTGGCCGTACCGGCGTAGGGTGCGTAGAGCGCACGGTCGGAAACATCCGTAAAATTGCTGGGAAGATTTTGCGGCAGCTTGAAGAGGCGACCGATCATCATCAGTAATTCTCCCCGCGTGATCGCTTCATCGGGCGAGAGATTCCCTGTTTGGCGCTCCGGGATCACTATGCCTGCACGCAGTCCTGAAGCCATGATCGCTGCATACCATGCAGATGCAGGAACATCCGGAGCGATGTTCTTCGCGGTGGGGGCGATGGATGCTACAGGGTAGGAGGCACTCCAGAGCAGGTACATCACCGCTTCGGCTCGTGTGACGACCGGTTCGGTTGCCAGTGCTACTCCGGTGCTCAGGATGATGCAGGTAGAGAGCGCTAAACCCTGCAGAGCGTAGATGGAGGCGGTTTTCGTGATCCGCATCGATGGAAAGTGGAAAGTGGAAAATTCTGATTTGAGGGTAGACCGATTGGATTCCATTTTCCATTTTCCGATGCCGGATGATGTGTGCTGGACTCTTCGCTTACCTGATGCTCATTGCGAAAAATCCCCCGATCTTCTCTTGAGCTTTGGCCCCGCTCTCTCTAGGATGCCCGACGTATTCCTTTCCATTCGGAAGATCATGTTGCATGCACTCAAACCGTCATTTGGATCAGTGAAGAAGCGCAAGCGCGTTGCCCGTGGCTCCTCCGCCGGAGGCGGGACGACCGCCGGTCGTGGAACGAAGGGTCAGCACGCACGTGCGGGCAAGGGGAAGAGATTCGGATTCGAAGGAGGTCAGGTGCCGCTCATCCGTCGTCAGCCCAAGCTCGGAGGATTCACCAATCCCACGCGCCGCGAATGTGAGCCGCTCAACCTTTCCTCACTCGAAGCCAAGCTTCCAGCGGGATCCTATGATATTGCTGCACTGAAGAAGGTTCGCCTCTTGCGCACGACGAAGCCGGTGAAGCTCCTCGGAAAGGGGACCATTACCAAGAAGTATGTTCTGACGGTCAACGCCACGTCCAAGAGTGCAAAGGCGGCGATCATCAAGGCCGGAGGTTCCGTGACACTCGTAAAGTAATATCTCTTTTGTCTTCTCCTCATTCCGGTCGCGCTTGCGAACACTGTAGCAATACAGCAATCTAACAATTCCCTTCGTATGTTCACCTACCTGCGACAACTCTGGCACTCCGAAGATTTGCGCCGTCGTATTCTCGTGACGATCGGTCTGCTGTTCATCTACCGCCTCGCCGCACATATCGCCGTTCCCGGGACCGACCCCGCAGCCCTCCAACAATATCTCGCATCGCGTGCCGGTTCCACGGGTCCGATGGGTGTTTTCGTCGCACTCACCGGTGGATCCCTCGATCATTTCTCCGTCATGCTGCTCGGGCTCTCTCCGTACATCAATGCCTCCATTATCATTCAGCTCTGCACGGTCATTTTCCCCAAGCTCGAGGCACTCAGTAAAGAGGGTGTGCAGGGACAGCAGGAGCTCAACCGTTTGATGCGCTGGATCACCCTTCCGCTGGCATTCATCCAGAGTTACGGTTTTCTGATCCTTCTGACGCGTGGCGGACTCAAACTCGTGGATATGTCGTTCCCCGGAGTTTTGCTCCCGATGATCTACGTGACCGCCGGTTCGATGTTCCTTCTGTGGCTCGGAGAACTCATGACCGAGAAAGGCGTGGGGAACGGTGTCTCGTTGATCATTTTCACAGGAATTGTGTCGGGTATTCCGGCATCGATGAGCTCCATTTTTCTTTCCGGTGGAGGCAACGGAGGAATGTATTTCCTCTTCGCTCTCATCTCTGTGGCGATGCTCATCGCCGTGGTGCTCTTCACCGATGCCCACAAGCTCGTCCCCATCACTTACGCCAATCAGGGCTCCGGTCGTGGTGTGCAGGGTGGCATCCCCATTCGTCTCAATCAGGCAGGCATGATCCCGATTATCTTCGCCGTCTCCCTCATCACGTTCCCCGCGATCCTCGCGCAGTTCCTCCAGTCCGCTCCCCGGTTCCAGTGGCTCGTGAGCTTCATCACCCTGTACGTCAATCCGCAGAATCCGAGTGTCATTTACCTCATCATCTACTTCTTGCTCGTGGTGGCCTTCACGTATTTCTACGTTTCCGTGACCTTCAAAGTTGACGATCTCGCGGAGCAGATCCAAAAGCGCGGTGGCTTCATCCCGGGCATCCGTCCCGGTCGCCAGACCGCCGAAGTTCTCGGCCGCACCAGTAGCCGCCTCAATCTGTGGGGAGGCATTTTCCTCGGTCTCATCGCCGTCATCCCGCTGATCTTCACCAAGTTCACGGCCCTCAGCCGCGCCGATCTCCTCATCTCCGGCTCGGGGCTGATCATCGTCGTCGGGGTGGTGATGGAGATTATCAGACAGGTGAATGCACAATTATTGGCTCATGACTACGAAAAGCTCATTTAAGGGAACGTTGTTTGAACCTTGATTCAGAGGATTGTAAGGATTTCTTGATGGCGCTATTCAAAGAACATCATGAAAATCCAGTAATCCTTTTAATCAAGGTTCAAACACTGTTCACGGCAATGGCCTTTCGCGCCCAAAACTGCTATACTATTCACGAACATTCACATCCATTCCCCCACCCTCTCATGACCAAGAAACGCCAGCGCTATCTCATGGCCGCCTTCATCGGTCTCACCGTCGTCTTCTTCGCCTTTGCCGGGAGCATCCAGTCCGGCGATACCCCCGTGGCAGCTCAGCTGCTCGTGGATATCGTGAATGCGGTGAAGTAGGCGATATTCTCACTTCGGGATTTTCAAATGTGTCATTGACCACAGCAGATTTGTCACAGTGAGCCGTGTCGAACTGCGACAAATCTGCGATTCTCAAAAATTGTCGTGGTTCGTTCCTCGACACGGCTCGGAATGACATAACTCACCACGACAATTTTCTCGAGAATGGCTTTAAAAGCCGGTAGCATTTTCTGCTGTCTTTGGCTATTTTCTGTGTGGTTCGATTCATCGTTACTTTCCACTTTCCAGTTACCTCTTCTCCCATGGATCTCGTCCTCTTCGGTATTCCAGCCTTCGCTCCTGCGGGAGCTACGGCCGGCAGGCAAGGTTCCATTTCTTTCCCCATTCTTTGATATGGATCTCGTATTATTTGGTATCCAAGGTTCCGGCAAAGGCACTCAGGCCAAGCGTCTCATCGCAGATTACGGCTATGACCTCTTCGAGGCCGGAGGAGAGCTCCGGGCCATTGCGGCTTCCGGTTCTGAGCTCGGCAAGACTGTGAAGTCCTACATTGATATCGGCAAATTGGTTCCGCACGAGATCATCATGCAGGTCGTTTCCGCGGCTATCGCTAGGCGTGCACCGACGCAGAAGATTCTCTTCGACGGTATTCCCCGTGACGATAATCAGATGCAGGATTTTGATAGCATCATGCAGAAAGCGAGTCGGGATTTTCGCTGCATCGAAATCACCCTGAGCGAAGAGGAAGGCTTGCAGCGCATCTTCGGCCGCGCGAAGGCCGAGGGTCGCAAGGATGATGCCGACGAGGGGATCATTCGCCGCCGGATGCAGACCTTTACCGAGAAGACGCTCCCGGTGATCGAGCGGTACAAAGCGCAGGGTAAGCTCGTGCAGGTGGACGGAAAGGGGACGATGGACGACGTGTATGGGGAGATTGTGAAGGTGTTGGGGCTGAAGAAATAACAGGAGTGTTGGCCAGCTGTAAGCTATAAGCTTTAAGCTGAAAGCACTGCAGGATAAAGCTTATCGCTTATGTCTTACAGCTTAAGTCTTTTCAAAACTCTCATTCGATTTGCTCCCAAACCAAACCCTGTCACACTACCTCCATGTCAAAATTCCAAATCTTCTCTCCCAAGGAAATCGATGCGCTGCGCCGTGGCGGCAGGATCCTTCATGAATGTTTGAAACTCGTGGAATCACTCGTGCTTCCGGGAATCACCACTGAGGAGATCGATGCTGCAGCTGAGAAGTTCATCATCGATCAGGGAGGGATTCCGGGATTCAAAGGGTACCAAGGCTTCCCGGGGACGCTGTGCACTTCGGTCAATGATATCTGCGTCCACGGCATTCCGAGCGCGGATGTCCTCAAGGACGGCGATATCATTTCGCTGGATTGCGGTGTGATTGTGGGGGGTCTCTACACCGATGCCTGTGTCACGGTGCTCGTCGGCAACGTGACGCCGCGGGTCCGCGAGCTCAAAGAAACCGCCGACGAAGCTCTGCGCGATGCCATCAAGCAGGTGCGGGCGGGAGCCAGAGTGGGGGATATCTCCGCTGCCGTAGAAGCAGCAGCCCATCGGCACAACTTCAAACCGGTGAAGGGCCTCACGGGCCACGGGGTCGGAACGACGCTTCATCAGTATCCGGATGTCCCCAATAGCGGCACCGCAGGAACCGGTCCGGTTCTCCCCGCCAATACGGCCATCGCCATCGAGCCGATCATCACCTCCGGCAGCGACGCCATCCGCGAGGGGACAGACGGCTGGGCGATCTACGTCTCGGATCACGCGCTCACATCCCACGCTGAGCACACGCTGCTGGTGACGGAGGATGGGGCGGAGATTTTGACGTGAGATGTTGCAGAAAATCACCGATCGGATATTGACACTATTATTTATATATGCCATAGTTGTTTTCCTCTATTTCTTCTCAATTCATTCCATGCCAGATGCTGAAGGATTCACAGCCGATAAACAACTAGCTGATACAGAGTTTGCAGCCGAAGGTTTAACGATTTATGGAGGGAGCGCTATTGTCCCTAGTTATTCGATAGGATGTGGCCAAACGAACGATTATGCTTGGCATCATTTTATGAATTATCCTCGAGCTCTTCATCCTCAACATCCCGATCATCAGGAGAGTATCAATACACGTCGTCCGAATGCAGCTGTAGGCGATAGGGGGGAAGAACAATTATTCCTCAGTGATCAGGGTTGCGATGAATTCGTGCCATGGGAGGAAACAAGGAATCAGATCATGAAGACTCTCCAAGGCTAAGTTTAAGGAGTAATTCTCGATCGTTGCAGGGCCGATATTCGTGAGCAGAAAATAAAATGAATTTGTGATATTTCAACAACATTTATATTTCCCTGAGAAAAATCCCTTCGAAATGCTTGATGCGGGCAAATTCGCTCTGTAGAGTGCCTCGGCTTTCGTTCGTGTTTTCTTCCGCCTCCATCTCTTTGTGTCCAAGCAGGATGTGATCGAATTGATCGGCGTTGTCGAAGAGACCTTTCCCAACGCTATGTTCCGCGTCCGGATCACCAGCGATCAGGCCAAAGATCACGAACTTCTCTGCCACCTCGCTGGACGCATGCGCGTGAATCGCGTACGCATCCTCCCGGGGGACAGCGTGAAAGTGGAGATGACGCCCTATGATCTCAATAAGGGACGCATCGTCTACCGCTTCCCCGCCGTGCAGGCCAATGGTTCCCCTAGTTCTCCACCTCCCCGCCGCCCCACCCATCGATCATGAAAGTCCGCGCCTCCGTGAAACCCATCTGCAAAGACTGTCGCCTCGTGATCCGCCGTAGCGGAAAGGGGGTGATGGTTCGTCGCATCGTGTGTCCCAAGAATCCCAAGCACAAGCAGCGTCAGGGGGCGTGAGACGGAATGTAAAATGTAGAATGTATAATGATTCAAATTATTCCTCCTCTTGCTTCCTTCCATTCTTTCCTTCCTCTAACCCCTAGACCAGCTTTCCATCCGCAATTCTCCATTTTACATTCTCAATTCTACATTCTCCTATGGTCCGTATCTCCGGCGTCGTCCTCCCCGGCCACAAGCACATCGTCATCGCCCTGATGCACATCAAGGGGATTGGTCGTTCGCTCGGAACCAAGATCCTGAAAGAGGTGAAGATCCCTACGGACAAGAAGGCGGATGCCCTCTCAGAGGATGAACAGGCGAGACTTCGCACGAGAGTTGAGCGTGAGCTCATCGAAGGGGAATTGGGTCGCAAAGTTTCCATGGATATCAAGCGGTTACAGGATATCGGCACGTGGAGAGGTGGTCGGCACCGCAAGAAGCTCCCCGTTCGCGGACAGACCTCCCGCCGCAACGCGCGCACCAAGCGCGGCAAGAAGAAGACCGGACTCTCCGGACGCACCACGCTAACCAAGACCTGATCCATTCCTCCCCCTATGGCTGATTCTGCTCACACCACTCCGGCTCCCGGTTCCGACGCTTCCGCTCCTGCGGACGCCAAGGCTCCCGTCAAGCCTCGTCGCAAGAAGCTCAAGCGCACCGTGCCTCAGGCACGTGTGTGCATCCACGCCGGTGAGAACAACACCATCGTGACGTTCACGGATCTCAAGGGAGACAAGATCGGCGGTGCCTCCAGCGGGTCGTGCGGATTCAAGGGGACGCGCAAATCCACTCCCTATGCTGCCAAAGTGACGGCCGAGAAAGCCTGCGAACTCATTCAGGGCTTCGGGGTGCAATCCGTCGTGATAGAAGTTTGTGGACTCGGACCTGGACGCGAGCAGGCGATCCGGGGACTGCAGACGGCCGGTCTCAACCTCGATGCGATTATCGATACGACGCCGATCCCTCATGGCGGTGTGCGCCGCACGGGACGCCGACGTGTCTAAATTTGTTCTTTGTTTATCCGCGGGAAGGAATCCCGCTCCCCATTAAAGAATCCAGCTCCCCCATTAGAAATCTCACACCTCTTTCATCCCAATCTATGAAATATACTGGACCCAAAGCCAAGCGCTGCCGACGGCAGGGGACGAACATCTACGGCTCGGACAAGTACGATCGTATTCTCCAGAAGAAGCCGTACGGTCCCGGCAAGGGTCCCAAGGATCGTGCCACGCGCCAATCTCCCTACGCCAAGCAGCTCAAGGAGAAGCAGAAGGCCCGCGACATCTACGGTCTTTCCGAGAAGCAGTTCAGTATCCTCTACCGTGAGGCTGCCGAGACGACCGGTCAGACCGGTGATGTCCTTCTGCAGCTTCTGGAGCGACGTCTGGACAACACCATCTACCGTGCAGGATTTGCGCTCACGCGCCTCCAGGCACGTCAGTTCGTGAGTCACGGACACTTCTCCGTGAATGGACGCCGCGTGACCATCCCTTCGTTCCGGATGCGTCCGGGTGAGGTGGTGACCATGCGCGATCGCAGCAAGAATTCTCCGGTTTTCGGACCGATAGCCGATGCACACGAGAAAGTTCTGCCTCCGAAGTGGCTCAAAGTCGATGCCGGTGCATTCCGTGCCGAGATCGTCGCTATTCCGACTCCTGAGGATGCCGAACAGGGTCTCGATATCCGTCAGGTGATCGAGTTCTACTCCCGCTAAATTTTCTTCGCTGATCTTTCTCGATTCTCTCACTTCTTTCCTCTCCTGTCCCATGCATATCATCCAGGAAGAGATTGGTCTCCCCACCTACTCCGTCACGCTTGTGACGAAAGGGGATCTTTCGCACGCTATTGTCACGATCGGTCCGTTGCCGACAGGATATGGTATGACGCTGGGCAATTCTCTGCGCCGCACACTCCTCTCGAGTTTGCCCGGAGCCGCCGCGCTCTCCATGCGCATTCACGGTGTCCAGCACGAGTACACCGCGCTCAAGGGCGTGATGGAATCCGTTGTGGATATCGGGCTCAACTTAAAGCAGCTGAAGTTGCGCAAGCACAGTAAAGAGCCCGAGGTCATTACTTTGCAGATCAAGGGACCCAAGGCAGTGACCGCTGGTGATCTTACTGTTTCCTCCGATATCGAAGTTCTCAACAAAGATCTCTCCTTAATGAATATCGAGAAGGGAGGTTCCATCGATATGCAGATCACGATTGGGAAGGGTGTCGGCTACGCTCCCGCGTCCGAGCGCAACAAGAAGCAGAACGAGCCCGGTCTCATCCACATCGATGCCATCTTCAGCCCTGTAGAGAAGGTGCGCTTCGATGTCGAGTCTGCCCGTGTGGGTCAGCGTACGGATCTGGAGAAGCTCGTCATGGATATCCAGACCAATGGTTCGCTCTCCGCAGAGGAAGCTGTCCAGTTCTCCTCGCAGCTTCTCAAGGGATACTTCGAGTACTTCAGCAGTGCCGAGAAGGTCATCGAGAAAGAATTCATCGCGGACTTCACACGCGTCGGCCCCGTCACCGCTGAGGCAGGAGGAGAATCCGCCGTGAAGGAGAGCTACACGCCCATCGAAATCCTCAACTTCTCGCCCCGCACGCTCAATGCCCTCATCAATGCCGGCGTGGGCTCTATAGAGCAGCTCACCAAGTGCAGCGAGGCTGCATTGAGCAATTTCCGTGGCTTCGGTGCCAAGGCCCTCGACGAGGTGAAACAGACACTTGCGGAGCGTGGCCTCAAACTCGCCGACGACTCGTTGGACAGTTGATCCGTTCTTCCCTACTCTCCCCGCCTCATCCGACTTCAATACCTCATTCATGAGACACCGCAACGCTTCCCGTCGGCTCCCCCAGAAACCTGCGCATGCTCGTATGATCAAGCGCAACCTCCTCACGTCCCTCATTCTCTACGAGAAGGTACGCACCACCAAGAAGCGCGCTCAGGTGATCGGTCCGATGGTCGATACGCTCGTAGCCGCCGCCAAGCGCCTGTCGACGATGAATGCCATCCGCTATCTCCAGCGCGTCGTGACCGATAAGAACGCCAGTCGCAAGATCATGGAAGTCTTCGTGAAGCGCTACGCACGCGTTCCCTCCGGACTCACCCGCATCGTTCCCGTGGGGTCGCGCAAGGGGGATGGAGCGATGGTGGTCGATCTCCTGCTGGTTGCTGGTGATGCCGTCGTCGTCGAAGAGAAAGCGAAAAAGAAGGAAAGGAATTCAAAGATTCAAAAGAGTAAAAAGAATATTGTTGCGTCGCCCTCCACACCTGCATCGGTGAAATAATCCTTTGATTCTTTTCCATCCTCTCCATCCTTCAATTTCTTCGATGAAAACCACGCACGTCAAACCACAGGCACCTCATTGGATTCTCATCGATGCTGATGGCAAGGTCCTCGGCCGCATCGCGACCAAGATCGTCATGATCCTGCGTGGCAAGAACCGTGCCGACTGGTCCCCGCATATGATCTCCGGTGACCATGTGGTGATCATCAATGCCGCCAAGCTGAAGATGACCGAGGCCAAGTACTGGAGGAAGACGTATTTCAAGCACTCCGGGTACCTCGGCCACATGAAGGCCACGCCCCTCAAGCAGATGATGGAGCGTCGCCCCGTTGAAGTCATCGAGAAGGCGATCTACGGCATGCTCCCGGATAACCGGTTGCGCGCCCAGGCTCTCAAGCGGCTCCATGTCTTCGCCGGAACCGAGCACGATCACACCGCGCAGAAACCCGTTCCTCTTTCCCTTTCCTAAAGCCTTTCCCTTTCTTCAAGCATGAGCGAGATCATCAAGAAGCGGCCATACTTCTCCGCAGTCGGCAAGCGCAAGACCTCCATCGCGCGCGTCCGGCTCTTCGAAGCAGGCTCTGGAGAGTTCACGGTGAACCTGCTTCCCGGCAAGAAGTACTTCGACACGGGAATACAGATCGAGAATGCCCTGGCCTCCCTCGCGCTGGCCAATCTCAAAGATCAGATGGACGTGGAAATCACCGTCGTCGGTGGCGGCAAGTCCTCCCAGTCCGATGCCGTGCGCCATGGCATCAGCCGCGCACTCCTCCTCCTCAACCCCGAACTCCGCTCCGATCTCAAGCACGCAGGCTTCCTCCGCCGCGACGCGCGCATCAAGGAACGCAAGAAGCCGGGTCTCAAGAGAGCGAGAAGGGCGCCGCAGTGGCAGAAACGTTAGACGGACGGATTGTCCATTGGACCATTGGGTTATTGTCCATTTCTGTTTTGCGATTACTCCACGCAAAATATGGCCAATGCTTCAATGTCTCAATGGCCAATAAAGCTTTACGCCGCTAGCACCAACTTCACGAAGTACAAACTCTTCCCATCATCCGTATCCAGCACGAACCGCGCATCCAGCGTCATGAGCTGCATGATGGTCTGGCACATGTGGAGGAGCATCGAAGCGGGGAGGGTGATCCCTGCTTGAATGAGCGTGGCACACAGTCCTGCAGCGTCTTTGCAGCGCAGATAGGGCTCTCCGTGCTCCTGGATGGCCTCCCGCAGTGAATTCTGCACCCCGACGACATAGCGCTCGATGTACGGCTCCAGCTCCTCCATGGGGAGATCGTGGACTTCCGGAATGGCCTCGAGGATATCGAGGTCGGTGTGGATTGCGTGGGCGATGCAGGCGTCGAGGGTCATGGTGGGTGTGGGTATATGTTTGAGTTATTGGTTATTAGTTCGTTAGTTGTTAGTTTCCTGTTTGCTTTGAGCTTTGAGCGAAGAAATCCAAATAGTATAGCGCAAAAGGGGTTTCTTTAGAAGGGCCTTCTAGGGGTATTTTTCTCTCTTTCCACTCTTTCGCTTCGCTCGAGGAATCCCTATAGTTTCCCGCGGCAAGCCGCCTTAGCTCCCACCTACGCACTGCGGTGCTCCGGTGGGCAGGCAGTGGTTGCCTTCAGCCGCCTTAGCTCAGTGGTAGAGCAACGGTATCGTAAACCGTGGGTCCGGGGTTCAAGTCCCCGAGGCGGCTCCAGCCTTCGCTCCTCTGCGGAGGAGCTACGGTCGGCAAGCCGTTTTTGGGTGCCGTTCGATTTCGGGTGCCTGCATTTAAAAGAGTTTAGGGAGTTTGAATTT